>CALXFP010000037.1 GCA_944387615.1 uncultured Oscillospiraceae bacterium | reverse complement strand
TGGAGCAGCTTCAGGAGCCGGGAAAGCGGGATGCCGGTTATAAAACCGTCCTGGTAAAGGTATCCGACATTACCAAAGTGACGGAAGTGGAAAAACAGATTCGCCAGATGAACTTTTCCACCTCCTCCATGGAAAGTATCCGGGAACCTATGGAGCGGGAAGCCCGTCAGAAGCAGATGATGCTGGGCGGACTGGGCGGTATCTCCTTGTTTGTGGCGGCACTGGGAATTACCAATACCATGATTATGTCCATTTCTGAGCGTACCCGGGAAATCGGAATTATGAAGTCCTTAGGCTGCTATGTCCGGGATATCCGCATTTTGTTCTTGTCGGAAGCCGGTGCCATTGGCCTGCTGGGCGGCATTGTGGGAAGCGTGATCAGTATGATGATCGCCGTGGTTATCAATCTGATTTCCTTCGGCATGCCGCCCACACCGGAGTACCTCTGGGCGGCGATTGCAGGAAGTGAATCCGTGACACGGGTCTGTGTGGTACCGCCCTGGCTGCTTTTGTCGGCCATTGTATTTTCCGTTGGCATCGGCCTGGGATCGGGATACTATCCGGCAAATAAAGCGGTGCAGATTTCTGCACTGGAGGCCATCAAATCCAACTGACCCGGCCTGAAAAGGAAACTGCCTTGCCATTTCCAATGAACAATGCTACAATGAAGAAAACTTCCCTTTGATAAAACGCAAATGGAGGAGATCGGATTGTTTTATTGGATTGCTGCTGCTTTTTTCCTGGTTACGCTGATTTTGACGGTGTTGACGGAAAACATCGCCCTGCCGCTGGTTCTGGGTGTTGTGTTTGTGGTGGTGCTCACCATTTTGGGTGAAATGTTCCGCAATTCTGAGAATGCAGACCAGCGGGGAAAGGGTGTAAGCCGCCGCTGCCCCCATTGCGGCAGTCCGGTTATCCTGCGGGGAAACCGTTGGGAATGCGGCTGGTGCGGGGATCACGGAGACGTGTCCTCCTTGAAATGAAAGCCTTTTCCAGTCAGAAAAAGGCTCCGCGAGGTAATGTTACCCCCAAAAACAGAGAATACGCCGGCTTTCGGTGCGGTTGTGAAACCTGCCACCGGAAGCCGGCGCTTGTTTTATTTTCAGTCCAAAGCCTGGTACTGGGCATCGGTGACCGGCTCCAGCCACTGATTGGCGCAGTTTTCTCCCGGAACTTCCACCGCAAGGTGAGAAAACCAGCACTCCGGCCCTGCACCGTGCCAATGCTTCACCCCCGTGGGAATATTGACCACATCGCCGGGAACCAGACGCTGTGCCGGTTTGCCCCATTCCTGGTAGTACCCTTCACCGGCCACGCAGATGAGAATCTGTCCGCCCCCGTGGCTTGCCTGATGGATATGCCAGTTGTTCCGGCATTTGGGAGCGAAGGTTACATTGTAGATACCAACCTGGTTTACCGACAGGGGTGCCAGGAAGCTTTCTCCGGTAAAATACTGGGAAAATCCTGTATTGGGCTGACCAATGGGGAAAATCATGGCGTTTTGGTGGGCTGCCTTTTCGTCATCCTCACTGCCGGTGGAATACACATCTTTTGCCATGTGAAATGCAGCCCAGGCTTTTGGCCAACCGGCGTAGAAAGCGGCGTGGGTTAGGATTTCCGCCATTTCGGTTCTGGTGATGCCATTCTTTTTTGCATTCATCAGATGATACCGGAAAGAATCGTCAATCAATCCCTGGGACATCAAAGACACCACCGTTACCAGACACCGATCCCGCAAAGAAAGCAGACCCTCCCGGCTCCATACTTCCCCGAACAAAACATCATCGTTCAGCTGGGCAAATTTCGGGGCGAATTCTCCCAATACATCCCGTCCTGCCGTTTGTTTTACAGCCATAAATCATTCCTCCTGTCATGTAAATGCGTTTATTTTCCCATCAAACCTTTTTCCAATCGGTAGAGCAAAAAGTCCAGACAGTCAATTTTCCTCTGTTGATCGTGCAGATCATCCATCAGGCAGAACCGATAGCTGGAAAGCAGCTGACGAAGTTCTGCGGTTTTGTTTTGCCGGAGTAAAGCAAGACACGCATTTGCGGTGCTGCAGTCACACCCGGCATCCAGCAGGTTCTGATACAGCGTCCCCCAGGTGTCCGATACTTCTGCCATCGGTTATTCCTCCGCTTCCAAAGAAAAGGTTACCTGGACACGGCCTTCTCCCAGCTTCTCTTTCAGGTCAGTGGTGTCGCGAATCTTGGCAAGCCTGGTAAAATTCCAGGTGTTGGTGCCATAATAGATGGTGATTTGATTTCCCTGGTAGAGAATGACATCTCCCGGCTCCGTTGTAATCCGGGTATCGCTGGTAGTGATGGATGTACCCAAGGGGCCAACTTTCTCAAAGCCGCCGTAATCCGTCATTTCTACCGTCACCGGTCCCTGCTGCAGCAGCTGCCGGAATGCTTCTGCGGAAGGATTGTCTGCAAAAACCGCATCCAGTTCCTGCTCACCAATGCTGATTTTCAAAATCGATTCCTCCTTTGGTTCACTTGTCTGAACGGTCGAGGCCGTGGCAGAGGGTGCCGTTTCCTGGCGGGTGTGGTCTTCTGCACAGGCACACAATGCCAAACAGGACAGCAGCACCAACAGCACCGGCCATCTCTTTCTGTAAAGATGCTTCATCTGAGATACCGCCGGAAGAAGGCTTCCATTTTGTCAAAGGGAATGATATCCTTCCGATCATACAGATCCGTGTGGACGGCACCGGGGATGATCAGCAGCTCCTTGTTATCCCCGGTCAGCTTCTGGAAGGCATCCTTGCTGAAATAGCAGGAATGGGCCTTTTCGCCGTGGATCATCAGCACAGCGCTGCGGATTTCCTGACAGTACTGCAAAATGGGCATATTCAGGAAGGACAGGGAAGAGGTCACATTCCAGCCGTCGTTGGAATTCAGACTCCGGCTGTGATAGCCCCGTTTGGTTTTGTAATAGTCATAGTAATCCTTGACAAAGAACGGTGCATCCTCCGGCAGGGGATCCACCACGCCGCCGGCTCTGGCATAGGTTCCAGTTTTATAATCCATTGTTCTCTGGGCATTGAGGGCTTTGCGCTTTTCCTGACGGGCTTGCTCGCTGTCTTCGGCGTCAAAATATCCCTTGGCGTTGACTCTTGTCATATCGTACATGGTTGCGGTAACCGTTGCCTTGATTCGGGTATCGATGGCGGCGGCATTGAGCGCCATGCCGCCCCAACCGCAGATACCGATGATGCCGATTTGCTCCGGGTCAACGTTATCCTGAACGGACAGAAAGTCTACTGCCGCTTGAAAGTCCTCCGTGTTGATATCCGGGGAAGCCACATAGCGGGGCATTCCCCCGCTTTCTCCGGTAAAGGAAGGGTCAAAGGCCAGGGTCAGAAATCCCCGCTCCGCCATCTCCTGGGCATACAGCCCGGAGGACTGCTCTTTGACGGCACCGAAGGGACCGCAAACCGCAATGGCAGGCAGTTTCTGCGCTGCATTTTTGGGAGTGTAGAGATCGCCCGCCAGGGTTATGCCATAGCGGTTGTGAAAGGTAACCTTCCGGTGGATCACATTCGGACTTTGGGGAAAGGTTTTATCCCATTCTTTCGTCAGATCCAGCTGCTCTTCCATAAAATGACCTCCTTTATCGAATGGATGCGCCCATGTCAAAGGCCTCTTTCCGGGCGGGGTGGTTCTGGATTTCGCCGGGGGCATTCACACCGCCGGCAAATACGGTTCCGGCCAGCCGGGCTTTTTCAAAGCAGGCAATCCAGCCTTGCAGACCATGAATCGCCCCTTCCGGGGTGCTGCTCTCGTCTTCTGCTGCGGCAGTCAGCAGGTAGATATCCCGGAATTGGTAATCAGAGCCATACAGCGGATTGGAGCGGTCCAGCATGGTTTTCATCTGACCGGACATTTCATAGTAGTAAATGGGAGTTGCAAAAACGATCACATCGCTGTTTAACATTTTCTCCACGATGGCATTGGCATCATCCGCAATGACACAGCGCTGGGTACGGATACAAGACAGGCATCCTTTGCAGAACCCAATGGTCTTGTCCCGAAGGGTGACTTTTTCTACGGTGTTTCCGGATTGCTGAGCACCACGGATAAAATCCTCTGCCAGCTGGTCGGAATTGCTGCCCTTTCTGGGGCTGGTGGAGATTACAAGAACTTTTTTGCTCATACTTTTTACCTCTTTTCAGTGTGTTGTGATGGGCTCTGCCGCGGCAGGTGCCCCTTGAAGTACAATCGCTGCCTTTGCGTTGGGATCATCCAGAATCACTCCTCCCACCGACGGCAGAGAAATGGTGCCGGACAGGGGATTTTTGATGCTGATTACGTCTGTGGTGATGGTGGCGTTTACTTGGGATTTTTCAAAGCACAAGTCGGTTTCCAGCATTTCGCAGTCAATCAAAGTCAGGTTTTTGCAGTAGCAAAAGGGCTGGGTACCGATGATTGTGCAGTTGATGAGGGTCAGACCGTCGGAATACCAGGCCAGGTACTCGCCTTTGACCATGCTGTTTTTCACGGTCACGTTGCGGGCATGCCAGAATGCGTCCTTGGTGTCAAGATTTGCGTTCTCAATGGTGACATTCTGGGTGTACTGGAAGGAGTATTTTCCCTGAAACTGAACGTCACAAAGATGCAGATTTTCTCCCCGCATCAGAAAATACTCACTTTCTGCCTGGCACTGGGTCATAAGCAGATCCCGCACCGACCAGCCAAACTCAGCCGAGCGGATATCACAGTCCGTGATGGTCACATTGCGGCATTCCCGCAGGGCCTTGATTCCATGAAGTTTCGTACCCGCAATGGTTACGTCCTCAGAGTACCACAGTGCTGCCCGGCAGGCTGGTGTCAGCTCGCACTGCGAAAGCCGCAGGTTGTGGTCATGCCAGAAAGGGTAGCGGAGGTTGCACAGACAATGTTCCGCCTGTATGTTTCGGCATTCTTTCAAAGCGCTTTCCCCGTCGGCCGGGCCGTCAAAGGCGCAGTTTTTCAGAATCAGGTCTTGCTGCCCGTAAAGCGCCCGCTCCATATCATAAGCTTGATTTTCAATTTGTGTCATGGTTTCCTCCTGAAACAAATGGGAACGATCCGGGCTTCTTCCTGCCGGACCGGTTCAGCCATGGGCTGCTTCTCTGTGCCCTTATTGTATCACTGCACTACCAACAATAGCAAATACTTTGAATGAATATTTATCTATGCTTGAAAAGCATAGTAAAATAGGGTATTCTATCATCAGGAGGTGTTTGCATGGAATTGCGCGTATTACAATATTTTCTGGCTGTGGCGCGAGAGCAAAACATATCGGCCGCAGCCCAGTCGCTGAATCTGACCCAGCCCACCTTGTCCCGACAGCTCAGAGAGCTGGAAGAAGAACTGGGGAAACAGCTGATGATTCGGGGAAACCGAAAAATCACCCTGACGGAAGACGGCATGCTCCTGCGCAAACGGGCTCAGGAAATTCTGGACTTGGTGGGGCGGACGGAAAAAGAGGTTATGCAGTCCAACGATACCGTGGGCGGAGATATTTACATCGGCACCGGGGAGACCGATGCCATGCGGCAGATCGCCCAGACAGCTACCCGGTTTGGGAAACGCTACCCGGACGTGTATTTTCATGTGGTCAGCGGAGATGCCATGGATGTCTGCGAGCGTCTGGACAAGGGGTTGCTGGATTTCGGTATTTTGCTGGGAGACATTGACAAGACGAAGTATCAGTACATGGAGCTTCCCATGAAGGATGTCTGGGGTATTTTGATGCAGCGCAGCAGCCCGCTGGCTCAAAAAGATGCAATTTCACCACAGGATTTGTGGGATAAACCTTTGATTCTGTCCCGCCAGGTGGGGAACAAGGGCGGCCTGTATCATTGGCTGGGCAAAGACCCTTCCCAGCTGCATACCGTTGCCACATATAATTTGATTTACAATGCCTCTTTGATGGTAGATGAGGGAATGGGATACGCCTTTACCCTGGACAAGCTGATTAACACCACGGGAAGCACGCTGTGCTACCGGCCGCTGAAACCCCGGCTGGAGCTTGGGATGTATTTGGTTTGGAAAAAGTATCAGATTTTCTCCAAAGCGGCAGAATTGTTTCTGCAGCAGCTTTTGCAGGATCTGAGCGAACAGAAAGAAACATAAAAAGCCGCCCGCGGGAATTGCTCTCGCGGGCGGCTGAACTTATATTGGCGTGCTGCTGGTGGTGATGACATTTTCCGGATAGTACTCTTCCAGATATTCCTCCAGGCAGATTCCGGCTTCGGTAATGGCCTTGGCGGCTTCTTTTCCCACATAACGGTAGTGCCACGGCTCAAAACCGATTTTGGTAATCTCCGTCTTATCCTGGGGATAGCGCAAAATGAAGCCGTATTCCCAACAATGGGCCATCAGCCACTGCTGCAACGGCGTATCCGCCTGGGCATCATCCAGAACCTGGTACTGCATGGATACGATATCCACCGCCAATCCCAGCTGGTGTTCGCTGGTTCCCGGTTTGGCAACCCAGATAGCGGCTTCGGTCTGGGCCTGGGACGGAGCCATCCCCAGTTCGATACAGGATTTGACCTTCCGATCAAACAGCCAGGTCTGATCCTCCCATGTCCGGAAGGAGGAACAGATTAAGGGGCGGTAACCTTCCGCTCTGGCGTCGTCCATCATCTCCTGCAGGTAAGGATAAGCCCGGGTGTCAAAGGACTGGTCGTTAATCAGCTCGGTCAGCTCCGGCGCCTGGAAATCTTCCGATATGGGGTGATCCGGATTGACCAAAGTCAGATTCCAGGGAAGCGGCTCTGGCTGAACCGGCTCCGGAGCAGGCTGGGTTTCGGTGGGCTGGGAGATTTGCGTCATGGGAAGATCTCTCTGATTGCCTCCACCATGGAACAAACCTGCAGCCGCTCCGCCAATGACGAACGCCGCTACAGCCGCCAATCCAAGCAAAATACCCATCCAGCGGGAGAAAGAAGAGGAAGCGGCGTATTTACCGGGTTTTGAAAAGTGTATTTTTTGGTTGTCTTTCTTCATGAAAAAACTCCTGAAATGCGAAAAATATCATCGTAGACAGTTTGAATGGTTACCAAGTGAAGTTGCTTATTATAATAGACGATATTTAGCGGTAAAAAGTTACAGTAATATGAAAAATACTTCTTAAATTTTGTTTAAGGCCCGCAGTATTTTTTTCAAAATTTCGCTGATTTTCTAGTTTGGCTCCTGGTGAAACAAATTATTCAAATTTATTTCACAAATGAGGAACGCTTTTGGAACTGTGAGGGAATCCATGGGGAACAGGGGGCGGGTATAATGGGCCACAGCAAGCAGCAAGACTGCGCAATAGAATTTGGAGGCATTTTTATGTATTTTGAAGCAATTGCAAAAGTAATCGCCGACCGTGTCGGCTGTGAGGTTTCAGCCGTTAAGCCTGAGAGCACTTTTACCGAATTGGGCATTGACTCTCTGGATACCGTAGAATTGCTCATGAATCTGGAAGATGAACTGAAGATTGAAATTGAGCTGGATCAGCCCGTGTCCACCGTGGGAGATCTGGACAAATTCATCCAGAGCAAGCAGGGGTAAATTATGATCCGGTCTGCGATTTGTGATATGCTGGGAATTACTTACCCGGTATTTCAGGGCGGTATGGCCTGGATCGCTGACGGCAAACTGGCCGCTGCCGTTTCGGGCGGCGGCGGCCTGGGCATTATTGCCGCCGGCAACGCTCCCGGGGATTATGTTCGGGAGCAGATCCGTATTGCCAGATCCCTGACGGAAAAGCCCATTGGTGTGAACATTATGCTCATGAGCCCCTTTGCCGATGATGTGGCACAGGTGGTGGTGGAGGAGAAAGTTCCGGTGGTTACCACCGGTGCCGGGAATCCCTCCAAGTACATGAAGGCTTGGAAAGAAGCCGACATTCGGGTCATTCCCGTGGTTGCCTCCGTGGCCATGGCAAAGCTGATGACCCGGCTGGGAGCATCTGCGTTGATTGCAGAGGGCGGAGAAAGCGGCGGCCATGTGGGAGAACTGACCACCATGGTGCTGGTTCCGCAAATTTGTGACGCTACCACCTTGCCGGTCATTGCCGCCGGCGGCATTGCTGATGGACGGGGTATGGCGGCGGCCTTTATGCTGGGTGCCTGCGGTGTGCAGATGGGAACGCGATTCCTCAGTGCTTATGAATGCACCATTCACCCCAACTACAAGGAAAAGATTTTGAAGGCAACCGACCTGTGTACCATGGTTACCGGTAAACGGCTGGGCCATCCTGTTCGCAGTCTGCGGACACAATTTGCCCGGGAGTACGCCAAAGGAGAATACGGCGCCATGGACGATGCCCAGCTGGAAGCCTTCGGCACCGGCGCGCTGCGTCGGGCTGTCCAGGAAGGGGACAACGAAAGAGGATGTTTCCTCTCCGGCCAGGTAGCTTCTATGGTCAAAAAGGAGCAAAGTGCGGCGGAGATTGTGAAAGAGGTTATGGAGCAAGCAGAGCCGATTTTGCGGAGGGCGCCTGAATGGGTAAAGTAGCATTTCTGTTCTCCGGACAGGGAGATCAGTTCCCGGGAATGGGCAAGGATCTGTATGAAGCCTATGACAAGGCGAAGGAAGTCTTTCACCTGTGCGAAGCCCTTCGCCCTGGCACAATAGCCCAGTGTTTTCAGGGAACTGCGGAGGAACTGAAGGAAACCGTGAACACCCAACCTTGCCTGTTTGCCATGGAACTGGCCGCTGCGGCGGTACTGATGGAACAAGGCATCCTTCCGGATGCAGTTGCCGGTTTTTCCCTGGGAGAAGTAACCGCTGCAACGGTTGCCGGTATGTTCAACTGGGAGACGGGATTCCGTCTGGTTTGTAAGCGAGGCCAGCTGATGCAGCAGGAGGCGGAAAAGTTTGATACCACCATGGCGGCGGTAGTGAAACTGACGCCGGAGGCAGTATCCCAGCTGTGCAGCCGATACCACCAGGTGTACCCGGTGAATTTCAACTGCCCGGGCCAGATTACAGTATCCGGTCTGCGGGAACAGATGGAAGCCTTTGCTCAAGATGTGAAAGCGGCTGGTGGTCGGGCGCTGCCTTTGAAGGTCAAAGGGGCATTTCACAGCCCATTTATGGCTCAGGCCGCGGAACGTTTTGCCCAGGTGCTGGCAAAGGCCGAAATCCGGGAAACGAAGATTCCTCTGTATTCCAATGTAACCGCCAAGCCTTACACTGACCAGGCCGGACGACTGCTGTCCGAACAGATTGCAAGCCCGGTGCTGTGGCAGCAAATCATGGAAAACATGATTGCAGATGGTGTGGATACCTTCGTGGAAATTGGCCCGGGGAAAACCCTGACCAATATGGTTCGGAAAATCAACGCCCAAGTAGAGACCTACTGCGTGGCGGAGCTGGAAACCCTTTTGGCGGAGGTGCGTGTATGTTAACAGGAAAGGTAGCCATTGTTACAGGAGGTTCCCGGGGGATTGGTGCAGCCATTGCCCGGAAACTGGCCTCTATGGGCGCCAATGTTGCGCTTATCTATGCCGGAAACCAACAGGCGGCGGAGCAGGTGTGCAGCCAGTGCCGGGAATACGGTGTGGAGGCGAAAGCTTACCGCTGTGACGTTTCCAGCTTTGACCAGGTGAAAGACACGGTGGCAGCCATCAAGGCAGATTTCGGCACCGTTCATATTCTTGTGAACAACGCGGGCATTACCAAAGACGGCCTGATTGCCATGATGAAGGAGGATTCCTTCAATGCGGTTCTGGACACCAATTTGAAAGGCGCATTCCATATGATCCGGCACTGCGCCGGAATCTTCCTGCGCAACCGGGAAGGCTGCATTGTCAATATCAGTTCGGTCTCCGGCCTGATGGGCAATGCGGGCCAGTGCAACTATTCCGCTTCCAAAGCGGGACTGATTGGCCTGACCAAGTCCGTTGCCAAGGAGCTGGCCCCCAAGGGCATCCGCTGCAACGCCATTGCCCCTGGTTTTATCCGCACGGATATGACCGATAGCCAGACAGAAAATCCCTTAGTCAATTTGATCCCCTTGGGAACCATGGGTGAAGCGGAGGATGTGGCAGAAGCTGCTGCCTATCTGGTCACAGCAAAGTATGTAACCGGCGAAGTACTGCGGGTTGACGGCGGCATTGCCATGTAAGGAGAACAATATGAGCAAAGCAAGAAGAGTGGTGGTCACCGGCTTGGGCGTCATCAGTCCCGTGGGCAGCAGTGTAGAAACTGCCTGGGCGAATCTGATTGCCTGCTATAACGGCATTGGCCCCATTACGTATTTTGATACAACCAACTACAAAGCCAAGCTGGGCGCTCAGGTCAAGGACTTTGACCCCATGAACTATATGGACCGCAGCGAAATGCTGCGTTCAGACAGATTTGTCCAGTACGCCATGGGTGCTGCAGTCCAGGCGGTGGAAGAATCCGGCGTCATCGGCACCCTGCCTCCGGAGCGGGTGGGCGTCTACTTTGGCTCCGGCATTGGCGGACTGAATACCATTTCTGCAGAAATCGGAAAGCTGGAAAGCAGAGGCCCTCATCGGGTATCCCCGCTGTGTGTGCCCATGATGATTCCCAATATGGCAGCCGGAAGCATTGCCATTCGCTATAACTGCCAGGGCGGCGCCATGCCTGCGGTTACAGCCTGCGCCTCCGGTTCCAACGCCATTGGCGAGGCCCTGCGTACCATTCGCCATGGCTACGCCGATGCCATCATCGCCGGCGGAGCGGAGGCATCCATTGTACCGGTGGGCATTGCGGGCTTTATCAATATGAAAGCCCTGTCCGTCTCCGAGGACCCCAATGCGGCATCCTTGCCTTTTGATGCCCGACGGGGAGGATTTGTCATTGGCGAAGGTGCAGCGGCTCTGGTGCTGGAAGAATACGAGCACGCCAAAGCCCGTGGGGCCAAAATCTACGGCGAAATCTGCGGCTATGGCTCTACCTGTGACGCTTACCATATTACAGCACCCCATCCGGAAGCCCAGGGCGGTGCCCGGGCCATGGTGCAGGCGTTGGAAGAAGCAGGCTATACAGGCGGCGAGCGTGTGTACATCAACGCCCACGGCACCGGTACGCCTCTGAACGATTCCGGCGAAACCCTGGCCATCAAGAAAGCAATGGGGGAGGAAAATGCCCATAAAGCCCTCATCAGCTCCACAAAATCCATGACCGGCCATATGCTGGGCGCAGCTGGTGCCATGGAAGCTATGGTATGTTTGAAGGTATTGGAAACCGGTCTGGTGCCGCCTACCATCAACCTGCTTCAGCCGGACCCTGCGTGTGATCTGAACTACGTTCCCAATTCCGCAGTGCAGGCGCAAATTGATCTGTGTGTATCCAATTCTCTGGGCTTTGGCGG
>CALXFP010000036.1 GCA_944387615.1 uncultured Oscillospiraceae bacterium | reverse complement strand
TTATTCCAGCTCAAACACGCCGGTGTAGAGTTTGTAGTAGGTGCCCTTTTCGGCAATCAGATCGTCGTGGGTGCCCCGCTCGATGATTCGGCCGTGGTCGAGGACCATGATGCAGTCAGAGTTCATGATGGTGCTCAGGCGGTGGGCAATGACGAATACCGTCCGGCCCTTCATCAGAGCGTCCATGCCGTCCTGCACCAGTTTCTCCGTCCGGGTATCGATGGAGGAAGTGGCCTCGTCCAGAATCATCACGGGAGGATCGGCTACCGCAGCCCGGGCGATGGCAATCAGCTGCCGCTGACCCTGGGACAGGCTGGCACCGTTTCCGGTGAGTTCAGTCTGGTAGCCGTTGGGCAGACGGGTGATGAAGTCGTGGGCATTGGCCAGCTTTGCGGCCTTGATGCACTCTTCGTCGGTGGCATCCAGCTTGCCGTAGCGGATGTTGTCCATGACGGTGCCGGTGAACAGGTTGGTATCCTGAAGCACCATGCCCAGGGAGTTACGCAGATCGGACTTGTGAATCTTGTTGATGTTGATGTTATCGTAGCGGATCTTGCCGTCGGCAATGTCATAGAACCGGTTAATCAGGTTGGTAATGGTGGTCTTACCGGCGCCGGTGGCACCGACGAAGGCAATCTTCTGACCCGGGTGGGCGTAAAGGGTGACATCGTGCAGCACGGTCTTATCCGGGGTGTAGCCGAAGTCCACGTTGAACATGGTGATATCGCCCTTCAGCTCGGTGTAGGTGATGGTGCCGTCGGCCTTGTGGGGATGCTTCCAGGCCCAGTGACCGGTACGCTCCGGGCATTCGGTGATATTGCCGTTTTCGTCAATTTTGGCGTTGACCAGCTGGACATAGCCGTGGTCTTCCTCGGACGGTTCATCCATCAGCTGGAAGATCCGCTCGGCACCGGCCAGAGCCATAACAATGGCGTTGATCTGGTTGCTGATCTGGGAAATGGGCATGTTGAAGGACCGGGACAGGGTCAGGAAGGAGATCAGCTTGCCCAGGGTCAGCAGACTGCCGCCAGAGTACACTGCCAGCAGACCGCCTACGATGGCCAGAATGGCATACTGGACATAGCCCAGGTTATTGTTGATGGGGCCCATGACGTTGGAGTAGGCACCGGCCTGGAAGGCATTCTGCCGGAGCTTTTCATTCAGCAAGTCAAAGTCCGCTTTGGTAGCCTCTTCATGGCAGAAGACTTTGATGACCCGCTGACCGTGAATCATTTCTTCTACATAGCCATTCACAGCGCCCAGGGTCTGCTGCTGTCCGATGAAGAACACGGCAGACTTTCCGGCCACGGTCTTGGTGACAAAGAGAATCACCGAAATGGTACATGCCAGCACTACCGTCAGAATGGGGGAGGTCAGCAGCATGGCGATGAACACCACAATCAGCGTGGCAGCCGAGGAGATGCACTGGGGGATAGACTGAGACAGCATCTGCCGCAGGGTGTCGATGTCGCTGGTGTAGCGGCTCATCACATCACCGGCGGGATGGGTGTCGAAGTAACGGATGGGCAGGGTCTGCATGTGGGTGAACATCTGGTCCCGGATATCCTTCTGGGTACCCTGACCGATGCGCACCATCAGGAAGTTATACAAGAAGGCCGAGACAATGCCCACCAGGTAGATACCGGCCAGCATGGTCAGAAAACGAATCAGCGGAGCATAGTCCGGATTCTCCTGGGAGAGCATGGGGGCAATATAATCATCTACCAGGGTGCCCAGGGAGGAGGCACTGACAGCCTGGGCGATGGCGCTGAGGATGATGCAGATGACCACCACGATCATGGTCTTTTTATACCGGCTCAGGTAGGACAGCAGACGGGAAATGGTCTGCTTGGGATTTTTGGCTTTGCGGCCGTCGCCGCGCATTTTGACGGGAGGCATTATTCCATCGCTCCTTTCTGCTGGGAATAGTAGACTTCCTGGTAGATGGGGGAAGCCTTGAGAAGTTCCTCATGGGTACCGGCAGCACAGATCTGGCCGCCGTCCATCACCACAATCAGGTCTGCATCCTGGACGGAAGCAATCCGCTGGGCGATAATCAGCTTGGTGGTGCCGGGGATTTCTTCCCGGAAGGCCTTGCGGATCATGGCGTCGGTGGCGGTATCCACGGCGGAGGTGGAGTCATCCAGAATCAGAATCTTGGGCTTTTTCAGAAGAGCCCGGGCAATACACAGCCGCTGCTTCTGACCGCCGGAGACGTTGGTGCCGCCCTGCTCGATGTGGTGATCGTAGCCGTCGGGGAAAGCGGTGATAAATTCATGGGCGCAGGAGAGCTGGCAGGCGTGAATCAGCTCTTCGTCGGTGGCGTTGGGATTGCCCCAGCGCAGATTGTCCTTGATGGTGCCGGAGAACAGCACGTTCTTCTGCAGAACCATGGCCACACTGTCACGGAGCACTTCCAGGTCATAATTGCGTACATCCACGCCGCCTACTTTCAGACAGCCCTCGGTGACGTCGTACAGACGGGGAATCAGCTGCACCAGGGTGGACTTGGAAGAACCGGTACCGCCCAAGATGCCAACGGTCATGCCGGAGCGGATATGCAAGCTCACGTTTTCCAGAGAGTTGCGCTTGGCAGTCTTGGAATACCGGAAGCTGACATTATCAAAGTCGATGGAGCCGTCGGAAACGGTGGTCACAGGATTTTCCGGGTTGTGCAGAGCCGGGGTTTCCTGAAGGATTTCAGAGGTACGGCGCAGAGGTGCACGGGACAGGGTCATCATGACGAAAACCATGGACAGCATCATCAGTGCGGTGAGGATCTGGGTGGTGTAGGTGAACATGGAGGTCAGGTTGCCGGTGGTCAGACCCAGCGCGGCACTGTTGCCGGACTGAATGACCATTTTTGCACCCAGGTAGGAGATGGTCAGCACGCAGGAGTAAACTGCCAGCTGCATCAAGGGGTTATTGAAGGCCATAATCCGCTCGGCCTTGCAGAAATCCCGGTAGATTTCTCCGGAAACATCGGAGAATTTCTCAATTTCCTTGTCCTCCCGGACGAAGGATTTGACCACCCGGATGCCGTGGAGGTTTTCCTGCACCACGTTGTTCAGTTTGTCGTAAGTCTTGAACACCCGGTCGAAGATGGGGAATACCAGCCGGATCAGGATGAACAGACCCAATCCCAGCAGAGGCAGCACCACGCAGTATACCAGGCACAGCCGGGGGCTGATGGAGTAGGCGTTATAGGTTGCCAGAACCAGCATCACGGGACACCGGATGGCCATACGGATCATCATCTGGAAAGCCATCTGAATATTGGCGATGTCCGAGGTCAGACGGGTGACGATACTGGAACTGGAGAACTTATCAATGTTGGAAAAGTCGAAGGTCTGTACCTTGTAGAACATATCCTGCCGCAGGTTTTTGGAAAAACCGGTGGCGGCATAGGATGCGGACACTGCCGAGGCAATGCCGAACAGCAGGGACAGCAGGGCATACAGAACCAGAAGCATTCCGTATTTTACCACAGCGCCCATGTCCCCCATTTCCACACCCAGGTCAACGATCTGGGCCAGAACCAGAGGGATCTGGACTTCCATGTAAACCTCGCCGATCATGCACAGGGGGCTGATCAGCGCCGGCCATTTGTACTGGCGCAGACTGGGAATCAGGTTGCGTATCATGTATTGGTTTCCTCCTTTTCTTGCTGACATGGGAAGCTGCCTCCCATGTTGTGTATGGCCCGCTGCAGAAGCTGGGAAAACTGCTCCTGCTCCTGGGCAGTGAAGCCCTGAACCATTTGGGCCTCAATTTCCTCAATGGCCTGCTCCATCCGATCGTGGCACTGGTAGCCCTTGTCAAGCAGATAGATTCGCTTGCACCGCCGATCCTCCGGGTCGGTGCGAAGCTCCAGAAAGCCTTTCTGCTCCAGCCGGGACAGAAGTCCCGAGACGGTGGGATGGCTCAGATGAAACTGATTTTCGATATCCCGGGGACAGGGGGGCGTCTTTGCCATGGAGAGAAAGACCATAATCCGTCCCTGGGCAGCGGTCAAATCCAGTTTTTCCAAAGCGTAAGTGGCGGATTGGTCGATGCACCAGTGCAGCAGACGGGCCATGTGCCCGTAATGCATTTGCAATGCGATCACCTCCGAAATAAAATGTAGCACGCTACATATAGCACGCTACGCGATATTCTAGCACGGGAAACAGAAATCTGCAAGGGGGTCAAAAAAAGTTTACAATTGCTGGAAGCTGGATGTGGGAAATGGGCCTGCGCGTATCATATGGGCGCAGCGGCGCATACTAAGGCCGAGGTGAAAAGCTGTGAAAGAAGATGAAAAGAAGACCATTCCCTGGGAAGCGGTAGATCCCAAGCCGCCGGTGATCCAGTCCGGCCATATGGAAAACCGGATTCGCAACGAGGTAAAATGATATTATGTAAACCTGATGCCAAAAAGAAACAGGACTGGCAAGACCAGTCCTGTTCTTGTGACTTGACAAATTAGCCGTTGGCACGCATCTGAGCGAAGCACTCGCTGCAGAACACGGGACGGTCGGACTTGGGCTGGAAGGGAACCTTCGCCTCGCCGCCGCAACGGGCACAGGTAGCGGTGAAGAACTCACGGGGGCCACGGGTGGCGTTCTTGCGAGCGTCACGGCAAGCCTTGCAGCGCTGGGGCTCGTTCTGGAAGCCGCGCTCTGCGTAGAACTCCTGCTCACCAGCGGTGAACACGAACTCGTTGCCGCACTCTTTGCACACTAAAGTCTTGTCTTCGTACATTGGAAAATACCTCTCTTCGGTTTGTTGTTGCCCCGTGAAATCCCACCGGATGAATGTTATAACGCAGGGTCGATTTGATATGGTGGCAAAATGTGCCACAACCCGGATTATACACAAAGCTAAGGAATTTGTCAATCCTTTATGAAAAAAATACCCTGATTTTTCCAGGTTTATGCAACTTTACAAGTACAGATTCGGGCCTGGTGGATATGGGGGAGAAACACTGCCGCCTTACAGGGCAAATTGGGTCTGGCCTTCGTAGGGAATGTGCAGATGCTCGTAGGCCAGAGGGGTGACGCAGCGGCCCCGGGGGGTCCGGGTGAGAAAGCCCAGCTGCATCAGATAAGGCTCGTACACGTCTTCCAGGGTCACCGATTCTTCGCCAATGGTGGCAGCCAGGGTTTCCAGTCCCACCGGGCCGCCGGCATAATTCTGGATAATGGCGGTGAGCATCCGGCGGTCGATGTTGTCAAGGCCCAGCTTGTCCACTTCCAGCCGCTGCAGGGCCAAATCGGCAGCTTCCTTGGTGATGGTTCCGTCGCCCATGACCTGGGCAAAGTCCCGGACCCGGCGCAGGAAGCGGTTGGCAATTCGGGGCGTGCCCCGGCTCCGGGAGGCAATTTCCATGGCACCCTCGGGAGCAATGGGCATGCCCAGAATGGTTGCCGAGCGGGTGACGATTTTTGCCAGTTCCTGGGCGGAGTACAGATCCAGCCGCAGATTCACGCCGAACCGGTCCCGCAAGGGGGCGGACAGCTGGCCTGCCCGGGTGGTGGCCCCTACCAGGGTGAACTTGGGAAGATCCAGCCGGATGGAGTTGGCGCTGGGGCCTTTGCCCACAATAATATCAATGGCAAAATCCTCCATGGCCGGGTAGAGAATTTCCTCTACCACCCGGTTCAGCCGGTGGATTTCGTCAATAAAGAGAATGTCGCCGGGGTTCAGGTTGGTCAGCAGGGCAGCCAGGTCACCGGGCTTTTCAATGGCCGGGCCGGAGGTAATGCGGATGTTGACCCCCATTTCGTTGGCGATGACCCCGGCCAGGGTGGTTTTGCCCAAACCGGGAGGGCCGTAGAGCAGGGTGTGATCCAAAGGCTCTCCCCGCCGCCGGGCGGCTTCAATATAAACCGACAGATTTCCCTTGGCTTTCTCCTGACCGGTATAGTCGCTGAGCAGCTTGGGGCGCAGCCCGATCTCCGCCGCATCCTGGGGGGCAAAGGTGGGGGAAATAATGGGTGCTGGCTCCATCTGCTGGGAAAATTCAAGACTCATGTGAAAACCTCCACTGTGGGGAATGATTCAAGCAGGCGTATCAGCCCTTCATCACCATGGCCCGCAGGGCATAGCGCACCAGTTCTTCCGTGCTGGCGTTGGGATCGGCACCTTTCAGGGCCTGGCTGATTTCGGCAGGGGAGTAGCCCAGTTCCTGCAAGGCGGCATGGGCCAGGGCTGCCTGGTTGCCGGTCTGAACCGGCAGCGTGGGGGCTGCGCCGGAAGAAAAGTCCAGACTTCCCCCGCCCAGCTTGTCCTTCAGCTCCAGGATAATCCGCTGGGCGATTTTCTTGCCTACGCCCTGGGCGGCGGTGAGGAGCTTTTCGTCTCCGGTCATGACCGCCAGGGTAAAATTCTGAGGGCTGCCTGCGGACAAGATGGCCATGGCGGCCTTGGGGCCGACACCGTTGACGGAGGTCAGCAGCTCATAGCAGCGCTGTTCCTCCCGGCTGGAAAAGCCGTACAGGTCAAAGGCATCCTCCCGGATGGATTCGGTGATAAAGAGTTTTGCCTGCTGGTTCAGCTTCAGCTGACCGGCGGTATAGGCGGTAATGCGGCAGCCGTAGCCCACGCCGCCGCAGTCAATCACAGCCAGCCCCGGTTCCAACAAGGTGACCGTGCCGGATACATAATAGAGCATAGAAACCTCCGGACAATTCAAAGAATGGGTTTGCCCATGGCCCGGGCCAGCAGGGAGGTGCTGGAACGGGCGTGGCACAGGGCTATGGCGATGGCGTCGGCAGCGTCGTCAGGTTTGGGAAGGGCCTGCAGATGCAGAAGTCTGCGGGTCATGTCCTGCACCTGGTGCTTGGTGGCGCCGCCGTAACCTACCACGGCCTGCTTGACCTGCATGGGTTTGTATTCAAATAAAGGAAGCCCCGCCTGGCGAATGGCCAGCAGGATGACTCCCCGGCTCTGGGCAACGTTGATGCCGGTGGTGACGTTGTGACCGAAGAACAGCTCTTCAATGGCAACGGCTTCCGGCTGGGCGGTCTGGAGCAGCTGGCACATGTCGTGGTAAATTACTTCCAGCCGCCAGGAAAATTCCGTATTGGGGGGTGTGGTAATGGCGCCGCAGTGAATCAGCTGGTACTGGCTGCGCTGGGCTTCAATCAGGCCGAAGCCGGTGATGCCGTAGCCCGGGTCAATGCCTAAGATCCGCATTACAGGCCACCTCTGGCAATGGACAGAATCTGAATGGCCACAAGTATCAGAACCAGAACCAGCCCCGCTCTGGCGGCCCATACCTGCCAGGCAGGACGGGGAACGTAGGGCTGGGGCTCCTGGGGCATATCCTTTTCGGGGGTTGTTTCCATGAAATTTCACCTCTACCGGATATCATAGCACATTTGTTTCAAAATTCCTAGAGCGTTTTTCAAACTTTCGGGACAATTCCTGTTTTTGGGAGAAAGGGGCAAAAATTGCCGGGATATTTTACGATTCCTTCATGGATGCTCTCTTGTTCGCCTGGGGAAAGCGTGCTATACTATACTCATAGAATCCTACTGCTGGAGGTGTCATGTATGAAAATCCAATTCATCGGTGCGACCCACGAAGTAACAGGCAGCTGTACCTTGCTGGAAGTGGGCGGGCGGTACTACCTGGTGGACTGCGGTATGGAGCAGGGCGTGGATGTGTTCCAGAACATGCCCTTGCCGATGGCGGCGAACACCATTGAAGCGGTGTTTCTGACCCACGCCCACATTGACCACTCCGGTATGCTGCCCAAGCTGTGCAAGGACGGATTTTCCGGTCCGATTTATGCCACCGAGGCCACCTGCAACCTGTGCAACATTATGCTGCGGGACTCTGCCCACATCCAGGAGTCGGAAGCCCAGTGGCGCAGCCGGAAAGCGGAACGGGCCGGTGAACCGCTGGTGGAACCTACTTACACCATGGTCGATGCCATGGCGGCCATTAAGCTGCTGCGGCCCTGCCAGTATGGGCAGGTGCTCCGGGTGGCGGAGGGAATTGATATCCGCATGACCGATATTGGTCACCTGCTGGGGTCGGCGGCAATCGAATTGTGGCTGACAGAGGGGACGGAGACCCGGAAAATCGTATTCAGCGGCGACGTGGGCAACACAAATCAGCCCCTGCTCAATGACCCCAAGCCCATTGATTCGACCCAGTATCTGGTCATCGAATCCACCTACGGTGACCGCTACCACGAAAAGCAGCGGGGCGACGTGGTGCTGGAGCTGGCGGAGTGTATCCAGCGGGCGTTGGACCGGGGCGGCAATCTGGTGATTCCCTCTTTCGCCGTGGGCAGAACCCAGGAAATGCTCTACGCCATCCGGGAAATCAAGCAGCGGGGACTGGTGACGGGACACCCCAACTTCCCGGTGTATGTGGACTCCCCCCTGGCGGTGGAGGCTACGGGGATTTTCCTTCAGTGCGACAGCAGCAACTTTGACGAGGAGACCCGGGCGGTGCTGAACCAGGGCATCAACCCACTGTGGTTCCAGGGACTGACGTTGTCGGTTACCTCGGAAGAATCCATCCTGATTAACACAAATCCGGAACCCAAGGTCATTCTTTCCGCCAGCGGCATGTGTGAAGCCGGACGAATCCGGCACCATCTGAAGCATAACCTGTGGCGCAAGGAAAGCATTATCCTGTTCGTAGGCTATCAGGCGGAAGGGTCTTTGGGACAGAAGCTGCAGTCCGGAGCGAAAAACGTGAAACTCTTCGGTGAGGATATCGCGGTGCATGCGGAGATTGCCATGCTTCACGGTACCTCCGGCCATGCGGATAAGGACGGACTGCTCAACTGGCTGGCAGGATTCCGGGAAAAACCCAGTCTGGTGTTCGTCAACCACGGTGACGACAGCAGCTGTGAAGCCTTCCGTACCACCCTGCTTGCCATGGGCTACAATGCGGAAGCTCCCTACAGCGGTACGGAATACGACCTGCTCACCGGAAAGCTGACCACCTACACCGAGGGTGTGAAGATTGACCGGGAGGCGGCCTTCAAAGGCAGCCAGCGGGCCAAGCAGGTTTACGGGGAACTGGTGGCGGCGGCAGAGGAGCTGCTGGCGCTGGTGCGTACCCGCCGGGGCAGAACCAACAAGGAAAACGCCAAGCTTACTGCCCAGATTCGAAGCCTCATCGACAAGTGGAAAAACGCATAACAAAAATAATCGCCGGCTGGAATTGCTCCAGCCGGCGAATTTTTATGCCTGCAGCGCAGTTTTGACTGCGGTTTTGTTCAGATACCAGGACATCAGGCAGCCGCAAAGCTCCGCAATGGGGAAGGCCAGCCACACGCCGGCGGCGCCCCATACCAAAGACAGCAGATAGCTCAGAGGAATCAGCACAATCACCTGGCGGATCAGGGAAATCAGCAAAGACTCTCTGCCTTTGCCCAGGGCTTCAAACACACCGGCGTACACCACGGAAACGCCGGAGAACAGAAAGCCCAGAGCGATGATCCGCAGGGCGCTGACGCCGCTTGCCAGCAAGGCGGCATCGTCATTGAACAGCCGCAGAAGCTGCTGGGGGAAAAGTTCGCAGGCCAGAGTGCCCACCGCCATAATGCCGGTGACAACGGCCAGGGAAAGATGGATGAACCGGTAGACCCGCGTGTTCTCCCTGGCACCGTAGTTATAGCTGATTAAGGGACGGACACCCTGAATAATGCCGCTGGCGGGGAAATAGATGAAGGTCTGTAATTTGAAGTACAGGCCCAGAACTGCCACATACAGCTCCGAAAACACCAGCAAAATGGCGTTCAGGGCACCGACAATCAAAGACGGCAGGGCAATCATAATGGCGGAAGGGATGCCGATGCTGTACATCCGCTTGAGCATGGTTTTGTCAAAATGGATGTTCTTCAGGGATAGTTCAATGCCGCCTTTTCGCTTCAGATACACCACCACATAGAAAGCCAGCGCCACGATCTGGCCGATTACCGTAGCCAGAGCGGCACCGGCTACGCCCATGGCAGGAAAGCCCAGCAGGCCAAAAATAAAGATGGGGTCGAGAATGAGGTTGATGACGGCGCCCACACCCAGAAGCAGCATCACTTCCACCATCCGTCCCAGGGCCTGGAAGATTTTTTCAAAGGTGATTTGCAGAATCTGGGCAAAGGAGCAGGTAATGACGATATTGGCATAGCTCAGGCCCATGGCGTAGGTATTGGGGTTGTTGGTGAACATTTTCAGGAAGGGTCCGGCGATGAGCAGTCCCACCAGGGTGTAAATCAGGGTGTGGACAAAGGATAAAAACATACCGGTGGATGCGGCCCGGTTGGCGTTTTGCGTATTCTGGGAGCCTAAGTCCATGGATACGATGGAGCACACGCCCACACCAAAGCCCACGCCGATGGCCAGAATGATGTTTTGCAGCGGGTACACCAGAGAAACGGCAGACAGAGCTTCATTTCCCAATCGGGCTACGAAAATACCGTCGACGATGTTGTACAGGGATTGCACCGTCATGGAAATCATGATGGGTACGGACATTTTCAGCAGCAGCGCCAGGGGATGCCCCGACGCCATGTTGTTTTGCGTTTGTTTCATATTGCCTCCTAAACAGAAAAAAACCCTGCGTTCTGTTCTACGGGCACAGAAAAACGCAGAGTTTTGAAACTACTTATTTATTCAACGGGGAATCAGCGCCAGATATTATACTGGATCAAGGGAGAAAAAGCAAGAGGAAAATGGGAAAATTCAAAAAATATCTTGGCCTTTGCCTGATGATTTCCCAACTTTTGGAAAAAGGACGGGCAATGGCGAATACAGTAGCCTTGGAGGTGATGGCTTATGCTAACAGCGGCCTGGCTGATGTTGAGCACTTTGCTGTATTCGCTGCAGCTGAATACCGGTTCTTTTCCAAAGCCATTGAGTGAAGAGGAGGAAAGGCATTATCTGGCACTGGCGCAGCAGGGAGATTTGGAAGCGCGGAATATTCTGATCGAACGGAACCTGCGTCTGGTGGCGCACATTATGAAGAAGGGATAATGCGCGCGGATACTTTGGCGGCAGAGTATCGGTATGGTTGGGGCGCTTCCCGGAGCGAAGCTGGAGATGGGGAGTGGTTTACATATTTCTATTTTTGAGCCTTACGTCAAAACAAGACGCAAGTAGACATATTGCGACAGTCCTCAACATTGACACATTCTGTAAATTGGTGTATAATGTTTGAAAAGTTACGGTTTTTTGCAAAAAAGGTTGCGAATAACGTAAATTATGTTAACTGTTTGAGACCGCGGGAAACCGCTGCCTCATTGCAAAGTGCGTCAGCTGCGGACAAGTCGTAAGAAACCCCATCCGGGATTGTGCGAAAGCGATGCAAAATTGTAGAAAAGTAAGGAGATTGAATCATGGAACAGGAACAGCTGGAAAAGGAACAGCCCATCACCGAAAATACGGTGAATCCAAGACGCAGAGTCAGAAAACAAGGCATCAATGATTACCTTACCAACTTTGTCAAGAATTTCGGAGCAGATGTGCGGTGGTATTACGATGTACGGCTGTGGTCGCCGGTGATTCTGCTGGTGCTGATTCTGGTGCTTGTGGTGAGCGGGCAGCAGAAGAAGGCGCTGAAAGAGCAGCTGCTGGCAATGGAGGAAACGGTGGCCGCAACCGTACCGGCAGACGATGTGGTTGCCCAGACGGAGCCTACCGTTGCCACGGTGGCGCCGGTGAACCAGGAGGCGGAAGCCCTGGCAAGATTGGCAGATACGGTGGGAAATGGACGGTCTGACAATGTGAA
>CALXFP010000035.1 GCA_944387615.1 uncultured Oscillospiraceae bacterium | reverse complement strand
GACAGCATTCTGATTTGCCAGGATATTTTCTGCGGCGTGGTGCCCATGGGTGCGGATGTCCGGGAGTGGCGGCAGGCAACCGGCCGACTGTGCCAGTATCTGGCGGCGGAGGCTGACCAGGTGATCCGGATTTTCTGCGGATTGGAGCAAAAGCTGAAATGACGATCTATCTCATTCGCCACGGAAAAACCCAGGCAAATCTGCAGCACTTGTACTGCGGCAGCACCGACCTGCCCCTGTCCGATCCGGGGCGGGAAGAGCTGAAGCAGCTGCACTATGCCATAGAGAATGTGAAATTCATCACCAGCGACATGCTGCGCACGGAGCAGACCCTGGAAATCCTCTTCGGGCCCGTACCCCACACCCAGGAGCCGGGATTTCGGGAAGTGGATTTCGGCGTTTTCGAGATGCAAAGCTACGAAAAGCTGAAAGACGACCCGGTCTACCAGATGTGGCTGACTGGGGACAATGAAGCCAATGTCCCGCCCCAGGGAGAAAGCGGCCTGCAGATGCGTCAGCGGGTGCTGGAGGCATTTTCCCGGGTCAAAGAAGATACGGTCATCATCGCCCATGGAGGGGTGATTGCCGCCATTATGGAGCATCTATTCCCGGAAGAGGGAAAAAACCGCTACCAGTGGCAGCCCAAACCCGGTCATGGCTATGCCGTGACCCAGGGCCGTTATTGGCCCATCCCGGAGCTGGGGAAGTAGCACTTGCAAAATCCGCCGACTTTCGGTAAAATGGAGACAATCGGCGCGGCGCAGCGGGAGGAAAGTCCCCCAGCGCAATGAGGAATGATGACAGCGCAGAGCCTTGGGGTCTGCGCTGTTTCCTTTGGAGGAACCTATGGAATTATCAGCGTATTTTTCTGCCCATCCGAAAGCTGCCATTGCCTTCTCCGGCGGGGTGGATTCGGCGTATCTGCTGTACGCCGCAGTACAAAGCGGCGCAGATGTCCGGGCGTATTATGTGAAAACCCCTTTTCAGCCCCAATTTGAGTACGAGGACGCCAAAAAACTTGCCCAGCAGCTGGGTGTGGAGATGGTGACACTCCCGGTGGATGTGCTGTGCCGGGAGGAAATTGTCTCCAACCCGGCAAACCGGTGCTACTTCTGCAAACGGGCGCTGTTTTCCCGGATTCTGGAAGCCGCCGCAGAGGATGGGTTTTCCCTGATTCTGGACGGCACCAACGCATCCGACGATGATGCAGACCGTCCGGGCATCCAGGCTCTGCGGGAACTGCAGGTGCAGTCACCCCTGCGGCTGTGCGGCTTGACCAAGGAAGAAATCCGCCGACTTTCCAAAGAGGCGGGGCTGTTTACCCACAATAAGCCTGCCTACGCCTGCCTTGCTACCCGGATTCCCACCGGGGAGCGGATCACTCTGGACAAGCTGGAAAAAACGGAGCAGGCGGAACATTTCCTGGCATCCCTGGGATTCCGGGACTTCCGGGTGCGGCTGGATCATGGCAAGGCAAGAATCCAGGTGCGGACAGAGGATTTGGCCTTGGTCCTGGAAAATCGTCAGAAGATTCTGGATACCCTGGGACAGTTCTACGATGGGGTTGTGCTGGATTTGGAGGTGCGTCATGCAATCTGATGTAAAAAAGCTGTTGGAGGCTGTTCAGGCAGGAAGCGTCAGCGTAGACGATGCCCTGCATAAATTGAAGATGTCGGCCTTTGAAGATATTGGCTACGCCAAGGTGGATCTTCACCGGAAGATCCGCCAGGGGGCGGCAGAGGTGATTTACGGCGCGGGAAAAACCCCGGAGCAGATTGCCGGAATTGTGGCCACCATGGAGAAGAACGGACAAAACCGGATTCTCATCACCCGCATGTCCCGGGAAGCGGCGGATTTTGTCAGCAAAACCGCCAATCTGGACTACCGTCCTTTGTCCAAGGTGGGCATCATCGGCGGTTTTCCGGAGCCGGATGGGCTGGGCAAAGTGGTGATTGCCACCGGCGGCACCAGCGACATTCCCGTGGCGGAGGAAGCGGCCCTCACCGCGGAAATCCTGGGCAGTCAGGTGGTGCGGCTGTATGACGTGGGAGTCGCCGGTGTCCACCGGCTGCTGGCCCATATGGAGCTGATTATGGATGCCAGCGTGATTATTGCCATTGCCGGCATGGAAGGGGCCCTGGCCAGCGTGGTAGGCGGCCTTGCGGACTGCCCGGTCATTGCGGTGCCCACCAGTGTGGGGTACGGCGCGTCCTTCGGTGGCGTTTCGGCGCTGCTGAGCATGCTCAATTCCTGCGCCAGCGGGGTCAGTGTGGTGAACATTGACAACGGCTTCGGTGCAGGATTCCTGGCCAACCGGATCAATCACATGGAGGCGAAATCATGAAAACGCTCTACATTGACTGCGGCATGGGTGCGGCAGGGGACATGCTGGCGGCAGCGCTGAGTGAGCTGCTGCCGGACAAGGAAGAATTTCTTCGCACCATGAACGGCCTGGGGCTGCCCGGTGTGGCGGTTTCCCTGGAAAAGGCAGAAAAATGCGGCATCACCGGCACCCATTTCCGGGTAACGGTGGGCGGCGAGGAAGAAGGGCAGTATCACCATCATCACGGCCATTCCGGCCTGGGGGACATCGAAACCATGGTTGCGTCCATGCCCATTCCCACCATGGTAAAGCTGGATGTGCTGGCGGTGTATCAGCTCATTGCCCAGGCGGAAAGCCATGTCCATGGCGTGCCGATGCAGAATATCCACTTTCACGAAGTGGGAACCCTGGATGCCCTGGCGGATATTACAGCGGTTTGCCTGCTGATGTACCAGCTGAAACCGGACCAGGTGATTGCCTCTCCGGTCCATGTGGGCAGCGGAAGCGTCCGGTGCGCCCATGGAGTGCTGCCGGTTCCGGCTCCTGCTACGGCGGAGCTGTTGCGGGACATCCCCATTTACGGCGGAGAAATTGCCGGGGAGCTGTGTACCCCCACCGGGGCTGCGCTGCTGAAGCATTTCGTCACCAAATTCTCCGATATGCCCCCTATTCGTGTGCAGGCCATGGGCTACGGCATGGGCAAAAAGAATTTTGAGCGGGCCAACTGCGTCCGGATTTTGCTGGGAGAAACGGAAGAAAAACCGGAGCGGATTTTGTCTCTGCAATGCAACGTTGACGATATGACCGGCGAGGCGGTGGGTTTTGCCCTGGAAAAGTTGCTGGAATTGGGGGCACTGGATGCCTTCACCGTGCCCATCGGGATGAAAAAATCCCGCCCGGGTATTCTGCTCAGCGTCCTGTGCCGGGAATCTGACCGGGATAAAATGGTGGCGGCCCTGTTCCGCCATACCACCACCCTGGGCATCCGGGAGACCGTCTGTGACCGCCATACCTTGCACCGGGAAATCCAAACCCTGGACACGCCCTTCGGAAAGGTACACAAGAAGGTCAGTTCCGGCTACGGCGTTCATCGGGAAAAGTATGAGTATGAAGATCTGGCCGCCATCGCAAGGCAGCGCCAGATGAGCCTGGAAGAGATATTGGCCAATCTGTAACAACAAAGCCGGACGCTTGCCGTCCGGCTTTTTGCATATGTCCGGCGGAGAAACAAGAAAATCTTAAGTTTTATCCGGTTCCATTTTGTAGGATTTTGTGATAAAATGTAATCAATTAAACATTATCTCAGCAAAGAACAGGAGAAACCCTATGGCAGGAAAATTTGAAAAGCCCCGCAGCCGGGAAGACAGAACCCCCGCTGCTGCGCCAACGGAGCGCAGGCATACCCCATCCCGGACGGCTCCCGCCAGGCCGGCGCAGGAACAACGGCAGGCTCCGAGCAGACCAGCATCGGAACGCCGCCAAGGGCAGAATATATCCCGTAGTCGGGAAGAAAGTAAGATACCGCCCAGACGGCCCCGCCGCCAGCGCCGCCGGAAGTCTGTACTGCCCATTGCTGCAGCGGCAGGTGTCCTATTGCTGGCGCTGGTGGTGTGCCTGAGTGTTTTTGGCAAGGAAAAATCTCCTTCCTCCGACCAGCCGGAGCAGATGGAAACCCAGGAGGAAACCCAGCCCCTGACCGTAACCGCCCGGGCAACCATAGCCTCCCAGGGAGATCTGCTGATGCATGCCACCATATTCGGAGAAAAATGGGATGGCAATTGCTATGTAGGTGACGGCAAATACAATTTTGATTCTCTGTTTCAGTATATTTCCCCCTACACGTCCAAGGCAGACTTCATGGTAGCCAATCTGGAGACCACCCTGGGCGGAGACAGCTTCCCCTACCAGGGCAATCCCAGCTTTAACTGCCCCGACGCCCTTTTGGACTCGCTGACGGGAGCGGGGTATGATATGCTGCTTACTGCCAACAACCACTGCTACGACACGGTGATGACCGGACTGAAACGCACGGTAGAGCAGGTGCGAAAGGCTGGGTTGACGGCGGTCGGCACTCGGCTTTCTTCCGATGAACCCCGGTATGCGGTGGTGGATGTGAACGGCATCCAGCTGGGAATCACCTGCTACACCTATACCATGGTGATGGATGCAGGCAAGCCCCGGCTGAACAACAATTCTCAGGTGGAACAGCCGGAACTGGTGAACTACTTCAGCACGGAAAACTTGCCCGCTTTCTATTCGGAATTGGAATCTGTCTGCCAGCAGATGAAGCAGGAAGGCGCCCAGGCTACCATTGTCTACATCCACTGGGGTACGGAGTACGAAATCACCGAGGATGCCACCCAGCGAACCATGGCCCAGAAGATGTGCGACATGGGCGTGGACGTGATTATTGGCGGTCATCCCCATGTGGTGCAGCCCATGGATCTGCTCAGCAGCACCACGGACCCGGAGCATAAGACCATTTGCATCTACTCTCTGGGCAATGCGGTTTCCAACCAGCGCATTGAGGAAATGAAACTGAAAACCGGTCATACCGAAGATGGCGTCATGTTCAGCGTCACCTTTGAAGGGTATTCCGACGGCACCGTGAAGGTGGCGGGGGTGGACGTGCTGCCTACCTGGGTGAACAAATTTACCAACGCCAACTGGAAATACGAGTATAACATTCTGCCCCTGGACAAGGCGCAGCAGGACCAGTGGACAACCCAGTTCAATCTGACCCAGGAGCAGTATACCAACGCCTGCAAATCTTATGATCGGACTATGGAGATTCTCACCCCGGGACTGACCAAATGCCAGACCTACCTGAGCCAGTCCGGGGAAGAGCAGCCCCAGACCGAGGCAACGACGGAAGTTACGCAAGCGGCATAAGACAAAAATGCGTGTTCTGACAGAATTGATTTTCTCGTCAGAACACGCATTTTTTGTGGGAAAAAGCTGCCGCCATCGAGCTGTGGTTGGCGGGTGTCCACTGGACACCCACATTCAATAGTTCGAGTCCCGTCCTTTCGGGAATAAACAAAAGAACAGATACTCATTTGAGTATCTGCTCTTTTGGTACGCCGGAAGGGACTCGGTACACTAAGGAGCTGCCGCCATCGAGCTGTCGGCAGGCGGGTGTCCACTGGACACCCACATTCAATAGTTCGAGTCCCGTCCTTTCGGGAATAAACAAAAGAACAGATACTCATTTGAGTATCTGCTCTTTTGGTACGCCGGAAGGGACTCGAACCCCCAACCCTCGGAACCGGAATCCGATGCTCTATCCATTGAGCCACCGGCGCATATCGCTTATCATCCTAGCTATTATAGCAGTCTTTTCCGGCTTTGTAAAGAGGTTGAGGAAAATATTTTTTGAAAGGGAACCTTACAGATGCAGATCCTTGCTGCGGAACACCAAAATTCCTGCCACGGAGCACACAACCGCAGCCAGCAGCGCAATCCCGGCAAAGAGGAAAGCCTGTTCTTCCCCAGCGGCCAGACCCCCTGCCTGGAAGAGGGTGAAGAAGGTGGTATATTGGATTTTTTCCAGTTTGCCGCCCATATTGGCCAGCATTTGCAGAATGTACATCAGCACCGGGATTCCGGCGCCAAAGGTAAGACTCAGCTTGGCTTCGCTGAATAGGCACGAACACAGGAAACAGAAACCGCCAATAAACAGGTGCAGGCACAGCAGCCCGCCATTGACCTGCAGCAGCTGCCTTAGCTCCAGCTCTCCCGGGAACATCCCTTCGGAAACGAACCATTCCAGCGCAGTGCTATAGGCCTCCAGCAGGACGATTCCCGTAACCAGGACCATCCACTGGGTAAAGGCAACCCGGGAGCGCTTGACCGGAGCAGCCAGCAGCGCTGCCATGCTGCCCTGATCCACATATCTGGCAACCAAACCGTTGGCCCGGATGATGATATAGACCATGGGGAACACCAGCAGAATCATGCCGTACAGATACGAGGTCATGAAACCCATCAGGGTATCCTGACCGCCCACCATTCCCACAGCTGCCATCAGTTCTGGCATCAGCTCCTCGAATTGTTTCAGCGCATCCGCCATCTGAGGATCGTACATGCTGATAATCATGGATATGTACATGGTCAGAATGGCTGCAAAAATGGTTAGCAGCTTCCAGGAACCTTTGAGTTCCTTGCGATACAGTGTCAGATTCATGGCCGATCCTCCTCGGCATAATAGTGCAGGAAGATGTCTTCCAGAGTCTGCTTCTGGGTAAGGGTGACCTGGCAGGGATTCAGCCGGTTCTGCTCGCCGCCGAAAGCCTGGGCAAAGTCCGCCGCCTCCTGGGGTGCAGCCAGGGTAACGGTATAGCGCTTGCGGTGCTTGGCACCCAATGCGCTGGCGCTGTCCAGGGCTACCAGCTTTCCGCTGCGGATAATGCCGATGCGGTCGCAGGTGCGCTCCACTTCCTCAAACATGTGGCTGGACATCAGAATGGTTTTCCCGGCAGCTTTTTCCTCCTGAATCAGTTCCACAAACCGGCCCTGCATCAGCGGGTCCAGGCCGCTGGTGGGTTCGTCCAGAATGAGAATGGCCGGGTCATGCATAAAGGCGGCCACAATGCCGATTTTCTGCTTCATGCCTTTGCTCATCTTTTTGATTTTGCCTTTGGGGTTTACTTCAAACCGGGCAATCAGTTCCATCATCCGGTTTCCCCCGGGCATGCCCCGGTACTTTTGCAGAAAACTCAGGTAGGCCCAGCCGTCCATATCACCGAAAAAGGCAATTTCTCCGGGAATGTAGCCCAGATTTTTCTGAATCCGGGCGGCATCTTTCCAGCAGTCCATACCATCTATGGTGCAGCTGCCGCCCCGAGGCCGGAGAAATCCCATCAAGTGACGAATGGTGGTGGTTTTCCCGGCGCCGTTTGGCCCCAGAAAGCCGAAAACCTCTCCGGGAGCAATGGAAAAACTCAGGTCAAAGATTCCTTTCCCCTGACCGTAATCCCGGGTCAGGTGGGATACTTCCATCATGCCCATAAGCAAGTCTCCTTACCGCCTGAAAATCAGGCTGGAAAAATCAGGTTTCTTTGTCCATGTGGACAATCAAGTGGGGATAGGTCATGCCGATGTTCTGCTCGTCAAAAATATCCTTGACCCGCTTGGTGGCGGCAAAGTATACATCCCAGTAATCCGGGGTTTTGACCCACAGACGCAGACTGTAAGAAATGGCGCTGTCGCCGTAAGCGGTAATCACGGCATTGGGAGCCGGGTCCAGCAGAACGTTGTCCATGGTGCCGGCCAGAACCAGGGCATCCAGCACCTTCTGGGTAGGGGCATCATAGGAGGCGGAAACGTTGATGTCTACCCGCCGGGTGCCGGTGGAGGAGTAGTTGACAATCTGTGCCGCTACCACGGAGCTGTTGGGAATGGAAATGATCTTGTTGTCCGGGGTGGCCAGCATGGTATAGGTCATGTTGATTTCCTGAACGGTGCCGGACTGGGCGGCAATCTCCACATAGTCGCCGGAGTGGAAAGGATGGGTGTACAAAATGGTAAAGCCGCCGATAATATTGGAAACCATATTCTGCAGGGACAGGGAAAGTGCCAGGGTCAGTACACTGGCCAGGGCCACGATGCCGGTGACATCAATGCCCAGTGCGGAGGCGGCGCTCAGGCCGGTCAGCAGGTAAATTCCGGCCCGCACCAGAGAGAGAATCAGACTGTGGGCCGCTTTTTCCAGTTTGGATTTTTCCAGGGTTTTGCGCAGCAGTGTCAGTATAATTTTGGCAGCCAGAATGCCGATAACCAAAACAATCAGCGCTCCGCCGATCCGGGAAAGAACGGGAAGACGTAAAATTGCAAAAATGTCCATAAGCGTACATCTCCTTCGTAAAAATTGTCACACATATTATACCAATTTGCCGGAAAAATAGCAAGCGGTTTCCCCAGGGGCCCAAAGGAAAGCCTATGCCCTCTTTGCGCAAAAGATATTAAACACAATTTAAGAAACCTGCCCCTTCCTTCTTAAGAAAATTGATGCTATAATACCATTACTTAGTGAAGAAAGAGGGATGCCCCATGTATAATATCCTGATTTGTGACGACCAGCCGGATATCGTCAACGCCCTGAAAATATATCTGACCCCGGAAGGCTACAACCTTTATGAGGCCTTTACCGGCCAGCAGGCCCTGGACATTGTGAAGAATAACGAAATCCATTTGATTTTGCTGGATGTGATGATGCCTGTCATGGACGGCATTACAGCCACGTCCCATATCCGGGAAATTTCCAATGTTCCCATCATTCTGCTCACCGCAAAATCCGAAACCGAGGACAAGGTCCTGGGCCTGAACGTAGGCGCAGACGACTACATTACCAAGCCTTTTGTCCCGGTGGAGGTACTGGCCAGAGTCCGCTCTCAGCTGCGCCGCTATGCCCGGCTGGGCAGCTGCCCGGAACCCACCGGAAATCAGATTACCCTGGGGGGCATTGTGCTGGACGACCGGACGAAAACCGTCACCGTGGAGGGAGAACCGGTTTCCCTGACCCCCACGGAATATGCCATTTTGCATCTGCTGATGGCAAACCCCGGCAAGGTGTTCTCCACCAAGGTGCTCTATGAGGCTGTCTGGCAGGAAGCAGCCCTGGGCAGCGAAGGCGCTGTGGCAGTCCACATTCGCCATCTGCGGGAAAAAATTGAGATCAACCCTTCGGAACCCCGGTATTTGAAGGTGGTTTGGGGCCAGGGATATAAGATGGAAGGGGAGAACAGATGAAAAACCACATTGCGTTCAAGTTCCTGGCAGTTCTTCTGTGCACATTGGCGCTGTTTGGCAGTGTGGCCAGCACCGGCGCCATTATGGCCCTGACCGGTGCCGGACTTTACGATAAGACCGTGCAGCAGGTACGGGAGACGGAGATCAAAAGCTGGGGAGAGAATTTGGCCACCGGCGTTGCCATGCACTACAGCAGTGTGGAACTGGGCGGCTGTCCGGAAGTGCTGGTGGAGGAGCACGTCCGGGGTGGAGCCTGGTCTTACTACTCCGTCTTTAACTGGGAGAAAGCAGGCTATGCCCTGAAAGACGCTGAGGGCAACGTTCTGGAAACCGGAGGCAATCTGACGGATGCGGATGGCGCAGCAGTCTATACCTTCCCGGTTTCCGGACAGTATCTGCATCTGGTTTCCGCAGAGTCGCAGATGCAGCAGATTGAAGTTCCGACCCAGACTGTGCAGGCAAAAATCTACTCGGACGAGGAAACGTATATTTACAATGCCATTCCCCAAACCGGTGCGGCGGTGTATGGTGCGACGTTCTGGGATCGGAACGGCCAGACGGTTTATCGGAACTCCGGAGACGGAGAGATCCTGGGCATGGTGATGTACGATGAGAATGGAAATGTTCTCTATCGTTCCAACCGGTCGGAATATGTGGAAATTGGGCAAGTGTCCCAGCTGGAGCTGACGGGAATCGGTTCCAATCTGATTTACGAGGCCTATTCTTCCCAGAGTGTGGGAGAGCTGTCCCAGGATGAAATGGGCTGCATGATTTTTACCGCCTCTGTTCGGCCGGAGCAGTCCCAGGAGCTGACTGCGGAGGAAGCCGTGACGGAAGCTGCGGAAGCCACGGAAGCTACCAATCCGCCGGAAACCCAGCCGGTGACGGAAGCGGCCACTCAGCCCGCTGCGGAGCAAACCCAGGCAACGGTGCCGGCTGAAACCGGCAGCCCGGTTGACACTCCGGCAGAAGACAACGGTCAGCAGCCGGAAACTCAGGAGCAGCCAGCAGAAGAAACAGCAGCTCCGGCAGAAGCCGCTGCTGCGGCAGAGGGTGAGGCAGCGCAAATCAGCGAAGATCCGCAGACGGAAACCACGGCTCCGGCAGAAACCGTTCCAATGGAAACGGTACCGGCTGAGACCCAGGCACCCACGGTTCCTGCGGCAACCATTGCGCAGCAGACGGAGCCTGACCCAACCGAGCCGGTGCTGATTAACGGAAAGACCCTGGATCAGTACGACATTTCCCGTTACGAATACGTCGATGACCAGACCCACAACACCATGGTCGCCAAGTGTGTCTATGTTCCCATGCCGGAGATGACCCTGGAACTGTACATGGTGCAGGGGGGACTGCAGGATGACGGACTGTTCTCTCTGCTGGAGGTTGTGCGGGGATTCCGCAGCGACTTGTTCCTGATTCTGGGAGTCAGCTTGCTGGCCTTTGCAATTTTGGGCGTGTACCTGTGCTGCGCGGCAGGACGCTCCCCCAAGAGCAGCCAGGTGCAGGCGGGCGGATTGAACCGGATGCCGCTGGATGTCTATTTGATTCTGGCAATTGCCGGCATCAGCGGTATTATCGTTGTGGTGTGGGAAGGCGCCAGTGTGGCGCTGGAACAGAATTTGCAGGTGGGATGCGTCTTCGGCGCCGGTGCCGGATTCCTGGCTTGCCTGATTTTTGTGGGACTCTGCTTCGCCTTTGCGGCACAGATTAAGATGCCCGACGGTTTCTGGTGGCGCAATACCCTGGTTGTCCGTGTGCTGTGCCTTCTGGGACGGGCAGGACAGTGGGTGCTGCGCAGATTGCTCCCCTTCCTGGGCAGAGTGCTGAAAAAGCTTGGCGGCGGTGCAGGAAACCTGCTGAGCAAGCTGATGCGGCAGCTGAAGGAGAAAGCCCATGGCTTCCTGTCGCTGCTGCCGCTGACCTGGCAGTGGCTGGCCTGCGGCTTTGGTATCTTCCTGCTGATGCTTCTGGCGGTGGCGGTTCGCTCCGTATTCTTTACCCTGTTGTTCCTGGCGGCGGATATTGTGCTGATTTTGTATGGCGCCCGGAGTTTCGGAACTCTGATGGAAAGCACCCGGCGGATGAGCAGGGGAGATTTGAATATCAAAGTGGATGACCAGCAGATGGTGGGCGTGTTCCGGGACTTTGCGGAAGACCTGAATGATCTTGCCGGTGTGGCAGTGGCCGCAGCTCAGAAGCAGCTGAAATCCGAGCGGATGAAAACCGAATTGATTACCAATGTTTCCCACGACATCAAGACCCCGCTGACCTCCATCATCAACTATGTGGACCTGCTCCAGCGGCCCCATACCCAGCAGGAGGAAGCGGCATACTTGGAAGTTCTGGACCGTCAGTCCCAGCGGCTGAAGAAGCTGATTGAGGACCTGATGGAAATGAGCAAGGCTAACACCGGCAACATGACCGTGGAGATCACCGAGGTCAATGCGGTGGAGTCTGTAAACCAGGCCTTGGGCGAGTTTGCCGATAAGCTGGACAGAGCACAGTTGATTCCCGTGTTCCGGCATACCGAAGAAGCGGTGTTTATGCGGGCCGACGGGCGGCTGGTCTGGCGGGTGCTGAGCAACCTGCTGGGCAATGCGGTAAAGTATGCCATGCCCGGAACCCGGCTGTATGTGGATTTGCTGGAGACGGAAGGAAAGGTCATTCTTTCCCTGAAGAACATCTCCCGGGAAGAACTGAATGTGGAAGCCGACGAGCTGATGGAGCGCTTCGTCCGGGGGGATGGTTCCCGGAATACCGAAGGCAGCGGCCTGGGGCTGAACATTGCCAAGAGCCTGATGGAACTGCAGAAGGGACAGCTGC
>CALXFP010000034.1 GCA_944387615.1 uncultured Oscillospiraceae bacterium | reverse complement strand
GCTGTGATCCATGGAATCCTCCTGAAAATTTTCTTTTGATTCTAGCATAGTTTGACCGATAACGCAACGGGGCGTTTTAAAGCTCCACCGGGACGCTCTGACGCAGCACCATGGTGCTTTCCGTCACTGCGCAGTCCACGGCCAGAATTTCCACCCCGGCAGCGGCAGCTTCCCGCAATGCTGTACCAAAATCCGGGTCGGTAGCATCGTTGGGCCGCAGACAAAGTACATCCTGCATCTGAATGACAAAGAGCACATAGGCGCCGAAACCCTCTTTGGCGGCCTGGGCCAGCCCCCGCAGGTGCTTGGCTCCCCGCTGGGTGGGGGCATCGGGAAAGGCGCAGATTCCCTCGTTTTCCAAAGTCACGCCTTTGACTTCCAGAAAACACTGCCTTCCGTCTTTGACAAAGGAAAAGTCAAACCGGGACTCCCCATGAACGGTTTCCGCCCGGAGCTGCTCCACAGGCCCCAGACCGCCGCCTTTCAGCCATTGCCCCACGGCCAGGTTGGGAGCCTGGGAGTCCATGTTAATCAGGCGGCTGCCTTTTTCCACGGCGATGAGATCGTATTTGGTTTTCCGGGCGGGATTCTGGGAGCGCTGGCAGTATACCCGGACACCGGGAATCAGCAGCTCCCGGCAGCGGCCGGTGTTTTTGACATGCACCACCTCGGTCTGCCCCTGAATCTCCACATGGGCGATGAAGCGGTTGGGCCGGGACAGAAAAACTCCCGGGTACATATTGGCATATTCCATGGCGCTTCCCTCCTCTGCTTTAGGATACCAGAAATTTCCCGGAAAGCAACTGAAAAATTTCCGGAAATTGGTGTTGACTTTCCGGTAAAATGTGGTATAATAACACCTGCTCCGACATGGAGGCATAGCTCAGCTGGTTAGAGCGCATGCTTCACACGCATGAGGTCACAGGTTCGAGTCCTGTTGTCTCCACCAAGAGGATTAGTGTAACGGTAGCACACCGGACTCTGACTCCGTTCGCGGGGGTTCGAATCCCTCATCCTCTGCCAAAAAACACCTGGCTGCATTCGCAGCTGGGTGTTTTTTACATTGCGGAAAGTGGGATTCGAACCCACTTAACTGCACCCCTCCGGGGGAGGGTTGCTAAGACTGTCGAAAAACCCCTGCGGGCTTTTCCGACAACGGAAAGCAGTCTGATGCGCGCATAATTTGTCCCCCGACGGGGGACAAATTCCACACTTGCAGCCTGATAAGTGTTTTCTGCCAGGTACATGCCCCGGCAGAAAACGATTTTAACTTTATTTGCTGCTGCCGCTGCAAACTCTGCGAGGCTTTTTTGACACGCTGTGCAGCTTGCATAGCAAGCTGCCGTCGAATCCGGCATCCTCTGTCAAGAAGATTCGATTCTTATGAGGTTGTGTTGAAAATTCTGGAGGTAACCTATGGAAATCCGAACCTATACCCCCGCCGACTGCCCGGAACTGGCCCGGCTGTTTTATGATACCGTCCACACCGTCAATGCCAGAGATTACACCCAGCCCCAGCTGGATGCCTGGGCTACGGGAAAGGTAGATTTGGAAGGGTGGAACCGGTCGTTTCTGGAACACCTGACCCTGATTGCGGTGAAGGATGGGAACATCGTTGGCTTTGGGGATATCAGCCGGGAAGGGTACCTGGATCGGCTCTATGTGCATAAGGATTACCAGAGCCAGGGCATTGCCACGGCGCTGTGTGACGCTTTGGAAGCTGCTGTCCCTGGAAATATTACCACCCACGCATCCGTCACCGCAAAACCCTTCTTTGAAAAGCGGGGCTATCAGGTGCGCCGGGAGCAGACCGTTTTCCGCTTCGGCGTGGGGCTTACCAACTTTGTTATGGAGAAGGTAAGAAAAGATAATTGTCAACCTGAAAATAAAAATGGTTGACAATGCGGAGGCAACAGTGGTATACTTCTGACAGAATCAACCAATTTGTCAGGAGGAAACCGTTATGACAGCTGTAACCACACAATCCACAACCAAAACCCGGGATATGGTCTATATTGCCATGTTTGCGGTGCTGATTTCCATTTGTTCCTGGATTTCCATCCCCAGTGCAGTACCTTTTACCATGCAGACCTTTGGCATTTTCCTGGCCGTAGCCGTGCTGGGAGGCAAGCGAGGCTCCCTGGCCGTGCTGGTGTATCTGCTGCTGGGACTGGTGGGTGTGCCGGTGTTTGCCGGATTTTCCGGGGGAGTCGGCTGCCTGGCCGGAACCACCGGCGGCTATATCGTGGGCTTTCAGCTGACGGCCCTGGTGATGTGGGCTATGGAAGCGATGCTGGGGGAAAAAACTTTCGTGCTGTTTGCATCCATGGTGCTGGGAACGGCAGCCTGCTATGCCTTCGGCACAGCCTGGTTTATGTATGTCTACGCCAGAACCACCGGGGCTATTGGCATCGGAACGGCCCTGGGCTGGTGCGTCATTCCCTACATCATTCCCGATCTTCTGAAAGCGGCTCTGGCTCTTGCTTTGCGGGGACGGCTCTGCCGGGCCATCCGGATTGGGTAAATCCCATGGAAAAACAGGCCTTTCCCCTGCGCCCCCATCATGGGCTGTGTCTGCGGTTTTTCCAGGGTAAGGGATACAGTGATGGCTTTGTTGCCAATATGGGAGCCATTCAGAGTATGCTGCAATCCAATCCCTTGATCCGCCTGGTACCGGAAATGGACGAAATCTGCGGCAGCTGCCCCAATAACCAAGGCGGCATTTGCACGACCCAGGAGCAAGTCCTTCGCTACGACGAAGGGGTGCTGCGGCTCTGCGGCCTGGAACCGGGACAGGTTTTGTATTATCAGGACTTTGACCGAAAGGTTACCCAGGAGATATTACAGCCCGGGCGGCGGGAGGAAATCTGCCCCGACTGCCAATGGAGCGGGCTGTGCCGATGGAAACAGGAGGAACCATGACCACGAAGGAACGACTGCTGGCGCTGCTGGAAGCCAACAAAGGAATCTACTTTTCCGGCCAGGAGCTGGGACAAAAGCTGAATCTGTCCCGGGCAGCGGTGTGGAAAGCCATCGGGCTTCTGCGCCAGGAAGGGTATCCCATCCATGCGGTTACCAACCGGGGCTACTGCCTATCGGAGGAAACGGACATTCTGTCTGCTCCGGGGGTGGAAAAGTACCTGCATTCTCAGGAAAGCTTTACCGTGGAAGTGGTTCCCAGTACGGTTTCCACCAACGCCCTGGCCCGGCAGCGGGCACAGGAAGGAGCGCCGGAAGGGTATGTGGTGATTTCCAATGCCCAGACCGGAGGCCGGGGACGTTATGGAAGAACCTTCTATTCTCCGGAAGGAACGGGGATTTACCTGAGCCTGCTGCTGCGGCCCCGACCGGTTTCTGCCCAGCAGAATCTTCCCTTGACGGCAGTGGCGGCGGTGGCGCTGTGCCGGGCCATTGAATCAGCAGGCGGCGGAGCGGCCCAGATCAAGTGGGTCAACGATATTTTCCTGAATGGGAAAAAGGTCTGCGGCATCCTGACGGAAGGGGCCTACGATATGGAAAGCGGCACCCTGGAAACCGCCATTGTGGGAGTGGGAATCAACCTGTATCCACCCCGGGAGGGCTTCCCGGAGGAACTGGCATCCATCGCCGGAGCGATTTTTGACGCCCCGGTAAATGACGGAAAAAACCGCCTGGCGGCGGCATTTCTGGAACATTTCTGGAATTGTTATACAGGGAAAGACGAATATCTGGAAGAATACCGGCAGCGCAGCTTGGTTCTTGGGAAACAGGTCACGGTTTTCCTGGGAGGAACGGAGCGTCAGGCTCAGGCATTGGGCATTGACGATGCTTGCCACCTTCTGGTGCGCTATGACGACGGACAGACCCAGAACCTTTCCAGCGGAGAAGTCAGCATTACCCTGCCGAAAACGTAAAAATTGCCCCCGCTGTTCGCGGGGGCTTTGCTTATGCCAGAAGCAGACCCAATAGCTTGTCATCGGTAAAGGCCGGGTGGGTATAGGCGGCATCGAGAATGGCGTCTAAGTTGTCCGCGTCGTTTTCAATCTCTTTGGAAAACAGCTGGGCGGTGGCGGGAAAGTCTCCACCCAGCTGCCGCAGAACCAGGCAGGCCACGGCAATCCACTTCACCCGGCTGTAGATATCGTAATCCGACACCGCCTGAAGCCAGTACCGGTCTACCAGATATCGCGCCAAAGCCAGGGTGCGGCTGTCCCAGGGACCGGGACAGGGATGGGCCAACCGCTCTGCCCAGCGCTGGGTCAGAAGCTCTAAAGAGCGGAAAAAGTCCAGAATTTCTTCCATATTTCCGGGTTTCGCCATTTGTACGGCGGTTTCCAGGGCGGAATTTGGGTCAAAGGCCGGTTCCTCCCCGCTGTCCAGCCAGCCCTGGACCTGGCAGCCGTAGAGCAGCATCAATGCGAGGGTCTGCCCGATGGGGCGGCGGGTATCTGCCAGAAGCTGCCGCACAGCTTCCCGGGAAGTTTTCAGAATGGACATGGCTTCTTCATCGTATTCTCCCGCTTCCCCTCCGGGAAGATTTTCCGTGAGGAACGCCGGAGCGGGGGATGCCAGAATGTACCGGGCTGCCTCCGGGCAGCTCAGTTCCAGTCCCAGTTCCCGAAAATCTCCATAGTCATGGGTCAGCCGGGGAAAATCCCGGCAGGTGGTGCACAGGGCCTGCTCCCCCAGTTCTGCCTGAATCCGGCACAGCCCGTCCGGACGCCACATGGGGCAGCGGCCATCTTCTATGGCCATCACCGTCTCGCCCTCCTGGGTTTGCAGCACCTGCCGGAGCCGATCCCCCAAAGCGCCGGGAAGGCTGCGGTAATATTCCGCTTTTTCCGGGTCTACCTGGACGGACCACTCTTTGCAGCAGCTGTCCGGACAAGCGCCTGCCAGACATTGAAAACGGTCAAAATACTCCGGTTTGGTAATTACCATAGGTTCCTCCCATCACAAAACAAATCTTCCGCCGGAAAAGGCGGAAGATCCAAAACGGCGGCTTGGTTATTGGTTGGGCCGGATGGCACGCATCAGGGAAGCGGCGTCCTGCAAAACCTGCTTGCTGCTGCTGACAGCCATCTGCAGCTGGGTCAGCTGGCCTGCAACCCGGTCTGCCAGGGCGGTAACGTCGGCGCTGATGTGCTCCACCTTTCCGGTGGCCTCCGCCAGAACCCCGTTGGCCTGGTGGTAGATCAGTTCCGCCTGCTCCCGGGCGGTTTTCTCCACATGCTCAGCCCGGCGGTAGGTGTCCAGCTCGGCGTTGCCGGAGGGCTCTGCCGGTTCCGGATCGGCCGGCTGTTCTACCGGAGCCTGCTTTGCCTGTTCCAGCTGCTGGGTCAGATCCTCGATCTGGGCCTTCAGCTCGTCAATCAGCGCCTGCTGATCCTCCGGTTGATTGGCAAGACGGGAACGAAGCTCCTCAGCCTCTGCGGTGAGCTGATTGATTTGATTCTGGTGCCGGGTATTGAGATATTCCAGATAATGCACCACATCCTCCCGGTTAAATCCGTTGAATGCGGTGCGGAAATTCTGAAGCTGTGCCATAGCGGCTCCTCCTGTAAAGAACAACACATTTTTTGCATTATATCACAGGTTTCCCCGGAAAACAACCATTTTTCAGAAACCATCCCGGCAAATGGGAAAAAATTCCTGGAGATTTGGCCGATTTTATAAAATTGTTCACAGAATTTGCCTTTACAAAGGCGCGTTCAGCAGGTAAAATGGTCCTGATAAGAACGACACAGAAGGAGGGATCCCTGTGGCACCCATTGCGTCGCTTTTTTCCGGAATTGCCTCTTCCAGAATTGTGGAAGTGTTTGTGGCTTCGGTGCTGCCCTTTGTGGAAAATAAGGGAGCCATCCTGCTGGCAGCATCGCTGAAACTGAAATGGTATCTTGCCTTTTTGGCCTCTTCTGTGGGGGCCTACCTGCCGGTGCCGTTCCTGCTGAAGGCCAAACCGAAGAAGCTTACCGCCCATGTCCGCAGCGCTTCCCGGATGCTGCCCGGTTCCGTGGCCAAGCCCCGGGCGTTTATCCGCAAATGCCTGCGAAAGTATGGCCATTGGGGAATTTTCCTGGCGGTGTCCGTTCCCTTTACCGGAGTGGGCTGCTGGCTCAGCGCCATTGTGGCAAACCTGGCGGGGATCAACAAACGATACAGCGCTCTGGCCATCCTGCTGGGAACCTTGGTATCCAGCCTGATTACCACCTTGGCGGTGTACGGCCTCATTAGCGGCGTCAGCTATCTGTTTGGACTGTAAGGTTACATAGAACATGCGCCTGCTCCGTTTGGGGCAGGCGTGTTTTTGCGCAGAAAAAGGGCCGCCATCCTGGCCGCCCAACACTTCCATCATAGCGCAAAGAAAAGAAACGGTCAATAATAAGCTTATGGGAAATGGGAAAATCTGCGTTTTGCACGGATTTTCCTAACTATTTTTAGGAAGGATTCCATCTTGCAAAATACTGTCCTAAGAGGTAAGATAAAGGCACAAAAGGAGTGAGTCCAATGTACTAACCAATCTCCAAAATCGTAGAAAGAGAGGTTACCCAATGATAGAACCCAAGAATTATGGGAAATAACCCTGGATGATCGAAGTGGTGAGTCGATTGTTCCAGGGTTATTTCCTTTTTTGTATGTTTATTTTGGGTTCAGAATTTTCTCCAGAGGTTTGCCCTTGGCCAGGTCATCCACCAGCTTGTCCAGGCACCGCAGCTCCCACATCAGCGGGTCGTCGATGGTTTCCAGCCGGACGCCGCAGACGCTGCCTTTGATTTTCCGGCGGTTTTCATTGGGATGGGGCGCCTGACGGAGGAAATCTCCATAGGTAAGGCTGCTTTCCAGCATCCGCTCCAGTTGCTGCTGGGAATATCCGGTGAGCCAGGTGGTGACGGCGTATACTTCCTGGAGGGTTCTGCCTTTGCGCTGGGCTTTGGCAATCAGCAGGGGGTAGACCTTGGAAAATGGCATATCAAAGGGAGAGACCATGGGAATTGCTCCTTTCTGGTTTCTGTTCAATTCGGATGAGTGTCCATCCGGATTTTTTATTTTGCGGCGGAAAAGGCGGCGGCTTCTGCAATCCAGGACAGCAGCTCCTCGTCCACATCTTCGGGTTTGGAAATCATCACATGGTGGGTCCAGCGGTTGGGATAGGGTTCGGTGGCAGCATCAATTCGGGCAGATTCTTTTCGATAGTCCAGGCCGAAGGTTACCGTCAGGTAGACCGGGGGGCGCTGCTTTGCCTTGCGCACCGGCAGAAAGGAAACGAAGGCAAATCCCTTGGGATTGGCAAAGGTGATCTGGGTCTTTGCGGTTTTGATCCTGACATTGTTAACCCGGGACAGAATTTGCTGCTTCAGGATTTCATACAGCTCCAGCGCCTCCGGCCGGCCTGCGAAAAACAGCAAGGTATCTTCAACCATAACGCCGCCTCCTGGGATTTTCTCAGAAGGATTGTACCATGGAATGGGGAACAATGCAATGCTTCCGACTGGGAATGGCCGGAGAGAAGTCCAGATTTTTGTTGCAAACTTACAAAAATGTGCTATGATATATGGGTAAAACACCTTCTTTCGGGAGGCTTCTTATGAGCATACAAACAGCTATGGATGAATATTCCCAGGCGCTGCGTCTGGGGCAGAAGGAATACCGGGAACTGCTGATGTCCGGAAAAGACCCCCATCCGGCTGTGCTGGATGACCTCCTGCCGGAAAATGCCGGGGATGTGGTGACGGATGTTGGCCTGGTGGAAATCCCGGCGGAGCGAATTGTGGGCGTGAAATCCGCCGGTCGGATTACGGCCTTTACCGCATCCTTCCGCCCGCTGCTGGATCTCAAGACGGAGTTTGCCGCCAAGTGGATTAACCTGTGCGCTGCCCACCTGGGAGACACCGGCATCACCGACCCCATTCTCTGTTTTGAGTATCTGGGCAATTTCTACGTCCAGGAAGGAAATAAGCGGGTCAGCGTGCTGCGGCACTTTGGCTCGCCTCGGATTCCCGGCAATGTCCGGCGGATTCTGCCGGAACAGTCCGAGGAACCCAGAATCAAAGCGTACTGGGAATTTCTGGAATTTTATAAAGGCTCTCAGATCTATTCCGTACAGTTCCGCCGTCCCGGTGATTACGCCAAGCTCCTGGCCCGGTTGGACAAGGAAAACGGGCAGGTCTGGACGGAAGCGGAGCGGCGAACCTTCAACGCTTACTTCCAGTATTTCCGGGATGCTTTCCAGAGTGTCAGTGATAAAGCCGAAGGCGTGCTTCCGGAGGAAGCGCTGCTGCTGTGGCTGGAGCTGTACCCCTTTGAAGATCTGGGGCGGCTGTCTACTGCGGAACTGAAAAAGAGCGTTGCTGCCTTGTGGGAAGATATGGTAGCCACCAGCAAGGAAGACTCGGTGAAGGTGCAGACCAAGGCTGAGGATGATACCAAGGGAAACATTGTCTCCCGCCTGTTTGCGGGATTGGAGCAGCTGGATGTGGCCTTTGTCCATCAGCTGACCCCGGCCAACAGCACCTGGGCCATGGGCCACGAAGCCGGACGCACCCATCTGGAGAAGGTATTCGGTGACAAAATCAAGGTGCGCAGCTATTACGACGCCAATTCGCCGGAACTGGCGGAGCAGGCCATTGAGCAGGCGGTGCAGGACGGCGCCCAGGTGGTATTCACCACTTCCCCGCCCCTGAGTCGGGCGACGCTGAAGGCGGCGGTGAAATACCCCAAGGTGCGTTTCCTCAACTGCTCCGTGGACCAGCCCTATACCAGCATCCGCACCTATTACGGCCGGATTTACGAAGCCAAATTCATCACCGGCGCCATTGCCGGTGCCATCGCCGGTGACGACCGGATTGGCTATATCGCCGGTTCTCCCATTTTCGGCGTACCGGCATCCATCAACGCATTCGCTTTGGGCGCCCAGCTGACCAACCCCCGGGCCCAGATTGAACTGCGCTGGTCCTGCCTGCCAGGGACCCCTCAGGCGGACTTTTTTGAAGATGGCATCCGGGTGATTTCCAACCGGGATGCCCCCACCCAGGCGAAAATGTTCCTGGATTTCTGCAGCTACGGCACTTATCTCATGGACGACCGGGGGAATCTGGTGCCATTGTGCGCGCCCATCTGGCTGTGGGGAAAATTCTATGAATTTGTGATCCGCAGCATTCTGGCCGGCGGCTGGAAGCGGGAGAAAGGCATCTCCACCGCGCTGAACTACTGGCTGGGTATGGACAGCGGCGTCATCGGACTGAGCATGTCCAACAAACTGCCGGAGGGTGTGCGTCAGCTGGCCAACATTTTGCAGGACGGCATGACCAAGGGTACCATCGACCCCTTCCAGCGGCGGATTGTGGCCCAGGACGGCACGGTGAAAAACGACGGAACCCGTCGGTTCCAGCCGGAAGAGCTGCTGCATATGGACTGGCTGTGCGACAATGTATTGGGAGAAATCCCCCAATTTGATGATATCCTGCCGATGTCCAAGAACCTTGTCCGGGAACTGGGAATCTATCGCGATCAGATTCCGGCAGAAAAGGAGGTCAGAAACCATGAAGATACTGAGTGTCTCGGATGAGGAATGCCCTGCGTTGTGGGACTACTACCAGCCCGGGCGACTGAAAGAGTATGACCTGATCCTTTCCTGCGGAGATTTGAGCTCCCGGTATCTGAGCTTTCTGGTGACCATGGCCCGCTGCCCGGTGCTCTATGTCCACGGCAACCACGACGGCGCTTACCACCAGGAGCCGCCGGAGGGCTGTGACTGTATTGACGACCATCTGGTGGAGTATAATGGCCTGCGGATTCTGGGGCTGGGCGGCTGCCGGAAGTATCATCCCGGTCCCCACCAGTACACAGACCAGCAGATGCGGATGCGGATTGCCAAGCTGCGCTGGAAGCTGTGGCGTTCCGGCGGGGTGGATATTGTGGTGACCCATGCCGCACCGGAAGGACTGGGGGATGCGGACGATCCGGCCCACTGGGGCTTTACCGCTCTGCGGGAGCTGCTGGATCGCTATCAGCCGGCCTACCTGGTGCATGGTCATGTCCACCTGTCCTATGGGCATGATATCCCCCGGGAACTGCACTACAACGGCACCCGGATTATCAACGCCTGTGAGCGCTATGCCTTTGAGGTGCCGGACAAGCCCTGTAAGGTCAAGCATCTGGGAAAGGTTATTTACAAAACACGCCCGAGAAGTACGGGACATTGTCCCTGATTTGCCCTGGAGAAAGCCGAGGTGATTTCATGTTTACCGGGTTTACGCCGGAAACCTTTGATTTTTTGTGGGGAATCCGGATGAACAACAACCGGGACTGGTTTCTGGAACACAAAAAGCAATATACCCAGTCTCTGTACGAGCCGATGAAGGCCCTGGGACAGGAGCTGTTTGTCCCCTTTCAGGAAACACCGGGAAACGTGCTGAAGGTCAGCCGGATTTACCGGGATGCCCGGATGCACCCGCCGGAACCCTATAAGGAAAGCCTCTGGATCTGCATCCGCAAGGATGTGCAGTGGTGGGCGGAAAATCCCTGCCTGTTTTTTGAAATCACGCCGGACGGGGCCAGCTACGGATTTTTCTTCTGGCATCCGCCCACGGCTATGATGGAGGACTTCCGCCGCCGCATCAGCGCCAACCCGGAGCCGTTTCTGGAGCTGATTGCCAGGACGGAGCAGGCGGTGGGCATGCCGGTGACGGCGGAGCGTTACAAGCGCCCCAAACCCACGGACAACCCGGTGCTGCAGCCCTATTTTGCCTGGAAAGGGCAGATCGGCTGTATCCGGGAGCTGCAGCCGGGGCCGGAGGTTTTTGACCCGGCACTGAAAGACCAGGTTGGGGACTTTTTTGAAAAATTGACACCGCTGTATGAATATTTCTGCCGGTTTTCTGTCTAAAGTAAGGAGCAGAGGAAGCCGATCACCCGCTTCCGGAAGACTGCGTTTGCATACCGATACTCAGCAAAGGAGAGATAACTATGAAGAACACCATCTTTACCGGAATGGCCACTGCCATTGTCACCCCCATGACCAAAACCGGCATTGACTATGATGCCCTGGGACGCTTCCTGGAGTTCCAGATTGAAAATGGCATCAATGCCATTGTGGTGATGGGCACCACCGGCGAAAATGCCACCATTGAGCCGGAGGATCAGAAGGAGGTCATCCGCTATACGGTACAGAAGGTTGCGGGCCGGGTCCCTGTGATTGCCGGCACCGGCACCAACAATACCGAGCATGTGCTGAAGAACACCCGCAACGCCTGCGAAGTGGGTGCCGACGCTGTGCTGGTGGTGACTCCTTACTATAACAAGGCCACCCAGAACGGCCTGATTACCCATTTTACCACCGTGGCGGATGCTTCTACCGTGCCGGTAATTGTGTACAATGTGCCCGGCCGTACCGGCTGCAATCTGCTGCCCAAGACCCTGGCCAAGCTTGCCGAGCATCCCCGGATTGCAGCTGTGAAGGAAGCCACCGGCAATATGGCCCAGATGGTGGAAATCATGGCTCTGTGCGGCGATAAGATCGATGTGTATTCCGGCGAGGATGCCCTCACCGTGCCCATGATGGCCATGGGCGCTGCCGGTACCATCAGTGTGCTGAGCAATGTGGTGCCCAAGGAATCGGTGGCCATGACCGATGCCTGCAAGGCCGGCGACTACAAGACCGCTGCCCAGTGGCAGTGCAAGCTGCTGGGTCTGACCAATGCCCTGTTCAGCGAAGTCAACCCCATTCCCGTCAAGGCGGCAGTTTCTGCCATGGGCTTTGGCGAGGAGAATCTGCGTCTGCCCCTGACGCCCATGGAAGACGAGACCCGGGCCAAGCTGTATGACGAGATGAGAAAGCTGGGGGTCAACGTATGAAAGCGGTACTTTGCGGCGCCAACGGCGCCATGGGCAAACTGATCGGCGGCATTCTGGGCCAGGACGTGGTGGGCAAGGTCAGCATCGACGGGGAAAACGGCGTGTGCAAAACCTTTGACCAGCTGGGCCCGGTGGAAGCGGA
>CALXFP010000033.1 GCA_944387615.1 uncultured Oscillospiraceae bacterium | reverse complement strand
TCACCTGGTAGCCGTACACGTCCAGATAATGCTCATCAATTCCAAAAATCTGCCCGCTGTAGCGGATGTTCTGGTAGTACAGTCCGTCGGAATAATTCCGGGCACAGTACAGCGATACTTCCTGCACACCCGAAATTTCCTTCAGCTCCTGCCGGGTCTTTTCGGTAATTACCCGAACGCCGTCCGGGTTTCCGTTCCAGGCCATATCGTAGGGGTAGCTTCCCTCGTTGAGCTGGACGGTAACCACGTTATTGCCTGCACCGATCAGGTTCTCCTTGATCTGCTCATTGGTGCCCTGAATGGTGGAAACAATGGTGATGATGGCCGCGATGCCGATGATGATACCCAGCATGGTCAGCACCGAGCGCATCTTATGCCCCCAGATCCCCTGGAAGGCAAGTCTGATATTTTCTGTCATAACTGCCCTCCTTAGTACGAATACAGGCTGGACAAATCACTCAATTCCGTAGGCGCACCGGGTTTTACATTCTTTCCATAGGGGAAGGCAATGTAATCATCCTCGCTCAGGCCGCCCTTGATTTCGGTGTAGCTGCCCCAGAGGGACTTGCCCACGGTAACGGTACGTTTCTCCAGTTTGCCGCCTGCGCCCTGGACATAGACATAGGATTCTCCATTTTCCGTGCGGACGAAGGGATTCTGCAGATAAATGCCGTTGGCTCCGGTGCTGGTGGCAAAGGTCATGCTCACATACTTACCCGCCTGCAGGTCGGCACTGCCGTCTACGAAGGCTACAAAGGGATAGTAGGAAGAATTGGGGTTGCCCATGCCGCTGTAGCCGTTATCTCTGCTGGGGAAGTCACCGATGGACTGTACGGTTCCGGTATAGGTCATGCCGGATTCCCAGTCGTTGATGGTAACCTCCTGGCCAATGCGCAGGTTGTCCTTTTCCAGTTCGTTGATGCTGCCTTCCACATAGAAGCCGCCGCCGCCGGAAACCTTCATAAAGGGAGTCTTGGACTGCTTGGCTTCCTCCTCGGTCAGCAGGGATACCACTTCGCCGTCAATATCGGCGTAGATGTTGCCGTCGCCCACTTCGGTCTGCATGATCTTGTAGTCGGCGTCTGCCATCTTGATCTTGAACTCCAGATCCTTGATCTTCTTTTCCTGCTCAGCACGCATCTGGGCAATCTGGGCTGCGGTATAGCCGCTGCCGAAGTCAATATCCGGAATCTCCGCTCCGCCGGGGTCTTCTTCCCCGTCGTCAATCAGGGTATAGTCCATCATCCCGGAGGCATCAAACAGCCGGATGGAGAAGCTGCCGTCCCAACCGTAGACATGGGCACCCTGCCAGACCGTCCGCTGGCCCAGAGACATATTCCCCTGGGTGATTTTGAAGATGACATAGTACGAATCCACGCTGATATAGCCTTCGTCGCCGCCCTCTTCCGGGAAATCAGAAGCCTGGGACATTTCTGCCTGGGTATCCTCTTGGGAAACTTCTTCCACAATTGTCTGCGTTGTGTCTTCTACGATTTCCGCAACAGTTTCCCCGATGGTCTCCCCAACGGTTTCCCCGATGGTCTCCCCGACGGTTTCCTCAACGGTTTCCTCGACGGTTTCCTCAACGGTTTCCTCGACGGTTTCCTCGACGGTTTCCTCGACGGTTTCCTCAACGGTTTCCTCGACGGTTTCCTCGATGGTTTCCTCAACGGTTTCCTCGATGGTTTCTTCCGTTGTTTCTTCGGTGGTTTCCGCTGTAGGCTCTTCCGTAGTTTCCGGCTCCGTGGGCTCCACCGTCATATTCTGCAATTCTTCCGCTCTCTGGCGAATGGCTTCCAACACACTGCTGTCAATATTGGTGGTATCCTGCAGCCAGCAGATCAGCGCCAGTTCCTGGCTGCTGCCGTTATACTCCGGATTGTTGGAAATCCGGTAAGCCTCCATCAGCATGGAACCTGTATTGATGTCTTCATCAATAGTCGGCTCATCAAAGATTGGCGTCTCCATGGGCTTCATGCTGGCAATTCTGTTCAGCTCCGCTTTGGCATCTTCCAGATCCAGCTTGAGCTTTTCCACTTCCAGACGCTTACGCTCCAATTCCAGTTCCGAAAGGGTGGTATCAAAGCGCAGCAGCACGTCGCCCTTTTTGACCATGTCGCCCTGGGCGACCAAAACCTCCGTCACCGTCTGGGTATCGGAGAGGAACACTGTCTGTATCCGGTCGGTGGTGACTGGGCCATAGCTTTCCTGGGAATCTCCCCAGTATTCGGTCATGCCGATATCCATAAACGCATATACGCCTACAGGCTCCGCTTTGCCGCCTGCGCCCAGCCAGATTCCCGCACCCAGTGCAACTACCAGCACAACCGCGGTGACACTCAGAAGCAGTTTCTTATTCTTCAGATTGGCTCTCTTCAGAGAGATCTTCGGCACTTTGATCTTGGGCAGATTCTCTTTGTTCACAGAGAGCTTCTTCAGATTTATGTTCTTCAGATTCAGTTTCTTCATCTGCGTCTCCTTCCTGCTGTACTTCACCGGTATGCAGCTCGCCGTCCAAAATCCGGTAGGTTTTGTCAGCGCAGGCTGCAATACTGGGCTCGTGGGTAATCATGATAATGGTCATTCCCTCCTGGCTCAGCTGGCGGAAAATGTCCATAATCTGGTTGCCCGCCTTGGTATCCAAAGCGCCAGTAGGTTCGTCTGCCAGCAGAAGATCCGGCTTTCCCACAATGGCCCGGGCAATGGCCACTCTCTGGCACTGACCGCCGGACATCTGGTTGGGCAGAAAGTGCATCCGCTCTTCCAGGCCCACGGACTTCAGCGCCTGCGCCGCCCGTTCCCGCCGCTCCTGTACCGGGACACCGGCGTACAGCAGCGGCAGGGCCACATTGTCCAGGGCATCCATTTTCGGCAGCAGATGGAAGCTCTGGAACACAAAGCCCAGGTGCTTATTGCGAATTTCCGCCAGATCGTCGTCGGTCAAATCCTTCAGATTTTTCCCATCCAGCTCATAGCTGCCGGAGGTGGGCACGTCCAGGCAGCCGATGATGTTCATCAGCGTGGTCTTTCCGGAACCGGAAGGGCCCATAATTGCCAGGTAATCGCCCTTTTCCACGGTCATATTTACATTTTTCAGAACCCGCACCGGCTCTTTGCCCTGCATGTAGTCCTTACAAATGTCTGTCAGCTTCAAAATGGGCATTATGCCACCTCACCTTCCACCATAGCATCCTGCGGCTCCTGGGTTTCCTCTTCCTGAACCTTGGGGGCCTCCCGGGTGGTGGGAGCACCTTCTGTACACAGTTCCGGGTCGGGGAAGGCGATATAGTCTTCCATGCTCAGGCCTTCCGTAATTTCCTGGGTATCGTTCATGGGGTTATACTCGCCCAGAACCACTTCCCGCTTCTGCAGCTTGCCGCCCTTTTCCGCCCAGACATAGGCAGTGCCGTCCTCTTCATAGCAGATAAAGGTGCTGCTGATGCTGAGGCCGGCAGTTTCACCCTCCTCGGTGAGGATCTCCAGATAGACATGCTGTCCCAGAATCAGGCCGTCGGTGCTGTCCAATTCCACATAGAACGGGTATTTACTGGAGGCGCTCATCTCATCGGAGCTGCCGCCGCCCATAATAATCACGCCGCTGTTGTTATTGTTCTGAATGGGGCTTTCGTAGTCCACCAGGGTCACCGTACCGGTCCAGCTCTTGGTGTCGTCGGTACGGGACAGGATTTTCAGCCGGTCCCCCTGGGTGATACCGCCGCGCTGCAGCTCTCCCAGTACGCCCTTGATGCGGTAAGAGCCCACCTGCTGAATGGTGATATAGGGCAGAGGCTTTCCGTTATTATCCGTCTGACCATCTTCGCTGATTGCCTGCACACGGCCGTCAATGGGAGAAACCACAGTGGCATTGGCCAGCAATTCCTCGGACTTCTTGACCTCGGCTTCCTTGGTCTTGACCTTCAGCTCCGCCTCTTTCAAATCCACCTGGGTGGACTGGATCTGAATGGTGTACTGCAGCTTCTGGTTTCCGCCTACCGTCTGCCGCTCACGCTCCAAAGTGGCAATCTGATTTTTATAATTTTCAATGGAGGCGACCAGCTGATCCAATTCCAGGCGCTGCTTGTCCAGAGTCAGCTGCAGCTCCTCGGTGTCGTAGCTGAACAGTTCCTGTCCCTGCTTGACATCGTCGCCTTCCTTGACCTTCAGTTCCTTAATGGTCTTTTCTCCGTCCTTCTGGATTTCCGTCACATTTTCGGACACTACCATGCCCGCAAACCGGTCGCCGGGGGCAATGCCGCCCAGACCGGCCAGCACTTCCACAGACTGGACATAGACCGATGTACCGCCGCCGCAGCCTGCCAGTCCCACGGACAGACACAGAGCGCAGGCCAGTGCCACCCACTTTTTCATTTTCATAAGGTAACCCTCCTGTTGCTATGCTGACGCATTTTCGATTTTTATTATACGGAGTTTCCCAATAGGAATCAACCGCACATCCTTTAAGGATTTCTTAAGTTATTCCTAAAGTTTACAGAATGGTAATTTTTTCCTGGTTTCGTGTAAAAATGTCCGTTCTTTACAGACAAGAGCGGACATTTTTCGTCTATTTCATTCTCTTCTCACCGCACAGACGATCCGCTTGCGAATTTGCCATCCTTCTGGCCATTGGCCTTCAGATGCATTCCTGGATTTTTTCTGCAATCCGGGCCTTTACCAATTCTGCCACCTCTGCCGGCTTCATTGCGGCATACTCTTCGTAGGGAATGGGTTTGAGGTAATGAATCTGAACAGAAACCGGCTTGCTGCCCTTCTGATCCAGCACCTTGAAGCAGTCAATCAGCGCAATGGGGACAATGGGGCACTTGCTCTTGGTGGCGCAGCGGAAACTGCCGCCATGGAAAGGAAGCATTTCGTTGCCCAGTTTGCTGCGGGTTCCCTCCGGGAAAATCAGATAGCCTCTTCCCTTTTTCACTTCCTCGGTGACATTCTGGATCACCGTCAGGGACTGGCGCACATCCTCCCGGTCCATGGCAAAGGATTTGGTGCACAGCACAATCTGATGCAGGAAGGGAATATCATACAGTTCCTTTTTCAGCACTGCGCCGATGGGCCGGTCGCAGGTGGCCGCAATGGCCAGCACGTCGAACATTCCCTGATGGTTGGCGTAGAGCATAAAGCCCCCTTCCGCCGGGATATTTTCCTGGCCGGTAACGGTCATGTCCACATTGCCGCCCCGGACGGCCCGCTGCAGGATGTACTGAATGTGGCGATACTTCTCCTCTTCCGGGTATTCGTCGGTATGTTTGGCATAGCGGCAAAGCTTGAACCAGGCGCCGGGGACAATCCACAGATTCTTCAGCACCATCGTCACAATTCGGTTCATATTCCTGCACTTCCTCAACTGAAATTTCTGTTATCTTACCATAGATCCCCATAAGTTGCAACCGTGATTGTATGTACCCGTCGGCAGAAATTCGATCTGCCTTGACAGGGTCCGATTTGCGGCGCTATACTATTGTATAAATCGCCATTGGGGGATTCTGTGGGAATCCCCCGCTTTACAAGGAGGAACACTGTTTTGGCTCAGGAAAATGAAAAAAGCTACCTGTTTGAGTCCATGCCCATTCCCAGAGCTGTGGCGGAATTGTCGATCCCCATGGTAGTGGCGTCACTGGTTATGGTGGTCTATAACCTGGCAGACACCTTCTTCGTGGGAATGCTCAATGATCCGGTGCAGAATGCCGCTGTTACCTTGGTATACCCGGTGATGCTGGCGTTCAATGCGGTGAACAATCTGTTCGGCATCGGCACCTCCAGCATGATGAGCCGGAGTCTGGGACGGGGAGATTATGAGATGGTCCGCAGCAGCTCCGCATTCGGCTTTTACGGTGCCGTGTTCAGCGGTCTGCTGTTTACCCTGCTGTGCACCCTGTTCCGAAACCCGCTGCTGACCCTGCTGGGCGCTGACGAGATTACCTGGGAAGCAACCGCCGGGTATATGCTCTGGACAGTGAACTGCGGAGCCATCCCTGCCATTTTGAATGTGGTTCAGGGCCAGATGGTCCGAAGCGAAGGCGCCAGCGTCCACGCCAGCATCGGCACCATGAGCGGCTGCATCCTCAACATCATCCTTGACCCCATCTTCATTCTGCCCTGGGGCCTGAACATGGGCGCCGCCGGTGCCGGTCTGGCTACCTTCCTGAGCAACTGCGTTGCCTGCGGTTACTTCTTCGTCCTGGCCCGGGTCAAGCGGGGAAAAACCTTTATCAGTCTGGACATCCGCCGTCTGAAGACCATGAGCAAAGAGGTCGTCACCGGCATTCTGGGTGTCGGCGTTCCGGCCTCCCTTCAGAATCTGCTGAATGTGACAGGCACCACCATTCTGAACAACTTCACCGCCGTATACGGCGCCTCTGCCGTGGCCGCCATGGGTGTGGCACAGAAAATCAACATGCTGCCCCTGCAGGTATGCCTCGGCTTCTCCCAGGGAATCATGCCCCTGGTCAGCTACAACTATGCCAGCGGCGACCGCAAGCGCATGAAAAACGCCATTGTCTTTTCCATGGGGCTGATTCTGCCGATTATGCTGGCAGTGACCGTGGGCTGCTGGTTCGGTGCCCCCAATTTGATTCAGATGTTCATGGACAATGCTGATATCATTGCCTACGGCTCTGCCTTCCTGCGGGGACTGTGTCTGGGCATGGTGTTCCTGTGCACCGACTTCATAGCAGTTGGTGTATTCTCTGCCTTGGGAATGGGACGGCACGCTCTGATATTCGCCATTTTGCGCAAGGTGGTTCTGGAGATCCCCTTGCTGTTCCTGCTCAATGCCCTGTCCCCCCTGTATGGACTGGCCTATGCCCAGTTTGTGACGGAAGTGGTGCTGGCAGCTGCCGCAATCATCATGCTGCTGCGGATTTTCCGTCAGGGTGATCGCGTCCAAAAGTAAAGCAACATAGGAAAAGTCCGCAGCTTTTTTTACCGGCTGCGGACTTTTTTGTTACTGTATCAGGCCAAAATAGGCTTGAGGGCATTGGCCAGAACTTCCTTCTGTGACTCAGCTTCGGCCAGGTCTTTGCCCAGGGTGGTAAAGTAGGTCTTGATCTTGGGCTCGGTACCGGAGGGACGCACCACCACCGTAGCACCGCCTTCCAGGGCGTAAATCAGCACGTTGGCGGCAGGCAGGCCGGTTTCCTCCGACTTCTGGTAGTCGGTCACCTTGGTCACGGCGTAGCCGCCGATTTCCTTGGGAGGATTGGTCCGCAGGGAGTCCATGATACTTGCCATTTTGTCCATGCCGGACAGGCCGGGGAACTCAAAGGAGTCCACCTTGTTCAGGTAACGGCCGTACTGGGCGTAGATGGCTTCCAGCCGCTCCTTGATGGAGCTGCCGATGGAGCGGTAGTAAGCTGCCATTTCGCAGATCAGCATGGAACCGATGATGGCATCCTTGTCTCGGACATAGGGGCCGGCCAGATAGCCGTAGCTTTCCTCGAAGCCGAAGATGAACCGCTCCACTTCTCCGGCAGCTTCCAGACCGGCAATCTGATCGCCGATCCACTTAAAGCCGGTGAGCACATTGCGCATTTCCACGCCGTAGTTAGCGGCAACCGCATCAGCCAGAGGAGTGGAAACAATGGACTTCACCGCCACAGGCTTGCTGGGCATGGTGCCGTTTTCGATCCGGCCCTGGCAGATATAGTCCAGCAGCAGCACGCCCACTTCGTTTCCGGAAACCAGTTCATAGCTTCCGTCGGGGCAGCGGATGGCAATGCCCACCCGGTCAGCATCCGGGTCGGTAGCCAGCATCAGGTCAGCGCCGGAGGACTTGGCCAGCTCCAGGCCCAGCCGCAGGGCTTCAAAAATCTCCGGATTGGGATAGGGGCAGGTGGGGAAATTGCCGTCAGGATACTGCTGTTCGGGAACAATGGTAATGTCGTCAATGCCGATGTCCTTCAGCACCCGGGTAACCGGCACCAGACCGGAGCCGTTCAGAGGAGAGTAGACCAGCTTCAGTCCTGCGGTCTTGCACAGGCCGGGCCGGACGGAACGGGCCTTGATGGCGTCATACAGTGCTTCCTTGCAGTCCTCGCCCACATACTCAATCAGTCCCTGTGCCAACCCATCTTCAAAGGACATCAGCTTAGCACCGGTGAGAATGTCGGTTTTCTGAATCTCCGCGTACACAATGGCTGCGGCATCGTCGGTCATCTGGCAGCCGTCGGGGCCGTAGGCCTTGTAGCCGTTATACTTGGCGGGGTTGTGGGAAGCGGTAATCATAACACCGGCGTTGGCACCATAGTACCGGGTTGCAAAGCTCAGAGCCGGTACCGGCATCAGCGCATCGTAAATCCGCACCCGGATTCCGTTGGCAGCCAGCACACAGGCTGCGGTTCTGGCAAACACATCGGAATTGATCCGGCTGTCGTAGGAAATGGCCACCAGCTGATTGCCGCCCTGGGTCTTGACCCAGTTGGCCAGGCCCTGGGTTGCCTGACGGACAACATAAATATTCATCCGGTTGGAGCCTGCGCCCAGCACGCCCCGCAGTCCGGCGGTGCCGAACTTCAGCGCTACGGCAAAGCGCTCTTTGATCTGTTCGTCCTGGCCTTCAATGGCCTTCAGTTCCTGCTTCAGCGCCGGATCTTCCAGGTCGGCTTCCAGCCAGCGGCGGTAATCGTCCATGTACATGTGAATCACCCTATCCTTTATATGAATTTTCGTGTATTTATATAGGAGACAAGTATACTATACGGCATTTATATTGGCTTGTCAACAATCTGTTGGCAGGGACGCATTCGGCAGAAAGTACAGCTCTTCCCGCCAATATTTGTGCAAAACATATGTTTTTCCAGCCCCATTGCCATTTCTTCCATTTTCGGCTAGGATATAGAAAACAGCCCGCAAAGGAGGAACCATCTATGATTATCAAGCAGGACTGCCTGTACCCGGTCAAGGGGGCCAACCGTCCCCTGCATATTCATCTGCCGGACAACTACTGGCAATCGACGGAATCTTACCCCGTGATGTACGTTTTCGACGGACACAATCTGTTCCGGGACGAAGACGCCACCTATGGAAAATCCTGGGGCATGGAAACCTTCCTCAATCAGTGGCCAAAAGACATGATCGTGGTGGGTATGGAATGCGGCCATGTAGGCAACGAACGGCTCAGTGAGTACCTTCCCTACCCCGCCGATTCCGGCTCTTCCTTTTCCCGGTTCCAGCCCTTGGGAAAAGAGACCATGCAGTGGATTGTAAATCAGGTAAAGCCCCGGATCGACGATCAGTACCGCACCATTCCCTTCCGGGAGTGTACCGGCATTGCTGGTTCCAGCATGGGCGGCCTGATGGCGCTGTACGGCGTCACCCGGTACAACCGCTGGTTTTCCAAGGCCGGGTGTCTGTCCAGCGCTGTGGGGTTCTGCATGGGGCCCATTATGGCGGACATTTCCCGGTCGGAACTCAGCCCTGACACCCGGGTTTACCTCTCCTGGGGCAGCCGGGAAGCTGCCGGTGTCCGGGACCCCCTGGCAGAGGATCACAGCAGCCATACCTATTTCTGCAACCGGCGAATTGCCGAGGGCTTATCCACCTGGGGTGCCTCCCCGAAGCTTCGCTGTCAGGTAGGCGGCGGGCATTGTGAAGCCGACTGGGAAAAACTGGTGCCGGAATGCCTGAATTTCCTCTGGATGGAATAACCTCACACCTGGGGAATCAGAGGATCAAAGGCTTTTTTCAGCACCCGGGACAGGAAATAGGCCGTTGCCCCGAAATACAAAAACATCCACAGTCCCCCCAATTGCAGGAACAGATACGGATTGATCAGCACCAGCAGCACGGGAAATCCGTTCACCACTGCGGCAAGCATGGCCCTGGGAAGATTGGAAAGGCTGAGCAAAAACGCATTTTTCATCATCACCACGGTGGTGTTCTGGAACTGGCTCACCAGGGGAAACACCATGGCCGAGGTCAGAGCGATCAGCAACAGAATCAGCAGCGCCAAACCGTACAGCACCAACCAAACTCCTCCGCCCATCTGGGAAAAGAGCAGCACATTCATGCAGCTGGCTCCCCCAAACAGCGCCAGAACCAGAAAGATCACGGTACTCTGCCAGAAATTCCTGCGAAAAGACCGGAAATAAGTAGAAAGAATCCCCCCTTCCCTGTCCGTATCCATGGCAAACACCACACTGTACAGGGCGGTGCTGGCAGCGCCGATGGTCACAAGGGGCAGGCAGGTGATCAAAAACAGCAGATTCAAAACAGCAATATCATACAGTCTGCTGAGAAACTGCATAATCTTGGAATCCGGTGAAAACAGAAATTGCATAAATCGGCCTCCTGAATGCATATATTCATGGACAGTATACCGGATTTTGCCAGAAAATGCAATCCTTCTTTTCCCCATTTCCCAGCAGGCCGGGGGATTCGTTTGTGAAAAGCGCCCAGGAGCATTGAAAATTGTGCCAGGATAACAGGCGAAGTGCCAAAAATTCACATGGATGGTATTTTTATACACAGAGGTGTTGACAAATCCTGGTCGCAGCGGTATAATCCTGTATCATTACTCATTAAACATGAATATTATTCATCTGGAGGTTGCGTTTTATGGCAAGCAAGGAAAACATCAAAAAGATTGTTCTGGCCTACTCCGGCGGACTGGATACATCCATCATCATCCCCTGGCTGAAGGAGAACTACAACAATCCCGAAATCATCGCCGTGGCCGGCAACGTCGGTCAGGCCGACGAGCTGGAGGGTCTGGAAGCCAAGGCCATCGCCACCGGCGCCAGCAAGCTGATCGTTGCCGATCTGGTGGACGAAATGGTGGACGAGATCATCATTCCTTCCGTGAAGATGGGTGCCAAGTATGAGACTTACCTGCTGGGCACCGCCTTTGCCCGGCCCGTCATCGGCAAGAAGCTGGCTGAGATTGCCCTGGCAGAAGGTGCCGACGCCATTGCCCACGGCGCCACCGGCAAGGGCAACGACCAGGTTCGGTTTGAACTGGCCATCAAGCGGTTTGCTCCCGATATGAAGATCATCGCCCCCTGGCGGGAGTGGGATATCAAGTCCCGGGACGAGGAAATCGACTACGCCGAGGCCCACAACATTCCTTTGAAGATCAGCCGGGAAACCAGCTACTCCAAGGACAAGAACCTGTGGCACCTGAGCCACGAAGGTCTGGATCTGGAAGATCCCGCCAACGAGCCGGATTACGACAAGCCCGGTTTCCTGGAAATGGGCGTATCTCCCATGATGGCTCCCGATGTTCCCACCTATGTGACCATCGACTTTGAGGCCGGCGCTCCCGTTGCCGTCAACGGCGAGAAGATGAAGGCTTCCAAGATCATTGAAAAGCTCAACGAGCTGGGCGGCGCCAACGGCATTGGCATCATCGACATTGTGGAGAACCGGCTGGTTGGCATGAAGGACCGGGGCGTGTACGAAACTCCCGGCGGCACCATTTTGTACTTTGCCCATGACCAGCTGGAAATGCTGACCGTTGACAAGGACACCCTGCACATCAAGCAGAAGCTGGCTGTGGATTACGCCGACCTGATCTACAACGGCAAGTGGTACTCTCCCCTGCAGGAGGCCCTCACCGCTTTTGCCAACAAGGCCAACGAGTACGTCACCGGCACCGTCAAGCTGAAGCTCTACAAGGGCAACATCATCCCCGCCGGCACCACTTCTCCCTACTCTTTGTACTCCGAGAATCTGGTGACCTTCGGCGAAAGCGACTACGACCAGGGTCAGGCCGCCGGCTTTATCAACCTGTGGGGTCTGCCCACCAAGGTGCAGGCACTGCGGGAGCAGGGCAAACTGTAAACAATTTTTCTGAATTTCGAGGTAAGAGTATGGCTAAGATGTGGGCCGGGCGGACTTCCGGCGAGGTTAGCAGCATTGCAGATGATTTCAATTCCTCCATTTCCTTTGACTGCAAACTATATACCCAGGATATCACCGGTTCCATGGCCCACGCTGCCATGCTGGGCGCCCAGGGCATCATTAC
>CALXFP010000032.1 GCA_944387615.1 uncultured Oscillospiraceae bacterium | reverse complement strand
ATTTGATTTCCTCCTCATAGTTTTTTAGAAACAGCTTTTTCCGTTCCTTGCTTCTGGCTTCATTATAGAGGAAATCCGCCCCCGCTCTCAACACAGTATCATGTCAAAACTATAATAAATCAGTCAACTTTTGAACGGGTATTTCAATTATGTACAAAACACAGCTCCATATATTGTTGATTATACACAAATTCGCTACGCTTCTCGGGAATTTTTTCGATATTCCTGTGGACTGACGCCAAAGACTTCCCGGAAGGTTTTCGTAAAATAACTGGCAGATTCATACCCGACGCGGTAACCGATTTCCGATATGGGCACATTGGTGGTCATCAGCAGATGGGAGGCATACAGGATCCTGGTTTCCTTGATGAACTCATAGATGGTCTTACCCATATATGTTTTGAATAATCGGCGCAGGGTGCTCTCGCTGACATCGCACATCTGACACATCCGCTCCCGGGTCAGATTGATCTCCGGATGCAGTGTCAAATAATCCACAAGCGCCTGAATTCTGGGGTCCGATTTATTCTGGGATGCCAGCGCCCGCTTGCGCACATACTTCATATCGTTCATGGACTCCATCATCACCCGGTCCGCCCGAACGGTCTCCTCCTGCTCTTCATCCTGGGCCGAACGGCGAGCCAGTGCCGCACAAATCAGGTTCAGATACCCCCGAGTTTCCAGCCGCTTGTACTTGGCCCGGGAGATTGCGCTGTGATAGGTTTGTTCAAACCACTGCTCCATCTGCGGTTGATCTTGGAAGTCATACTGCCGCCCAATGTTCCACAGCCGTTTCAGCATATCATCATCCTGAATTTGAATGGACCCAATGAATCGGATACTGATAAACGAGATTTCTTCCAAGGCGGCACAGTAAAGGTGGCAGCCCTGCGGAATGTAGAACACCTCCCCCGGATGTACTGTAAAAGCTTCCCCATCCACCACAAATTGCGCCGATCCCGAGCAAATATAACGCAGCATACAAAACGGCACCTGGGCAGTCAGATTGACCCATTCTTTGGGGAATCGGTATTTGTCCACATACAAAAATGTTGGAGAATAATTGCTGAATATGGGTTCCATAACGGCTCCTTTTCCGAAAACGGATTTATCATTTTTCGTTTTATTTTAACAATTTTCTCCTAATTTTCAATAGACTATACGAAATCAGAGGACTTTTAAGCGATTTATTATAGTTTTGACCATATCGTAATGTATACAACGGTATGGCAATCTGCTACACTAATACCAGAACAATTCCCGGCAGCGTGCCACGACTCCGGGATACATTCCGTGAAATCATGAGCAGTGCAGTTTCTGCATTGTTTCCTCCACACTTCTCACAGGAAAGCCGGCCAAGACAGGTGTCTTGGCCGGCTTTCCGTTGGTCAATCAAAATGATGGCCTTTGCCCTAAGAGCAAAGGCCATCGGAAGATTAGATATTCTCTTGCCTGGCAAGCGGTTCTCTATTCTTATCCGTCAAAAACGACTTATCAGAAAAAGCTTACTCCGCCACTGCCATGCACTCGATTTCCACCAGTCCATTCAGGGGCAGCTTGGCCACCTGGATGCAGGAACGGGCAGGATAGTTGCCGTCGAAGTAGGACTTGTAGATTTCATTGACCACTGCGAAATCATTCATATCCGTCAGGAAAATGGTGGTCTTGATGATATTGCTGTAGTCACAGCCGGCTTCCTTCAAAATGGCGCCCATGTTCTTCATGGAGCAGTGAGCCTGTTCGGCAACGGTTTCCGGCATCTTGCCAGTGGTGGGGTCAATGCCCAGCTGACCGGAGCAAACTACCAGGTTATTGGTCTGGATGCCCTGTACGTAGGGACCTACAGCACCAGGAGCGTTCTTGGTATTGAGTACATTCTTAGCCATATTTATTTTACAACCTCCTTGTTTTTCTGTCTCAGGACGCAGCCGCTTCTCTTACCGGTGTGTTCTGCGTTCTTGACGATGGTTTCACCGTTGATGATCACATACTCAATGCCTTCGGGGTACTGGATGGGATCGGTGAAGGTTCCTTTATCGATGACGGTGTCGGGATTGAAGATGCAGATGTCTGCATAGGCGCCTTCTCTCAACTCACCACGATCGGTGATGTGGAAGGTGGTAGCAGGCTTCTTTGTCATCTTATACACAGCCTCTTCCAGAGTCAGGGCCTTGTCTTCCCGGACATACTTGCCCAGGATCCGGGGGAATGCGCCGTAAACACGGGGATGGGGCTTGCCGCCCAGCAGGCCGTCGGTGCAGGCGTTCATTTCCGGACGCTTCATGAAGCGCTGGACATGCTCCTCGGTGCCGTAGAAGTCCACCATGCCCACAGCATTTTCTTCTTCATACAGCAGGTCGAAGGTTGCTTCGTAGGGGTCCTTGCCTCTGAGCTTGCCCAGTTCGATCAGACTCAGGCCCACAGCATCCTGGTTCTTCTCTGTCTTGACACTGGTGACGAAAATCTTGTCCAGGCCGGCAAACTCTACGAAGTTGTCCCAGCCGGGGATGCCGTGTTCCATGTCGTAGACCATCTTCTTGCGCAGCTCGGGATCCTGCAGACGCTCCAGCACCTTGTTGGTGCCGCCGTCGTGCACCCAGGGAGGCAGGATAACGCCCAGCATGGTGCTGCCGGCTACGTAGGGATACTGGTCGAAGGAGACGTCGATGCCTTCCTTCTGGGCCTGCTCCAGCAGCTCCACAACCTTATCCACCTTATCCCAGTTCTTCTTGCCGCAGACCTTGAAGTGGGAGTAGTGGATCTTGACGCCGGACTCCCGGCCGATCTTGATGACTTCCATCATGGAATCGAGAATGGTATCGGCTTCGCTTCTCTGGTGGATGACGAACCGGCCGTCATACTCGGCTACTACCTTACACATCTCGATGATTTCCTTGGACTCAGAGTAGGCACAAGGCATGTAGATCAGACCGGTGGACAGGCCGATGGCGCCGGCTTCCATTTCCCGACGGGTGATCTGGCGCATCTTCTCCAGCTCTTCTTCATTGGGCAGACGGTTCTCCAGGCCCATGGCTTCCATACGGATGTTGCCATGAGGTACCAGATAGCACTCGTTCAGACCGGGCTTGGCCTCCTCCACCATCTTCAGGTAACCTTCGGTGGTCTTGTACTCCCAGTTGATTTCGTCGCTGTCACCATCCAGGCCGGCCAGGTTCTTCCGCCAGGGGCTGATGTACTCCACCGGCAGCGGTGCCATGGAAATGCCGTCCTGGCCCAGGATTTCGGTGGTAATACCCTGCATGACCTTGGGCTTGACGTAGGGGTCCGTCAAAATCTGCAGATCGCTGTGGCTGTGAGTATCAATAAATCCAGGTGCCACAACCAGACCGGAAGCATCGATGACTTCATCAGCCGCCACGTCCGTCAAGGTTCCAATCTTGGCAATGCGATCATTTTCGATCAGCAGATCCGCAGTGAAACCAGCTTTTCCGGTTCCGTCTACGATCAGGCCGTTTTTAATCAGCTTTTTCATACATCTTTCTTCCTTTCAAATCAATATGTCACGGGTCGGTTAGTTATCCTCCAGCTGCAGTGCGGGAGCAGGAGCAACGCCCTTCTTGCCTTCGATGATGGACACCAGGAAGATGACCACGAAAGCGACCACGCTGGCGGGGATAGCTGCGTTGAGGCCGAAGGGAGTTCCCAGAGCGTAAATCCAGATAGCGGCAACAGCAGTACCAAAGACGATGGACAGGAAGCCGGCATTCTTGGTAACGTTCTTGTAGAACAGGCTGCAGATGAATGCGGCGAAGGGACCAGCGCTGCGCAGAGCGAAGCAGCTCATCATGATGCTGATGATGTTGGAACCAGTCAGAGCAACGCCCAGGCCCACACAGCCGGCCAGGACCATAACCACCCGGGAGATCCAGATTTCCTTGGTGTCGTCCTTCTGGCCCTTGTTGATGTAGGGACGGAACACGTCGTTGGTAAACATGGTGGCAGTACCAATCATGTTGCCGGAAGCAGAGCTAATGGTAGCGGCCACAACGGCGGACAGAACGATGCCGGCAATGATGGCAGGAGCAAACTCCATGGTAGCGGCGGCCAGTGCATTCTTATGCAGAGCGCTGTTGGCAGCGAAGCCGTCGATGCAGGTGAAGGCCATCAGACCGATGAAAGCGGGGACAATGGCGTATGCAGCAGACAGGATACCAGCAATGAGGGAACCAACCTTTGCGCTCTTGGAGTCCTTGGCGGAGCAGTAGGTCTGCACAATTTCCTGACCGGTGGGGAAGGTGGTGCAATACATTGCCACATAGCCCAAGATGGCAGGCAGGCCGACTTTTGTCATGCTCAGCAGATCCAGGTTGGCGCCGTTGGCGTCGGTAACGCCCTTGGCAGTCTCAAACAGGTGGCTGAAGCCGCCGACGGCAGGGTTATTGACCATGATAAACATGGCGATGCTCATACCGATGGTGATAAAGCCCACATGCATCATGTTGGCTGCGGCAACGGAAGCAAAGCCGCCCACCATGGTGTAGAGGATAACGACTGCGGTGACTACGACTGCGGCGGTTTCAAAGTCCAGACCGGTAATGGTGTTGATGATGGTGGAAGTAGCAATAATCTGGGAGCCTGTGGCCATGAACAGGGCCACAATGGAGGTGAATGCCGTAAAGATGTGGGAGGCTTTGCCGTAACGCATGCTGATGATCTGGGGAACCGTGCTTGCCTGGGCCTTGCGGAAGAAGGGGGCGATAAAGGACACCAGCACAAAGCCGATACCGGCAGCAATCACATACCAGGATGCGGACAGGCCCTGGGTACCGACGTTGGTAGCAATACCGGTGGTACTTGCGCCGCCGGTGTTGGCAGCGAACAGGGTACATGCCAGAATCACAGGACCCAGAGATTTACCAGCCATGAGGAAGTCTTCGTTGCTTTGCTTTCTTGCGGCCTTCTTCTGCTTCATCTTAGAAGAGACCAGACCGACAACAACTGTCAATGCCATGTACAGGAAAATAATGACCAATGCGGTCGTTTGTTTACCACTCATAACGCTTTCTCCTATCTTTCTCTATTCTTTCTGTCCGCGAAGTTTTACTTCAGCAGAGCCTTCATGACACCGTAGTAGCAGTCGGTGACCTTCACCAGCTGATCTACTTCGATATACTCGTTGACGGTGTGAGCCAGGTTTTCCTTGGACGGTCCCAGACCAAAGGTCTTGATGCCGGCCTCACCTGCGTAGTGGCTGCCGTTGGTGCAGAAGTTGTACTGGGTGATCTCGGGAGTGTAGCCCATGGATTCCAGTTCCTTCTTCACATCCTGGACAAATGCCTCGTTCTCATCGTACAGCCAGCCGGGGAAGAAACGCTCGCCTTCAATCTGAGCGCCGGTATGGCACAGTTCCTTGCCCACTGCGTAGGAAACCTTTGCCTTCAGCTGGGGGTCCTCAGCCATCAGCTTGTCCAGCAGTTCCTGAATGGGCTTGAGAACGCTTTCCTTGGTTTCGCCTACCAGCAGCCGTCTGTCATAGGTGGCTCTGCAGTATTCGGGAACCACGGAAGCACCGGGATAGGGAGCGGACTTAATGTCGGTCAGTTCCAGGATGCCGTCGCCCAGAACATCGTGATGGGTGGGAACCAGGGTACGGATGGCTTCAATCACCTTGGCCATCTTGTAGACAGCGTTGACGCCCTTTTCCGGGTTGGCAGAGTGGCAGGGAACACCGAAGGTTTCCACTACGATTTCGCCGCGGCCTCTCTGGCCGACCTTCAGGTTCAGGTTGGAAGCCTCTGCGATGACAACGTAGTCCGGCTTCACAGCAGCGGAGATTGCACGAGCTGCAACACCCTCAAAGCACTCCTCGTGCACCACGCCAGCTACATAAATTTCACCAGCGAAATCCCGGTTGGTGTCCTGAGCAAAGTTTTCAGCAGCAGAGACAAAGGCAGAGACGGCGCCCTTCATATCGCTGGTGCCCCGGCCGTAAATCTTTCCGTCGTGAATCTCGGCGGCAAAGGGAGGATACTTCCACTCCTTCTCGTCGGAAACGGGAACGGTGTCGATATGGCCGTCAAAGAGCAGCTTGGGGCCGGGACGGTTGCCCTTGATGCAGCCGATGATGTTTCCGTAGGTGTCTACCGTGACGCTGTCAAAGCCAGCCTGCTTCATCTCGGCTTCCAGGGCGCGAACAACGCCGTCTTCGTGTCCGGAATAGCCCTTCTGACGAATCAGTTCCTGGCACAGGGCAATTACTTTCTGCTGTCTTTCGTTGGTAAGCATGTTAATTCCTCCTCAAATCGCTTTTTTATTTTACGCTGGGGTATTTTCCGTCCCAGACAATCTGCTTATAATTTTCCCGATCGGTGTCGCCTTCGGTGCTGAAGAACAGAACCACAGAATTCTCATCCAGCTGCAGCTTCTGCTTCATGTCTGCCAGCTCAGGATTGGTCATGATCTCCGCCACACAGCCAAAGGCCGCAGCGCCGCTTTCGCCGGAGACAACCTTTCCGTCCTTGCCATGGGGGTTGCCCAGAATCCGCATACCCTTGGCCGCCACATAGTCGGGGCAGGAAATGAAATGATCTGCGCATTCCTTCAGAACTTCCCAGCCAATGCTGCAGGGCTCGCCGCAGGCCAGACCTGCCATGATGGTGTTCATGTCGCCGGTAACAAAGTGGCGCTTGCCGTCATTGGCTTCGGCAGTGCGGTAGAGGCAGTCTGCCTTGTTGGGCTCCACAATGGTAATGATGGGCTTGTCCTCTGCGTATATGGAGCTGAACAGTCCGGCAATGGAGCCGGCCATGGAACCAACGCCAGCCTGCAGGAAGATGTGGGTAGGACGCTTGCCCAGCTGCTGATACGCTTCCAGGCCCATGGTACCGTAGCCCTGCATAATCCAGGTGGGGATATCCTCGTAGCCTTCCCAGGCGGTATCCTGCACCATGACCCATCCCTTTTCCTCAGCCTGCTTGTTGGCCAGGCGGACGGCATCGTCATAGTTCATGTCGGTGATGGAAGCGTCGGCGCCCTCTGCCCGAATATTCTCCAGCCGCTCCTGGGCGCTGCCTTTGGGCATGTAAATGACGGAATGCTGCTTGAACTTGTTGGCAGTCCATGCCACGCCCCGGCCATGATTGCCGTCGGTGGCGGAGACGAAGGTAATATCCCCCAATTTTTTCCGGGTTTCATCGGAAATCAGCTCTTCGTAGGTAACCTCTCCAATGTCCTTGCCCAGCTTTTCGGCCAGGTAGTTGCCGATGGCGAAGCTGCCGCCCAGAACCTTAAAAGCGTTCAGACCAAACCGATAGGATTCGTCTTTTACATACATCTCACCCAGGCCCAACTCCTTTGCGGTATCCTTCAGCTCTGCCAGGGGGGTGGGCTGATACATGGGGAAACTCTGATGGAACTTCTGAATCTTCTTTGCGCTCTCTACACCGAGAAACTTCAGGTCGCAGGTGACCTTCCCACTGTGGGGCAGACTGACCATCTTAAATTCGTTCATGTGAATTCCTCCTTTGGTTGTTTTGGTTGTTCTGCTTATTTATTCAGCAAGTAACATGCCAACTTTGTAAAAAGTGCCGCAACGAATTTTATTTTTCGGATTATGAACAATTCTGCCAATCGGTTTTTGTCGAAGACTTACAAAAAAACAGGCAAAAAGCAGGTGCCTCTCTTTTCCAAGAAAAGCACCTGCTTTCTGCCGTATATTCTCATATTGAGAATATTCTCAATATGAGAATCGATAATTTCTTAATTTGAGAATTTTTCCAAATCCTCCAGTTTCCGATACAACGTAGCCAGACCGATTCCCAGCTGCTTCGCCGCCTCTTTTTTCCCCTGGGTGGAGTCTCCGCACAGACGCAGGGCCTTGCGGATTTCGGCGCTCTCCAGTGTTTTCAGCGGGGTAATGACCCCATCTGTTGAGACAGGGGCCGCTTCCAACGTGCTGAGCGAGGTTTTCTCCTGGAAATCCCTGGGCATGGTTTCCTCATCCAGGATGCCATCCTCCCCCATCATGTTCACCATAAACTCAATCACGTTTTCCAGTTCCCGGACATTTCCTTCCCAGCGATAAGCTTTGAGGATCTGCATGGTGGAATCGGTGATTTTCCAGAAACGCTTTTCAAACAGATTGGCGTAGCGCTTGGCGAAGAAAACCGCCAGTTCTTCAATATCCTCCCGCCGCTCCCGCAGGGGCGGAATGGTCAGGGGAATGACGTTGAGCCGATAATACAGATCTTCCCGGAATTTTTTCTGGCGAATCATTTCCTTCAAATCCTTGTTGGTAGCCGCAATCACCCGGATATCCAGAGGGATGATCTGGTTGGAGCCAATCCGTGCCAGTTTGCGTTCCTGCAGCACACGCAGCAGCTTGGACTGCAAAAACAGGGGCATATCTCCGATTTCATCCAGGAAGATCATGCCATTGTTGGCCAGTTCAAATTTGCCGATTCGTCCGCTGGGGTCCGCCCCGGTAAAGGCGCCTTTCACATAGCCAAACAGTTCCGATTCCAGCAGCGCTTCCGGAATGGCTGCGCAGTTGATGGCAACAAAGCGGCCGTTTTTCCGTTTGCTGGCATTCCAGATTGCTGTGGCTACCATCTCCTTGCCGGTGCCGCTTTCACCGGTAATCAGCACGGTGGATTTGCTTTGGGCCACTTTCAGGATTTTTTCTTTCAGCTGCAAGGTTCTCGGACTGCTTCCGATGATGTTCTCGCAGGCGCTGGGATGCACCGTGGTGGTCATCTCATAGTACTTATTGTGCACTTCCTGGGCATTGCGGAATACCAGGACTTTGGCGTCATGGTCCTGGGGCTGAATCTGGGGGGACAGGTATCCCATAACCAGAAATTCCTTCCCCTCAACATTCAGACGGAACTCCGATTGGTTTTCCAAACGGTCGCCGGTGTGGGTGATGGTCACCCGCTTGCCCTGAATATCCTCAATTTCCAGCTGCCGTTTGGCCACGGAGCTGGCAGTGGTAACCACATCATCCGCTCCCAGAATCAGGACGCCCTGCTCAATATGGGCCATGGTATAATTCAGCACATCAATCAGGAAATCCTTCTCCCGCAGTTTCTGAACTTCCTTGGCTTTGGAGGCGATAAAGTCGGCAATCTGTTCCAGAAGATCCAGATACAGTTTTTCATCGCTTAGAATGCGCTGCTTCTGGGCCTGGGTGCTGCCCACAATGCCGATAACGCCGATGATCTGCTGCTTCAGCCGTACCGGCATGGAGATTTCAATCTGCTCTTTACAGCAGGTTTTGCTGCGGCAGGTCTGACATACGGGGTCTTTTCCCGGATCGTAGACGATTTTCCGTTCTCCGGTTTTCAGCACCAGACTGTATACATGCCCTTCCTGGGCCATGTGTTGGTTGACCTTGTCCCGGAAAATCCCCGTTCCGGCTACCCGGTAAAGATCGCTGTCCACCACTTCCACATCCACGCCGGAAATCTGGGAAATAATATCGGCATACTTCGACACCGTATCCTGAATGTCCAATAAAATGCTGCTCATTCCATATTCCTCCGTCCGGCAGTCCCCGGGATGTTCATTTCTTCCCGATATTTTGCCACTGTGCGGCGAGACAGTGGATACCCTTCCTGGGTCATCATCTGGCACAGCTTCTGATCCGAAAGGGGGCGGGTTTTATCCTCCTGGTCAATCAGCTGGCGCAGTCTGCTCCGGGCAGCCGCACCGGACCCGGACAGCTCCGGCGCTGCCGAGGAGCGGGAGAAAAAGTAGCTCATGGGAAAAATACCCATACTGCACTGAAGGTACTTTTCCCGGACTGCTCGGCTGACCGTAGATTCGTGAATTCCCAGACTCTGGGCAATGTCGGCCATACGAAGCGGAAGCAGCCCTCCCGGCCCCTGCCGGAAAAAGGCATGCTGCCTGTCCACAATGGCCTGGGCACAGCGCTGCAGGGTAGATTCTCTCTGCTCCACCGCCTGTAAGATGGCAGTCGCCTGGCGCATTTTTTCTGACAAATATTCCAGCACATGGGGATCATCCGATTGACTCAGCAATTCCTGATAAAAAGCATTCAGGTGAAACGGAGGCTGCTGCCCACGGCGTGTCTGGACACAAAATCCGTCCTGTTCCTCCGTCACAATCACATCCGGCTGAATAAATCCCACAGTCTCACAGCCTTCAAAATCCCCACCCGGCCGTGGATTCAGCTGCTGAATGAGTCGCTGGCACTGCTGTACCTGCTCCAAGGAAATCCCCATCTGAGAAGCGATGAACCGGTAGTGGTGCTTTGCCAGCGGCTCCAGGTAGGTACTGACAATTTCCCGCACCGGCCCGGATTCTCCCAACAGCTCCAGCTGCAGTGTCAAACACTGGGAAAGGGTGGCCGCCCCTACCCCCGCCGGTTCCAGGGACTGCAAAACCACAAGGCCTTCTTTCAAGCAAGGCAGAGCCAGTACACCGGCATTGGCCAGTTCTTCCACCGGGGTACGGAGGTATCCGTCATCATCCAGGCACGCTGCAAGGTAACGGGCAGCTGCGGCAGTCTGAGGGGAAAGGTTCAGCCGATCGATCTGGCGCAGCAGGAAACGCAGCAGCGTCTCTTCCAAGCCGCCGGATGTGCTGGCTCTGTCCAGCGGGTCGGCAAATTCCTCCTCTGCCGGTCGGTAAAATCGGTTCTGGTAATCATTTTCTTCCAACCATCGCAGCTTCTGCAGCAGCTTGTTGTCAGGAGAAAAATCCGAGAATCCTTCTTCCAGTTCCACAACAGGATTGCTCTGGGCCAGATCTGTCAAATAGGCGTCCAATTCTACAGTACTCATCTGCAGAAGCGTACTGCGCAGGATCTGGCTTTGATTCAGTTTTTGAACCTGCTCCTGCTTTAAAAACATGGATAACACCGCCTTCTTTCCGGTTCCCCAGCTGCACAATCAAATTTTTAAGCACATCGACTAATTCATCAAACAATTCATGGCATTTATTATACACATATATGCTTATTTTGGCAATATTCTCAAGAAGATTTTCCCTTTCCGCCCAGTCCTTCACCGTCAGACAGGAAATTTCCTCAGGCAGATTTTCTTTTTATGAACATAAAGCGGCGGCTCGTGCACCTGCACAAGCCGCCGGATACCGCAGTAGTTAAATCGCCATAACCCAATGTTTCTTCTAAAAGCTCTATGGCAATTCTTCCCTTACCCATGGCAGAATACGTCTCTCAGCCTACCCCGCACGGTTCAGACTGTTCTGATCGGAAAGCCTTCTCCGCCACAGCGGATTCCTTTTCTACATTGCTTTCCCTGACCAAATAGATGGGTCTTCTCTTCGTTTCCAGATAGGTTTTTGCCAGATATTGCCCCAGAATGCCAATTCCCAGCATCTGAATGCCGCTTAACAGCAAAATGATGCACACCAAAGACGGCCAGCCAGCTGTGGGATCGCCAAAATAGAGTGTCCGGAAAATGATAACCAAAATCATGACAAAGGCCAGCATGCAGCAGACCAGCCCCACCACGGAAGAAATCACCAGCGGTGCTGTGGAAAATGCCAATATTCCCTCCATGGCATACAGGAACAATTTCCAAAAACTCCATTTGGTTTCCCCGGCAACCCGGGCGATGTTCTCATACTCCAGCCACTTTTTTTGGAACCCGATCCATCCGAAAATGCCCTTGGAAAATCGGTTGTATTCCTTCATGGACAAGATCGCCTGCACAACATCCCGGTTCATCATCTGAAAATCCCGGGCACCATCTACAACGTTGGCATCCGAAATGCGGTTGATAAGTCTGTAGAAGGTTCTGGCAAAAAACGACCGTATCGGCGGTTCTCCTTTTCTGTCCACGCGACGGGAACCGACACAATCGTAGCCTTCGTCCTTGATGTAGTGATACATTTGCGGAAGAAGAGCCGGCGGATCCTGCAAATCCGCATCCATAACCACCACATAATCTCCGCTGGCATTTTCCAAACCGGCGTAGATTCCCGCTTCCTTCCCAAAGTTCCGGGAAAAGGAGACATACTTTACCCGTTCATCCTGTTGGGCAAACCGT
>CALXFP010000031.1 GCA_944387615.1 uncultured Oscillospiraceae bacterium | reverse complement strand
GATCTGAACTACGTTCCCAATTCCGCAGTGCAGGCGCAAATTGATCTGTGTGTATCCAATTCTCTGGGCTTTGGCGGCCACAATGCCTCCTTGGCCTTTCGGAAGGTGTAAGCTATGAAAGAATCCGACATTCGCAAATATGCCGAGCTGATGCAGGAACTGGGACTGACCGGCCTGGAAATTACCCAGGACAATCAGGTGGTGCGCCTGGAACGGACGGCAACTGCTTCGGAAAAGTCAGTACCCGTTATTCCGGTCCAGAAGCAGACACTGGAACAGCCTCAGGACTACATCAGTGTGAAATCTCCCCTGGTGGGGCTCTTTTATGCCGCACCGGTGGAAAATGCGGCTCCCTATGTCAGCGTAGGCGACACGGTGCAGAAGGGCCAGACCCTGTGCATTGTGGAAGCCATGAAGCTGATGAACGAGATCCAGGCAGAGGAAAGCGGCACGATTACGGAAATCTGTATCGGCAACGGTCAAATGGTGGAATACGGCACCGAACTGTTCCGCATCAAGAGGTAATGCCATGAATCAGGAAGAAATCATGCAAATCCTGCCCCATAGAGCGCCGATGCTGCTGGTGGAACAGGTGGAGCAGCAGGATGACTGGGCCGTGGGCCATTACCATGTCCGGGGAGATGAATTTTTCCTCCAGGGCCATTTCCCGGGAAACCCTGTGGTTCCTGGGGTGATCCTGTGCGAAATGCTGGCCCAATCTGCCTGCGTGCTGATGAAAGACCAGATGGCTCCAGGCAAGCTGCCGGTATATACCGGATTGAATAACGTAAAATTCCGTTCCCCGGTCAGACCCGGGGATACGGTGGAAACCCGCTGCCGCATCCGGCGGGCGAAACATCCCTTTTATTTTGCGGAAGGAACGGTGACGGTAGGGCAGCGGCTCTGCATCAGCGCCGAATTTTCTTTCGCCATTACAGGAGTGTAGTTCATGTTCTCAAAGATTCTGATTGCCAACCGGGGCGAAATTGCAGTGCGCATCATCCGGGCTTGTAAGGAAATGGGAGTTGCCACTGTGGCAGTGTACTCCGAAGCGGATAAAAATGCGCTCCATGTAGCCCTGGCAGACCAAAGCTGCTGCATTGGCGGCCCGGAAGCGTCGGAGAGCTACCTCAATGAAAATCAGATCATCAGCGCGGCTCTGCTGTCCGGCGCACAGGCGATTCACCCGGGCTATGGCTTCCTGTCGGAAAATGCCCATTTTGCACGACTGTGCCGGAAAAATGGCTTGGTGTTCATCGGCCCGGAGCCGGAGAGTATGGAAAGGCTAAGCGATAAAGCTGTGCTGAAAGAGTTGTTTCAGACCACGAATCTTCAGCCCATCCCCGGCACCCGGGCTTTGGAAAATATGGAAGAAGCGAAGCTGGCTGCGGACAAAATCGGTTATCCCGTCATGCTGAAAGCCTGCGCCGGCGGAGGCGGCAGGGGAATCCGCCTCATTGAAACAGCGGATGACCTGGAAGAAGCTTGGCATCAGGCAACTGCGGAAGCGGTTTCTGCTTTTGGTGACGGCTCTGTGTACCTGGAAAAGTATGTGTCTCCTGCTCGCCATGTGGAATTGCAAATTCTGGCGGATGAACAGCACAATGTGGTCTGTCTGGGAGAGCGGGACTGTTCCTTGCAGCGGCGCAATCAGAAGCTGTTGGAGGAGACTCCATCTCCCGCAGTTTCCCAGCAGCAGCGCCAAAAGATCATTTCCTTGGCCGTGGATGCGGTGAAGAAAATCGGATATGTGGGAGCCGGTACCCTGGAATTTCTCCTGGATCGGGAGGGAAACTTCTGGTTCATGGAAATGAATGTCCGTCTCCAGGTGGAGCACTGTGTTACGGAAATGCTTACCGGAATTGATTTGGTCAAGTGGCAGATTCGGATTGCTGCCGGAATTCCGTTGAATTTTACCCAGGAGGACATTCCCATGACCGGCTGTGCCATTGAGTGCCGGATTAATGCTGCCAGCTGCGGCCAGCTGGAAATGCTCCATGTCCCCGGAGGTCCCTCCGTTCGCTTTGATACCTGTCTGGTGGAGGGTACACAAGTTTCTCCTTACTATGATTCTCTCTTGGGAAAATTGATTGTTTATGCCAAAACCCGGGAAGAAACCCTGAGAAAGCTCCGGGCGGCCCTGTGCGAGCTGGTAATCCGGGGGATTCCCACCAATATCGAAGAGCAGCTGGCATTTGTGGCGGACGATCGATTCATCTCAGGAAATTACGATTTGACCTTTATGGGCAACAGGTGAGACTATGGCATTTATCAATTTTTTGAAACCGAAAAATCAGTTGGAAGAAGGAGGACGCTCCGCAGCACCTGTACACCAGGACGATGGAGAACCGGAAAAGACCTGCCCCAACTGCCATAAGGCCATTGCGCTGAGCCGCCTGTGGGCAGGAAATCTGGTCTGCCCCTGCGGCTATCACTTCCGGATGACAGCCCGGCAGCGGATTGCCACCATTGCAGATAAGGGCAGCTTTCAGGAGCTGTTCCGTCAGGTAAAAGGAGGAAATCCCCTCACTTTTCCCGGATATGACCGGAAGCTGGAGACTGCCAAAACCGCCAGTGGGGAAGAGGAAGCCGTTTTGTGCGGTACCGCCTCCATCGGTGGAAACAAGTGCTGCCTGTTTGTAATGGAGCCGGGATTTATGATGGGCTCCATGGGAAGCGCAGTAGGGGAGCGAATCACCATGCTTTTTGAGTTCGCTGCCCGGCATCGCCTGCCGGTAGTTGGCTTTACCGTGTCCGGTGGTGCCAGAATGCAGGAAGGACTGCTTTCTCTGATGCAGATGGCAAAAACCAGCGCTGCGGTTAAACGCCACAGTGACGCAAGTCTTCTGTATGTTGTGGTTCTGACCGACCCAACCACCGGCGGAGTCACAGCCAGCTTTGCCATGGAGGCGGATATTATTCTGGCAGAACCCGGAGCAACCGTAGGCTTTGCCGGCGCCCGGGTGGTGGAGCAAACTACCCGGAAGGCTCTGCCGAAAGAATTTCAGAAGGCGGAGTTTGTACTGCGGCACGGCTTCGTCGATGCCATCGTACCCAGAAACCGGCAGAAGCAGTATCTGACGGAACTGCTCAGCATGCATCAGGGAGGTTAGTCCAGTGAGTCAAGTACCCTATACCCGTGTAAAATTGGCCCGGGACAATGCAAGACCTACGGGTCTTGACTACATACAGCATATCTTCCAGGGATTTGTGGAATTTCACGGCGACCGACGCTTCGGGGATGACCCGGCTATTGTGGGCGGAATTGCCCGGCTTAATGGGATGCCGGTTACGGTGATTGCCATTGAGAAGGGCCATACTGCCAAGGAACGGTCTTTTCGCAACTTCGGCGCTCCTCATCCGGAAGGATACCGCAAAGCCCTGCGGCTGATGAAGCAGGCGGAAAAATTCGGCAGACCCATTATCTGCCTGGTAGATACTTCCGGCGCTTACTGCGGTATTGGTGCCGAGGAGCGGGGCCAGGGGCAGGCCATTGCGGAAAATCTGCTGGAAATGAGCACCCTCTGCGTTCCGATTATTTCCATAGTAATTGGAGAAGGAGGCAGCGGCGGAGCCTTGGCCCTGGCTCTGGCAGATCAGGTGTGGATGCTGGAAAATGCGGTGTATTCCGTCATTTCTCCGGAAGGGTGTGCCAGTATTTTGTGGAAGGATGCGGCAAAGGCGGAAACTGCTGCCGCCAGCTTGAAACTGACTGCGGAAGACGCAAAGAATATGGGTGTGGTAGAGCGGGTGATTCCGGAACAGAATCTGGGAAAGACAATATTTTATGACCACATCCGGGAACTGCTGGCACAGGAAATTGAAATCCTGTCCCGTAATCCGGAGCTGGTCAGCCAGCGCTATGACCGTTTCCGCCAGATTGGCTGCGACGGGGTCACAGGGTAAGGAGCGAGTATGAGTATCTATCAAAAGTTTTGCACAGAAGTTCTGGATGAGCAGGGAAAGCTGATAAATCTATCTTTGCACTATCCTGATGATTTTAACTTTGGCTATGATGTGGTCGATGCCATCGCTGAGGAAACACCGTCCAAACGGGCCATGGTTTGGTGCAACACGGAAAATGAAGAACATATCTTTACCTTTGACCAAATCCGCAGATACAGCAATCAGATGGCCAATGTGTTTGCCCAATCCGGAATCCAACGGGGGGACCGGGTGATGCTGGTACTGAAACGGCACTACAGCTACTGGTTTGCGGTCATCGCTTTGCACAAGCTGGGAGCCACCGCAATACCGGCTACCCATATGCTGACCACCGGCGATTTTGTCTACCGCATCCAATCTGCCAAGGTCAAGGCCATTGTCTGTACTCCTCATAACGATGTTCCGCAAAAACTGCAAACCGCACTGGAGCAATGCGGAAGAAAAGAGTGCCTGTTGTGGACGGTTCAGGAGGATGTGGAAGGCTGCCGAAACCTGACCCGGGAAATGGCCCAGTCACCGGACACCTTCCAAAGAATTTCCACAGCAGTTACGGACCCCATGCTTCTGTACTTCACTTCCGGCACCACCGGATATCCCAAAGGTGTTATCCATGATTTTTCTTATCCTCTTGCCCATATCATTACCGCCAAGTACTGGCAGCAGGCTCAGGAGGACGGTCTGCACTTTACCGTGGCGGAAACCGGTTGGGCCAAGGCTTCCTGGGGAAAACTCTACGGCCAGTGGCTGGTGGGCAGTGCGGTGATGGTGTATGATTTTGACAATTTTGAGCCAAAGCAGCTGTGTGCGGTGATAAACCGCTACGGCGTCACTTCCTTTTGCGCCCCGCCAACGGTATACCGCTATCTGGTGCGAAAAGGCATCCCGGATATGCCCACACTGCGCCATACCTCCACTGCTGGAGAAATGCTGGCGCCGGAAGTATTCCGCAAATTCCAGCAGCGCACAGGACTTGCCCTGTGTGAAGGCTACGGTCAGACGGAGACCACCCTTCTGATGGCGAATTTCAAAGGGGCAACACCGGTGGAAGGCTCCATGGGAACGATTTCTCCTCTTTATAACATTGAGCTGCGGGATGCTGACGGCAACACGGTTCCTCAGGGAGAATTGGGAGAAGTGGTCATTATCCCCCCGGAAGGCGGCAGACAGATTGGCATTTTCAGTGCGTATCTGGATAACGAAGCCCAGTACCGCTATGTATGGCGGGGCGGAGTCTATCACACAGGGGATATGGCCTACCAGGACATGGATGGAAACTATTGGTTTCACGGCCGGTTTGACGATATCATCAAAACCGGCGGCTATCGGGTAGGCCCTTACGAGGTGGAAAATGTGCTGATGGAGCATCCCGACGTGGTAGAATGCAGCGTGGTAGGCGTGCCGGATACGCTCCGGGGTCAGGCAATCAAGGCCTTCGTGGTGCTTCCCCAAAATAAAATACCCTCTGTGCAGCTGGAGAAGGACATCAAGGATTTCTGCAATACCCGCCTGGCGGAATATAAATGGATTCGCCTGGTAGAATTTGTAAAAGAAATGCCCAAAACCATCAGCGGCAAAATCCGCAAAGCGGAGCTGAAGCAGGCAACGTAAAAAAGTCCCTATGCATTTTCCGTGCATAGGGCTTGCGCTGTTTGACCGGAGAAACAGGTTGTGCTATACTGTAAAAAAGGAAAGTTTGGTGCATGAGGAGGCGAGCAGAGATGTTGGGCAATGCGGAACAGATACTTCGTCAGAGCGTGGCGGGGTTTCATCAATATGTGCTTACGGAGCCGGTGCATTTGGAATTTGTCAGCGATGGCTTTTGCGCTCTGATGGGATTGCCCCGGGAGCAGCTTCTGAATGGGCAGAACGATTCCCTTTCTGCCTTGGTGCACCCGGCAGACCGGGAAGTGTATGGGCAATTTCTGAAAACCATGGGGAAGAAACCTGCGTCGGATACCCTGCAATTTCGGATTGTCAAACCGGAGGGGCAGATCTGTTATGTCCAGACAGCTATGACCTCCCAGCGCCTTCCGGATGGCACCATGATTGCAAATGCTACTTTAACGGATATTACCCAGCTGAAACTGGAGACTCAGAACCTGCAATATCTCAATGACACCATGCCCTGCGGGTTCTTGAAGTATACCTGCCAGCGGCATCCCCGCATCACCTACATGAATGACCAGATGCGTAAGATTTTGGGATTTCCCCGGTATTTTTCCCAGGTGTCTGCCCAGGAAGCCTATCAGGGCAGCATCTACTGGATGATTCCTCTGGAAGAGCGGCGAAAAATGGCCCGATACCTGAATCGGGTTTACACCAGCGACGCACCCATTGCCGGAGAAATTACGGTTATGCGCTATGACGGACGAAAGGCACACCTGTTCGGCTGGGTGACCAAGTGCCTGAACGAACAGGGGGAGGAAGAATTTCAAAGCGCCTGTATGGACATTACCGACCGCTACGAAGCCAAGAAACGCTCCCAAACCACCCAGTATTTGCAGGCGCTGACGGATGTGTATGATCTGATTTTGCAGTATGATTGCTCCAACAATACCGCCAAGTGCCTCTATGGGCAAAAGTCCATGGTATTTCGCTGGCTGGAGAATATTTCCCTGCAAATGGAGGATGCTCTGGATAAATGGATTGGGCAGGAAGTTCTGGAAGAAGATCGGCAGACAGTACGGCAGTTTGTCCAAAGCTTCTGCAAAAATCGCCAGCAGGGAAGCGGTAATCAGCCCTGGCAGATGGACTACCGCGGAATCACGCCGGAGGGAAATATTCTCCCTTATAAAGGATTGTTCCTGAAAATTGATGATACCTTAAGCTGGTTCTGCTGCCGACAGGTGCCCAGCCAGGCGGAAGAAGAGTCACTGCGCAGCGAAAACAGAATCCTGAAAGAAAATATGCAGGATCTGGTGATGCATTTTACCGACGGATTGGCAGCCTTTGAACTGCGGGACGGTTTTGTAACGCCGCTGTACGTCAGCGACAATGTCTGTGAGTTTTTTGGCTTTTCCAAGGAAGAGTGGATGCCCATGATGCAGAAACGGACACCCATCCAGGAATTTGTGGCCCACAGCGACGCAGCGTATGAGGAATTTCTTTCTTTGCTGCAAAACGGCCAGGCAGAATTTACCTACTTCGACCTGAAAACCCAAAAAGAGCGGCGAATCAAAGCCGTCTGCTCGCAAAAAACGGACAGCCCCTCGGTACGCTATGTGATGCTGTACAATATGGAAGAATCTCCCCGGCAGACTGGAGAGAAAAGCCGGGAAACCAGTGTATTTATCCGTACCTTCGGATATTTTGATGTTTTCGTAGGAGAAAAACCCATTGCCTTCCGGAACAAAAAGTCCAAGGAATTGCTGGCGCTTCTGGTGGACCGCCGGGGCGGGTATGTGACGTCGGAAGAAGCCATAGCCTTTCTCTGGGAGGAAGAGCCAATCAACACCGTAACCCTGGCCCGCTACCGGAAAGTGGCCCTTCGGCTAAAAAATATCCTGGAAGAATACGGGATTTCCCATATTGTTGAGTCCGTGGATGGAAAACGCCGATTGGTTACCGAGAAGGTGCGCTGTGACCTGTATGACCATCTATCCGGGAAAAGTCAGGGGTTTAAGGGCAGTTATTTAACCAATTACAGCTGGGGAGAAACCACCCTGGCGGAACTGTCAGGGGATTTGCTGGGAACATCCTGATCCCCATCACCCAGAATAAGAAAATGCGCTCAGGCAATTTCTGCCTGAGCGCATTTTGGTGTGGACAATGCAGCAAAAGTCAATATAAGCTTTTGATAATCTGCACACACTTGTCGATGCCAAGACTGCCGCTGTTGAGGGTGATATCGTAATTTTGCGCATGTCCCCACTTCATGTCTGTATAAAAGCGGTGATAGGCTGCCCGCCGCTTATCCTTGTCTTTCAGGCGCTGCTGAGGAGACTGCTGGGACTCGCCGTAAACTTTGACGATTCGCTCCGCACGAAAATCCATGTCTGCATGGATGAATACCCGCAGACAGTCCGCCTTGTCCCGCAAAATATAATCAGCGCACCTTCCCACAATGACACAGGGGCCTTTTTCTGCCAGCTGCGTTATGATCCGGAACTGAATATTCCACAGGTAATCGGCATTGTTTGGCCCCGAGGGATGATGAGAAAACGCAGAGGATAAAAAGCCGCCGGGGGCATATTCGCCTGCTTCCTGGATGTAGCGTTCATCGAATCCGCTTTCTTTTGCAATTTTTTCCAACAACTCACTGTCATAACAGGGTATTCCCAGCTCTTGCGCCACCATTTTACCAATGGTCCGTCCTCCACTGCCGAATTCCCGACTGATGGTAATGATTCGATTTTTCATATTCTGTGACCTCCTTATAACGGATGTTAGGATCTTTCATTCTGAGTTTCCAAGGCATGCTGCCGCTTCAGATGGGTCCGCTCCTGAATGATGAAAAACAGGGAAAGTACAAAGGCAAGACCGTCCGCAACCGGACCGGTCCACAGTACGCCGGTTACACCCAAGAATTTGGGAAGAATCAGCGCCGTGGGAATCAAGAAGATGATTTGCCGGGCCAGGGAAAGAATGGCGGACTTGACGGGCTTTCCCACTGCCTGCAGATAAACAGCCGCAATGGTCTGGAATCCGGTCAACGGGCACAGCATCAGGAAAATCCGGAAGGCCATGGTGGCAAAGGTATTGTACAAATCGTCCTCCGCACCAAACAGGGAAATGACGCTCATGGGTGCAAACTGGAAGATAAAAAAGGCTGCGACGGATACCACTTCAGAGGCAATCAAGGAAATTTCCAGCGCTTTGCGCACACGTTTGTAGTTTCTTGCGCCGTAATTAAATCCAATGATCGGCTGGGTACCGGTGGCAATGCCCAGCAGAATGGCAATCATGATCTGATTGACCTTCATTACAATACCGGTAACGGTCAGGGGGATTTCTGCTCCGTAAGGGGAGGCGGCACCGTAGAAAGACAGCAAATTGTTTGTCAGGGCCATGACAATTGTAATGGCAAACTGGGTAATAAAACTGCTCAGACCGAAAGTAATAATATTTCCGCAAGTATTCCCGTTCAGGCGGAAAGCATCAGACTTTGGCCGGACGGTTTTGAACCGGGGCATATAGACAACCGAAACGGCAAAGGAAGCAATCTGGCCGATAATGGTGGCAATGGCAGCGCCTTGTACGCCCATATGGAATACAAAAATAAAAACCGGGTCCAGGATTACGTTGATAATGGCGCCGATAACCATAGAAAACATGGCATATTTAGGGCTTCCATCTGCACGGATCATGGAGTTGATTGCGGCGGAAATCATCATAAACGGCAGACCGATGCCAATAATATATCCATATTCCAGAGCGTACGGACGCAAAATATCGGTCGCGCCAAACAAGCTCAGAATCGGGTCGATCCAAATGAGGAAAATCAGCGTCAGCAAAATGCTGACCACGGTTACCAACGTGACAGCATTTCCCACACCCTTTTCCGCTGCGGAAATCTGCCGCTCGCCCAGTTTCAGGCTCAGGTATGCGGCGCCGCCATTGCCAATCATCATGGCCAAAGCCAGAGCAATGATGGTAATGGGAAATACCACATTGGTGGCGCCGTTACCCAGATAACCGACTCCCCAGCCGATGAAGATCTGGTCTACAATATTGTACAGTGAGTTTACCAGCAGAGCGATTACGCTGGGAACCGCAAACCGGAGGATTAACCGTCCAACCGGTTCCGTTGCAAAAGGGCTCTGCTTTTCGGGTATTGCGTTTTCCATTTCAATTCCTCCTGAATTAAGTAACTAGTTACTTATATACCGGAAAAGGAAGGCAGTACAGACAACGGCAATGCTGTCATACTGCCTCCAGCAGGGGATTTATTCTTTGTCGATGTGCCGAATGATCCGGTCTGCCAGATCAATCAGGGTTTGCTGCTGCTCATCGGTCAAATCACGGCATAACTCTGCAAAAACCTCCGCATCCTGAGCAAGGATCAGCTTGTAGATTTCCGCAGCCTGTTCCGTGCAGGTGATGCTTTTGTACCGCCGGTCCTGGGAACTGGGCACGCAGCGAATAAAACCTTTGCGCTCCAGGTGCTGCAGATGCTTGGTCATGGCAGGATGGGTTATGTGTTCAATTTGCTCTAAATCATTCTGATGTATTTCTACCTCTCCCGATGCCTGCAGACGGCTGACAGAGCCGAGAATGCGAAGCTGAACTGCAGTCAGTCCCATGGCAGCGGCTTTTTCATCCAGCCGTTTGCGGAAAGCCCGGTTGATAATGGCAATTTTCAGACCAAAAGGAGCAGCAATGGACATTTCATCACCCCGACAAAATAAGTAACTAATTACATAATATCTGGTTTTCCAATCTTTGTCAAGGGCAATCTCTTGGGAACGGCTTCTGCGGAGGGAGAGAATCCGCCCAATTTCCAGCAGACAAAGAAACACCCGGCAGTTTCTGAGATAACTGCCGGGTGTAGAAGCCAATGAAAACGGATTTAGTTTTTGCGGAAACGGGCCAGGAAATCCTGGGTTTCCTGGCGCTGGGGATTGCCAAAGACCTGGCTTGGGGGGCCTTCCTCACAGATGACGCCCTGGTTCATATACACCACATGGGTAGATACGTCCCGGGCAAAGGCCATCTCGTGGGTAACTACCAGCATGGTCATACCTTCGTTAGCCAGGGCCTGCATAACGGACAGTACCTCGCCAACCATTTCCGGGTCCAGGGCGGAGGTGGGCTCGTCAAAGAGCAGCACTTCCGGGTCCATGGCCAAAGCCCGGGCAATGGCTACCCGCTGCTTCTGACCACCGGAAATCTGCCGGGGTTTGGCATTGATATAGGGGGCCATGCCTACCTTTTCCAGATATTCCATAGCGTGGGCCCGGGCCTCTTCCTTGTGCTTTTTCAGCACCTTGATCTGGCCTACCATGCAGTTTTCCAGCACAGTCATATTGTTGAACAGATTGAAGGACTGGAATACCATACCCACATGGGAGCGATAGGCCGCCGCATTCACGCCTCTGCCGACCACATTCTGACCGTGGTAGAGAATTTCACCGGAGGTAGGGGTTTCCAGCAGATTGATGCAGCGAAGCAGCGTAGACTTACCGGAGCCGGATGCGCCGATGATGGAGATCACATCTCCCTTGTCTACCGTAAAGTCAATATCCCGCAGCACATGATTGGTGCCGAAATTCTTGGATAAATGACGGATTTCTAAAATTTTCTCACCCATTTCAGCGATCTCCTCTGGTGCGTCCGAATTTCAATTCCTGACGGATTCTTTCCCGGTTTTCCTTGCTCCGCTCATCGAAGGGAGTACCCCGATCCGGATGGCTGTAGGTTCCGGCAGTCATGGTCAGGGGGTCCACCTGCACCAGATCGTAGCTGTCAGAACCATCCATCCACTTTTCAATCCAGCGCAGCAGGAAGGAGGCAATCAGGGTCATGGTGAGGTAGCCAATCATTTCAATGGCGGCGGAGGGGAAGTACATATTGTTCACGCCGGTGATATAGCGGTGGAAGGCGAAGAACTCTGTAAAAGTGATGATAAACATTACAGAGGTATCTTTCACATTGATGATAAAGTTGTTGCCGATCTGGGGCATAATGTTGCGCAGTGCCTGGGGAAGAATCACGCTGAGCATGGTCTGCACATGGGTCATACCAATGGCTTTGGCACCTTCCGTCTGACCAGGGTCAATGGAAATGATGCCGCCCCGGACAGACTCTGCCATATAGGCACCGGTGTTGATGGATACCACCAGAATGGCGGCTGCCCATACGCTGGGCCACTGAACGGTATTGCTGGTAAAATAGGGAAGACCATAGTAGATGAACACCGCCTGGAGCACCATGGGGGTTCCCCGGAAGACTTCCACATATACCCGTACCAACACACGGATCAGCTTCAGCACAAACCGCTTGGGCAGCGGGTCATTTTTGGTGTAAGGAATGGTGTTCAGCACACCGCAGATCAGTCCGATGATGCAGCCGATCACGGTGGCCACCACTGCCAGAATCAGGGTGCTGCGGATTCCACTGAGATAGCCGGCACTATAATTCTGCCACAGCAGAACCATGTCCTGACCGAGTTTGATTAACCGCTCCATAGGGGCGCTCCTTTCGTTTACAGCATCCATCCTCCGGCCCTGAAATCAGGGTCGGAGGATGGGCAAGTTTGTGTATTTTTTGTTTAGACTTCAGGCTGCACAGAAATGGCCTGATCCATCAGCGCATTGAAGTCATCCTCGGTCATGGTGGACAGGACGGCATCAATGGCCTCCTTCAGAGCAGTGTTGCCCTTCTGAACGGCAATGCCAATATTGACATTTTCTGCCCGCTCTTCTTCGGTTGCAAACTGGAAGTCACCGTCGGTGCCGGAGAAGTTCAGAATCACCAGATTCTCATCCTTAGCGGCAGCACCCATAGCGGTGGGCATGTCGGTGCAGATGAAGTCTACAGTGCCGGTCTGCAGCTGCATAATCATAGCAGGAGC
>CALXFP010000030.1 GCA_944387615.1 uncultured Oscillospiraceae bacterium | reverse complement strand
CGCTACGCCCTGATGGACCGGTGCATGGATACGGAAAACCGGTACCTTCAGGAAAATCCCTGCCGCATCGGCTACCCCGCCGTGAAGGAAACCCTGGAAAAGCTGTCTAAAAATCACCGCCTGTTCATCGTCAGCAACAGCCAGAAGGGCTACCCGGAGCTGTGCATGGAAAAGCTGGGCTTAACCCCTTATATCACCGGCCACCTGTGCTTTGGCGATACCGGCACCAGCAAGGGAAAAACCATCCGCGCCCTGATGGAGAAATACAACATCCAAAACTGCGCCTATGTGGGAGACACCCAGGGCGATTACGAAGCCACCGTGGAAGCGGGGATTCCCTTCCTCTGGGCCGCTTACGGCTTTGGTTGCCCTCAGCACTATGACGGGAAACTGCAGCGGATGGAAGATCTGCTGACATTGGTCTAAGGAGCCGGCGGCAGAGCCGCCGAGAAAGAAAGGTTGGTTTTTTATGATCGTATGCCCGTATAAGGATTTGCACCGTTACGCTGCCATTATCCCCGGACTGGAGGAAGCCATGCAGGTCATCGACCGGCAGACAAACTGGACTCCCGGTGTGACCCAGCTGTCCGGCGGCAACCGGATTGTGGCCTCGGAAGGCACCACCACCCCTGCCGGCAGCAAGCTCTGCGAAGCCCACCGGCAGTACCTGGATGTGCAGTACATTGTGGAAGGGGAGGAAACCGTAGGCTGGGCCCCCTTGGACACCCTGACCCTGGACGGGGAATTCAATGAGCAGGGCGACATCGGCATGTATGCCGGAGCGGTGGACTATATGCGCATTGGGGAGGGCTACTGCTATGTGGTATTCCCGGAGGATGCCCATATGCCGGCAGTGCATCTGGACAGCCCTAAGAATTTCAAGAAAATGGTGCTGAAGCTGAAAGTATGAGTATTGCTCTGGATTCTTATTGCCTGCTGTGTCATCTCAGGCGAAACATCGAACTGGTGCGTCCCCTGGGCACGGAAGAACAGACCATGGCCTTTGCCCGGGAGATGATGCGCATGTATCTGTCCGCCCCGGAGGGGGTCAGCGCCCCCTGGTTCGGCCCCAAGGTGGCGGATATGCTCCACCAGCATTACGGCCTGGAAATTGACCGCTACCGCCAGGAAAAGCAGGATTCCAACCGCTTCATCCTGGAGCATATGGAGCAGGTCCGCCAGCGGATTCGCGCGGCCCAGGACCCGGTGTTTGCAGGGCTGCAATTTGCCATTCTGGGCAATTACCTGGATTTTTCCGCCCTGCGGGGACAGGTCAGCTTTGAAACCATGAGCCAGATGCTGGAAAAGGCGGAGGAAATGGAACTGAATCCGGAAATCTACCAGGATTTCTGCAACCAGCTTTCCCAGGGAAAGAAGCTCCTGTATCTGACGGACAACGCCGGGGAAATCGGCTTTGACCGGCTGTTTGCCGAGGAAATTTCCCGGAAATTCCCCCACCTGGAAATCACCTTCTGCGTCCGGGGCGGCATTGCCCAGAACGATGCCACCCGGGAGGATGCTGCCGCCGTGGGCATTCCCTTCCCGGTCATCGACAACGGCAACCGGGTGGCGGGCACCCAGCTGGACCAGCTGAGCCAGGAAGCCCGGCAGGCCCTGGAAGATGCGGATGTGATTCTGGCCAAGGGCATGGCCAACGTGGAGACCATGCTGGGCTGCGGCTATAATATCTTCTACGCCTTTTTGATCAAGTGCCAGCGGTTTGTGGACCGGTTCGGCGCGCCCATGTTCACCCCCATGCTGGTGAAAGAGAGAACATAAATTCCTTGGCGGCTCCCAATCCTGGGAGCCGCAATTTTCGTCTGTGGAAATCGACAAAATGGGTTCGGCGGTTTTGTGGGGAACGTGGAAAAATTTTTCCTTCTTGTTCCCATATTGACGCAAGGGGAAAAAAGCACTATACTGAGGGAAATGAAACGTTTCCATTTGCGCAAAATAACAAAAGGAGTGCTGTATATATGAAGCGATACGCAGGCGTGCTGCTGTCCGTCACCAGCTTGCCCTCCCGGTATGGCATCGGCTGTTTTGACCAGGCGGCCTATGATTTTGTGGACTGGCTGGAGAAGGCCGGTCAGCGCTACTGGCAGATTCTGCCCCTGGGCGCAACCTCCCACGGCGGTTCCGACGATTCTCCCTACCAGGCCTATTCCGCCTTCGCCGGAAACCCTTACATGATCAGTCTGGAAGACCTGGTGGAAGAGGGGGTCCTGACCCGGGAAGAATGCGACGAGGTGGACTTTGGCACCAATCCCGGCAAGGTGGATTTTGACAAGCTCCACGAAAACCGGTTCCGCCTTTTGCGGCTGGCCTACCAGCGCAGCCAGATCAGCTACAATCCTGCCTTTACCGAGTTCTGCCGGAACAACTACTGGTGGCTCAATGACTATGCTCTGTTTATGGCCCTGAAGGGCTTTTTCAAGGAAGCGCCTTTCCGCAGCTGGCCGGAAGATATCCGGATGCACTGGGATTTTGCGGTGGATTATTACAACCGGGTGCTGTATTTTGACATTGAGTTTCACAAGTACATGCAGTTTCAGTTCATGCAGCAGTGGCGAAAGCTGAAGGACTACGCCAACGAGAGGCATATCCAGATTGTGGGCGACATTCCCATCTACGTCTCCCCCGACGGCGCCGACGTGTGGGCCCATCCAGAACTGTTTCAGCTGGACGAGCACAACGCCCCCACCGCCATTGCCGGCTGCCCGCCGGACAGCTTTGCTGCCGACGGCCAGGTCTGGGGCAACCCCCTGTACCGCTGGGATTATCACCGCAGCACCGGATATCAGTGGTGGGTCACCCGGATGTGGCACAGCTTCCAGCTGTATGATGTGGTGCGGATTGACCATTTCCGGGGCTTTGACCAGTATTTCTCCATCCCCGCCGGGGAAACTACCGCCAAAAACGGACACTGGGAAGACGGCCCTGGCATGGAGCTGTTCGACACCATCCGTCAGCGGCTGGGGGATGTGAACGTGATCGCCGAGGATCTGGGGCTGATGACCGAGGGCGTGCGCCAGCTGGTGCGCCAGAGCGGCTATCCCAACATGAAGGTGCTGCAGTTTGCGGTGAACCCGGAGGATGTGTCGGCGTCCAACGACTATTGGCCCCATAATTACAACGCCAACTGCGTGGTCTATACCGGCACCCACGACAATGAGACCCTGTTCGGCTGGTATGAAGGACTGTCCCCGGAGGCAAAGAAGCAGGTGCGCAGCTACCTGTACAATTTCCATACCCCCGACAAGGAGATGTACAAGGCCCTGATCCAGCTGACCATGGCCAGCGTTGCCAAGGACTGTATCATCCCCATCCAGGACTACCTGGGTCTGGACAACCAGTCCCGGATGAACCAGCCCGGTACCGTGGGCTTCAACTGGCGCTGGCGGCTGAAGCCGGGCCTGCTCACCGAAGAACTTGCCCAGCAGGTGCTGTCCGTAACCATGTGCACCAACCGGGCAAACTGGGACAGCTTAAACGCCGCCGAAAAGGCACGGCTGGCAGCGGAAGAAGCGGAACAAACCCTATCCTGAGGCGCAATTTGGGGGATTTCCCAGAGAAATATCCGGAGAAAATCCGGCTTTTTGGCAAATTTTCTGAGAAATCCCTCTTGCCAAACGGCGGAAGTGGTGGTATAATACTACCGTAAATGGTAGAGTGTAGGCAAAGAGAGGCGCGAGCGCCTCTCTTTCTTGTTGATTTACAGGAAAGGGATGATGTTTGCAATGAAAGTAACCGATTTGGTGGCAAGCTATGCAAAACCCGTGGTGGAGCAGTTTGGCTGCGAGCTTTGGGACGTGGAGTACGTCCGGGAGGGCAGCGAATACTTCCTGCGGCTGTACCTGGACAAGGAAGGCGGCGTGGACATCAACGACTGCGAAGCGGTATCCCGGGCCATGGACCCCATCCTGGACGAAAAGGACCCAATTCAGGGCTCTTACCATTTTGAAGTTTGCTCTGCCGGTCTGGAGCGGGTGCTCAAGCGCCCTTCGGATTTTGAGCGGTTCCTGGGCAGCGCCATTACGGTCAAGCTCTACCGGCCCAGAAACGGCATGAAGGAAATCCCCTGTGTTCTGCGCGGCTACGAAGAGGGCAGAATCACCGTGGAGGCAGGCAAAGAAACCATTACCTTTGAAAAATCGGAAGTCGCTCAGGTGCGGCTTCGTGTGGAATTCTGACAAGGAGGAAACAATCAATGGCTAGAAATACCAGAGCCAAGAAGCAGGCCGAAGCACCCAAGGTGGACATCGGTGCGGAAATTTTCGCTTCCCTGCGGGAATTGGAAAAAGTAAAGGGCATTCCTGTGGATTATATGGTGGAGCGTCTGAAGCAGGCGCTGACCAACGCATACCGCAAAGACCGGGAAGATCGCCGGGACGTTCCGGCGGACAATGTGGTGGTGGAGCTGAGCGAGAAAGGCTTGAGCATGCACATTGTCAAGACCGCCGTGGAAGAGCTGGAGGATACCGCTCTGGAAATCCTGGTGGATGCTGCCCGGCTGGTCAACCCCGACGTTCAGGTGGGTGACCCGGTGTATATTCCGGTGGACATCCAGCGCTTCGGCCGGATTGCCGCCCAGACTGCCAAGCAGGTGGTGATTCAGGGCATCCGGGAAGCCGAGCGGGGCGTGGCTTACGAAAGCTATTCTTCCAAGGCTCAGGAGCTGATGACCGGTACTGTGCTGCGGATTGATCCCAACACCGGCGACATGTTCGTCCGCATTGGTCAGGGCAACGACGCATCCGACGCTGTGCTTCGTGCCAGCGAGCAGATTCCCGGCGAGAAGCATTCCGAGGGCGATCTGATCCGGGTGTACGTTCTGGAAGTGCACAAGGCAGGCCGTGGACCCTTGGTCCATGTGTCCCGTACCCATCCCAACCTGGTGCGCCGGCTGTTCGAGCTGGAGACCCCGGAAATTGCCGAGGGCCAGGTGGAGATCCGCAACATCGCCCGGGAAGCCGGTTCCCGTTCCAAGATGGCCGTTCGGGCCACCATGGAGGGCATCGATCCCGTGGGCGCCTGTGTTGGTCCTCGCGGCGGCCGTGTGGGCGCCGTTGTGGAAGAACTGGGCGGCGAAAAAATCGATATCGTGGTCTGGAGCGAAGATCCCTGCGAGTATGTCCGGGCTGCTCTGAGCCCTGCTGACGTGATTTCCGTCAGCCTGATTCCCGGCCAGAAGGCCTGCCGGGTGATCGTTCCCGACGATCAGCTGTCCCTGGCCATCGGCAAGGAAGGCCAGAATGCCCGCCTGGCAGCCCGGCTCACCGGCTACAAGGTGGACATCAAGCCCGCTTCCCAGGCTGAGTCCGAGGAGCAGAGCGCTGAGCAGCCGGAAGAAGAAACCGAGGAGCTGTAAGTTCGCTCCTTACCATAGAAACGGAGGGATTTGGATTATGCAGAAAAAGATCCCCCAGCGGCAGTGTATGGGCTGCCGGGAACGGAAGGCCAAGAAAGAGCTGATCCGGGTGGTTCGCACCCCGGAAGGCGGCGTACAGGTGGACTTCAGCGGCAAGGTCAATGGTCGGGGCGCTTACCTGTGCCCCAATCCGGAATGCCTGCGCAAGGCCCAGCGGATCAAGTCTTTGGAGCGGAGCCTGGAAATCGCCATTCCGGAAGAGGTTTACGCCCGGCTGGAAAAGGAGATAGAGCGTGGATAAAGCCCTGAATTATCTGGCACTGGCCCGGAAGGGCGGCATGGCGGAACTGGGGGAAGAGCCGGTAGGCGCTGCCGCCCGGGCAGGGAAGGCCCACCTGATTGTGGTGGCCTCCGACGCTTCCGACCATACCTGGCGGCGGGCAAAGAGCTTTGCCGCCGGTACCGACCAGCAGTGCCTGCGGCTGGATGCCACCAAGGACGACATGGGCTTTGCCATCGGCAGAACCAGCCTGGCCATTGCCGCCATCACCGATGCGGCCCTGGCCCTGGCTCTGGTGCAGTCTCTGGGTCAGCCGGAGCGCTGCGCCGAAGTTTTGGAGGTGCTCACCGCCAAAACCCAGAAGGCAAAGCAGCGCCGCCGGGAAGCCAGCGCCCACCTGCGCAACAAACGCAGGGGAAAGAAGAAGTAAGTTGTTATGACAACCAATAGGAGCCTGTCGGATACGGACAATGCAGAATGCAAAATGCACAGTGGGGGATAAAACCGCATTTTGCCTTTTGCGCTCTGCATTTCCAACCGACTGTCACATTTTGGAGGTGCGTGTATAGAATGAGTTTTGTTAAGTATCGCGTCAAGGAGGTCGCCGCGGATTTCGGCGTTGCACCGAAGGTAATCGCGGAGATTGTGGGACAGTTTTTTGAAAAGCCCAAGTCCAACACCCAGGTCCTCACCGAAGAGGAGCTGAATGTGGTGTTTGATTACATGACCCAGAAGAATCAGGTCAAATCCATGGAGGAAATTTTTGCAGTGAAGCCTGCCGCACCCAAAGAAGAACCCAAGCAGGAAGCTAAGGCCGCATCGGCCCAGCGTCCCCAGCAGAATCAGCAGCCCAAGCAGGGCCAGAATCGCCCCCAGCAGCCCCAGAACACCCAGCCTGCCCAGCAGGCTCCCAAGGCCGAGGCTCCCAAGGAGCCGGAGCGCAAGCGGGAGCGCCGGGTGGTGGACACCTCTGCCGTCCAGGTCAATGCCAATCGGTTTGCCGATGTGGATAACCTGGTTTCCGAGCGGGTGCAGAACTACCAGGGCGGCAAGCAGCGCATTGGCGGCGGCAAGGGCAAGCAGCAGAACAAGCAGCAGCAAGGCAAGTTCAAGGGCAACAAGTCCCGCAACGAAGAGCAGGAGAAGATGCGCCGCCTGCAGATGGAGGTTGCCCGGAAGGCTCCCGTCACCGTGAAGATCCCCGAGGAGATCACCGTTGGCGAACTGGCTTCCCGGATGAAGAAAACCGCCGGCGAAGTCATCAAGTGCCTGATGAAGAACGGTGTTCTGGCTGCCATCAACCAGACCATCGACTTTGACACCGCCGAGTTTGTGGCCACGGAAATGGGCTGCAAGGTGGAAAAGGAAGTTACCGTCACCATCGAAGAGCGGATCATCGACGACCATGTGGACACCGCTGAAGAGCTGGAGACCCGCGCCCCCGTTGTGGTGGTTATGGGTCACGTTGACCACGGCAAGACTTCCACCCTGGACGCCATCCGGAAAACCTCCGTTACCGCCGGAGAGGCCGGCGGCATTACCCAGCACATCGGCGCCTATACCGTGGATGTGAACGGCAATATGGTCACCTTCCTGGATACCCCGGGCCATGCGGCATTTACTTCCATGCGTGCCCGTGGTGCCAAGTCTACGGATATCGCCATCCTGGTGGTGGCTGCCGACGACGGCATCATGCCCCAGACCGTGGAGTCCATCAACCACGCCAAGGCTGCCAATGTGCCCATCATCGTGGCCATCAACAAGATGGATAAGCCCACCGCCAACCCCGACAAGATCAAAGAGCAGCTGACCAAGTACGACCTGATCCCCGAAGAGTGGGGCGGCGATACCATCATCGTGCCCATCTCCGCCAAGACCGGCCAGGGCCTGGATGAGCTGCTGGAAATGGTCATCCTGACTGCCGAAGTTCAGGAACTGAAGGCCAACCCCAACCGCCGTGCCAAGGGTACCGTTATCGAAGCCCGTCTGGATAAGAACCGCGGCCCCGTGGCAACCCTGCTGGTGCAGAACGGTACTCTGCATCAGGGCGACATTGTCATTGCCGGTACTGCCGTGGGCCGTGTCCGTGTGATGACCAACGACAAGGGCCGTACCGTCAAGTCCGCCGGTCCTTCCGTGCCTGTGGAGATCACCGGTCTTGCCGATGTTCCTGCTCCCGGCGATGAATTCAACGCCGTTACCGACGAGCGTATGGCTCGTGAACTGGTGGAGCAGCGCCGTCAGGCTCAGAAGGATGCCGCCGCCAAGCTGACCCAGAAGGTCACCCTGGATAACCTGTTTGCCAAGATGCAGGAAGGCGAAATGAAGGAACTGCCCCTGATCGTCAAGGCCGACGTCCAGGGCTCCGCCGAGGCCATCAAGGCATCTTTGGAGAAGCTGAGCAACGAGGAAGTTCGGGTTCGGGTGATCCACGCCGGTGTCGGCGCCATCAACGAAAGCGATATCCTGCTGGCTTCCACCGCAGGCGCCATCATTGTCGGCTTCAACGTCCGTCCCGATGCCGCCGCCCAGGCCTCCGGCCAGCGGGCCAACGTAGACATGCGGTTCTACCGGGTCATCTACGATGCCATCGACGAGATCGAAGCTGCCATGAAGGGTATGCTGGCACCCAAGTTTGAAGAAGTGGTCATCGGCCACGCGGAAGTGCGCATGACCTACAAGGTCAGCGCCATCGGTACCATTGCCGGCTGTATGGTCAAGGACGGCAAGGTTACCCGGGATGCCCAGGTTCGGATTCTTCGGGACAACATTGTCATCCACGAAGGCGAGATCGGCTCTCTGCAGCGGTTCAAGGACGCTGTCAAGGAAGTCTCTGCCGGCTACGAATGCGGCATGAGCGTGGTCAAGTACAATGACATCAAGGAAGGCGACATTTTCGAATGCTTCGCCATGCAGGAAGTCAAGCGCTGATATAGGTTCCCGCCGCACCGCTTTTGCGGCGCGGCGGGTTGTTTTTGCTAAGGAAAGGAGGCAAAATCATGGCTTCGAACCGTATTTTGCTGATTAACGAAGAAATTCAGAAAGAACTGTCTGCTCTGCTGCGTACCGTCAAGGACCCCAGAGTGCAGGACGTGATGATCTCCATTACCCGGGTGGAAACCACCCCGGATCTGCGTTATACCAAGGTTTATGTGAGCTTTCTCCAGGAGGACAAGGCTGCCGCTGCTCTGGCGGGGCTGAAATCCGCCGCCGGTTATCTGCGCCGGGAGCTGGGACGGAATCTGCGGCTGCGCTACAGCCCGGAAATCGTCTGGGCCGCTGACGATTCCATTGTCTACGGCGCAAAAATGCTGAAACTGATCAACTCTCTTGAGGTAAAACACGATGAAGAAACTGAACAGGACTGAGACTGCTCAATATCTGCTGGAAAAGGATAATTATGCCATCCTGACCCACCGCCGCCCTGACGGCGACACCACCGGCTCCGCCGCCGCACTGTGCTTAGGACTGCGGCAGCTGGGTAAAACTGCCTATGTTCTGACCAATCCCGATCTGTCCGCCCGGTTTGCCTGGCTCCATGAGGGCCTGACCAAGCCCGAAGTGGAGCCGGGAGATACGGTGGTCAGCGTGGACGTGGCTTCTCCGGAGCTGGTGCCCAATGTGTTCAGCCACCTGCTGGGGCAGATTGATCTGCGGATTGACCACCACGCCAGCGCCACCTCCTTTACGGAGCGGGAACTGGTGGATGCCTCCAGCGCCTCCTGCGCCGAGGTGATCTGGGACGTTTTGATGGAAATGGGTGTCAAGCCGGAAAAGAACCTGGCAGAAGCGGTGTATGTGGGTTTGTCCACCGACACCGGCTGCTTCCGCTATGCCAATACCACCGCCCACACCTTCCAGGTGGCGGCCCAGTGCGCCCAGGCCAATGCCCGGATTTACGAGCTGAACCAGGACCTGTTTGAAACCAACACCCTGGGCCGGCTGCGGATGCAGGCCTGGATTGTGGATCACATGCAGCTGCTGCGGGAGGGAACCCTGGCGGTTTGCGCCATCCCCAAGGTGATGGAACTGGAACTGGGCGTCAATGAGGACGATATGGACAACATTTCCTCCTTCCCCCGTACCGTTGCCGGTGTGCAGATGGCGGCAACCCTGCGGGAAACCAGCGACGGTTTTACCAAGCTGTCCGTCCGGGCAGTGCCCGGCTGCGACGCCACCAGAGTCACCGTGAAATTCGGCGGCGGCGGACATAAGGGAGCGGCGGGCGCCTTCCTGAGAATGCCCTTGCAGGAGGCCTCCATTGCAGTGGCCAACGCCATGCTGGAATTGGAGACGGAATGAACGGAATCGTAATTGTGGACAAGCCCCAGGACTGGACCAGCCAGGACGTTACCGCCCGGCTGCGCCGGGTGTTCCAGACCCGGCGGATCGGCCATGGCGGAACCCTGGACCCTATGGCCACCGGCGTGCTGCCGGTGTTTGTGGGACGGGCCACCCGGGCGGTGGAGTTTTTTGAACACGCGGAAAAAGCCTACGAAACAGTGCTTCGGCTGGGCATTACCACCGATACCGAGGATATTTCCGGCACCGTTTTGACGCAGCAGGAAGTTTCCGTTACCGAAGAGCAGATTCATCAGGTGCTGGAACATTTCCGGGGTGAGATTCTCCAGGTTCCGCCCATGTACTCGGCCCTGAAAGTCAACGGGCAGAAGTTATGTAACCTTGCCAGAAAGGGCAGGGAAGTAGAGCGCCAGCCCCGGCCCATTACCATCCATCAGCTGAAGCTTCTGAAGCAGGAAGGCATTGATCTGCACCTGTATGTGGCCTGCTCCAAGGGCACCTATATCCGCACCCTGTGCAAGGATATCGGACAGGCCCTGGGCTGCGGCGGCTGCATGGCTCAGCTGCGCCGGGTGCAGGCGGGGGCGTATACCATTGAAGAAGCGGTGTCGCTGCATCAGCTGCTGGAAATGGAGCATCCGGAAACCTGCCTGCGGGGAATCGATACCCTGTTTGCCTCCCATCCGGCGGTGACCCTGACGGAAAACCAGGAAAAGCGCTGCCGCAACGGCAATACCTTTTCCATTTCGCTGGCGGAGGGAACCTACCGAGCCTACAGCGCCTCGGGAGAATTTCTCATGCTGGCCAAGGTGGAAAATGGCGTTATGTCTACCGTCAAGAGCTTTTTTGACCCCCAATGACGAAAACCGTCACATGCAGACGAGAGGAATCTATGACAAAAACAGTTTATGCCCTGGGATTTTTTGACGGGGTGCACATCGGCCATGCCGCCCTGCTTTCTGCCTGCCGCCGACTGGCCCGGGAAGGAAGCCTTCGCCCCGGCGTGGTGACCTTTTCCCATCATCCCGATACCCTGGTGCTGGGCAATACCCCGCCGCTGATCAATTCCCCCCAGGACCGGCAGCGGCTTCTGGAGGGGTTCGGCATGGAAAAAGTGATCTCCCTGCCCTTTGACCAGCAGATGCGGACCATGGACTGGCGGGATTTTCTGGACATGCTCCGCAAAACCTACGACGCCGCAGGCTTTGTCTGCGGGGAGGACTTCCGGTTCGGCAACCGGGGGGCCGGAACCGCCGAAAGCGTCAGCCGGTACTGCACCGAAATGGGCTTGCCCTGCGCGGTGGTGCCGGAGCAGACCCTGGACGGCATCCGGGTATCCAGCACCTACATCCGCCGCCAGCTGGAAACGGGAGACATGGCAACGGCGGTGAAATTCCTGGGCCATCCCCACATTCTCACCGGCAAGGTGATACACGGCCACGCCCTGGGCCGGACCCTGGGCATCCCCACAGCCAACCTGCGCCTGCCGGAAGGCCTGGCAATCCCCAAGTTCGGCGTTTACGCCTGCCGGGTTCGGCTGGATGGGAAATCTTATCCGGCGGTGACCAATGTGGGCACCCGTCCCACGGTGAACGGTCATAGCGTCACGGTGGAGCCCTGGATTCTGGACTATGCCGGGGATCTGTACGACCGGGAGATCACCCTGGAATTTTACTACTTCATCCGCCCGGAGCGGAAGTTCCCCAATTTGGAACAGCTGCAGGCGGAAATCCGGCGCAATGCAGAAGAAACACGGCAATTTCTGGAGAAACTGCCGGAATAATCCCCAGCCATTCAAATAAGCTTAACATTCTGCCCCTTGTTTTATGGGGGAAAATGCGGTATAATAAGCCATCAAAGTATCACCGGGAGGGAAGCCTATGCCGAATCACGACGAGCAAATGAATAGACGCCGTGAAAAACGGGAGGCTCTGCGCAAGCGTCAGCAGGCCCAGGCCAGACGTCTTCGGCTGACGGCTTTTGCGGCGGTGCTGGTGCTGGCGGCCTGCGGCGGCCTGATCTGGTATCTGACGAAGGACACCCAGGAGCCGGAAGTCCAGACCCAGGCAGCGGTGGAGCAGACCACCGCTCCCACGGAAACCGACGCTCCGGACCCCCGGATTCAGAGAGACCCCCTGACCACCATTCATATCCGGGCAGCGGGAGACCTGAACATCACCGACAGTGTGATTTCCTCCGGCGTTTCCGTAGGCGGCTATGACTTCGGCACGGTGTTCAAGGACGTTTCCGCGCTGCTGTCTGATGCGGATCTGACGGTGATGAATTTTGAAGGCAACACCTACGGCGAGCCCTACGGTACCGCTACCAGCTCTGCCCCCAACAAGATTCTGGAAGACCTCCGGGGCTGCGGCGTGGACTTGCTGCAGATGGCCAACAGCTGCGCCATCAACAACGGCCTGAACGGCCTGAGCGCCACCTTGCAGAGCATTCGGGCGGCTGGGATTGAGCCGGTGGGCGCTTATGCCAACCAGGCGGAACTGAATGCGGGCAAAGGCTACACCATTGCCGAGGCCCAGGGAATCAAGGTCGCCTTTGTGGCCTTTACCAAAGGCATGGGCGGCCGCGGCCTGCCTGCCGGCAGCGAAGGCCTGGTAAACGTGCTCTACGAGGACTACGACTCCGAATATCAGAAGATCAACACCAAGGGTATTGAGACCATTCTGAAGAATGTCCAGGCGGAAGAGCCGGATTTGGTGGTTGCGCTGGTGCATTGGGGCAGCGAATATAACGAAGATATCAGCAGCTCTCAGGAAAGCATCATTACCCTGATGCAGAAACGGGGCGTGGATGTGATTCTGGGCACCCATCCCCATACCTTGCAGCCCATTGTATATGACCCGGTGAAGGGAACTTTGGTTGCCTACTCCCTGGGAGATTTCTTTGGCGATGCCAACCGGGCGGCTACCAACTATTCCATCATTCTGGACTTGGAGATTACCAAGGATGCCACCACCGGCAATACCAAGGTGACGGATTATTCTTACTTCCCCATCTATACCGTTACGGAAACGGAATCGGCCGACCAGAAGCGCCGGGTGGTTCGGATTGACAAGGCTTTGGAAGCCTATGACGGAAACTACCTGGATAAGGTTACCAAAGCCTGTCAGGAAAGCATGGCCTACGCTCAGGTCAGAATTGAGGAGCGTCTGGTTCTGCAAACCGAAGAGGATAAAGATTGATACAAGGACAGCAGAAAACCTTTCTGCTGTCCTTTTTTCGTTCCGGGCCGCAACCCCGGCTTGCCCATTGGAGACGAAGAGTTTACACAGATTTTACATGGGACGGTTGGGAATTTTACATCTTTACAGTACAATAAAGTAGAGAGGTTATGACCCCAAAACGGGGAATGACCGCGGCAAAGCGGGCATACTCTAAGATAGAGAGGGCAGAAGGAAGGAGAAACAACCAATGAAGTATGCAATCGTGGATTTGGGTTCCAATACCGTGCGGCTGTCGCTGTACAATATTCTCAGCGACGGCAGCTTTTCTCTGCTGTTTTCCGAGAAGGAAATGGTGGGACTGAATAACTATATTGTGGATCGCACCTTGTCCAAGGCCGGCATTCAGCGGGCCTGCCAGGTGCTGGACAATTTCCGGGGACTGCTGCTGCAGTTCGGCATTTCCCAGATGCAGGTGTTCGCCAC
>CALXFP010000029.1 GCA_944387615.1 uncultured Oscillospiraceae bacterium | reverse complement strand
GGGGCAGCCTGTCAATATCAGACTGATTATAGCAGATAGTTTCTGTTATCACAAGCCGTATTTTTACCAAATTATCCACATTTTTGCAGGGGATTCTGTTTCCAATTCTGCCATGCCCGGAAAACCCCGCCTGGATTCACAGTTTATCGCTGACGGGAACGCCGGGTTTGCGGATGTGGGTCTTTGCCAGCCGGGGCAGATAATCGTCGTATGCCTGATTGACAAAGGCGGTGAAGAGAATGTCGATGATATTCAGCTGGGAAATGCGCGAAGCCATGGCGCCGCTGCGGAATACCGACTCCTTGGCGGTGGTGAAGAGCTTGTAGTCTGCCAGAGCGCTGACGGAGGTGGCAACGCAGCGGGTAATGGCAATGATGGGCGTTCCGTTTTCCTTCAAAGCCTTCATGCACTCCACCATTTCCAGGGTTTCGCCGGAGTAAGAGAATACAATGGCCAGATCCTCAGAAGAAGCGTTCCGGGCCTGCAAAAACTGGGAGTGCCAGTCGTCGTTGACCATGCAGGGCTTGTTCATCCGCAGAAATTTCAGATGGGCATCGTGGGCAGCGTACAGGGAAGCGCCGATGCCAAACAGCAAAATGGTTTTGCAGCTGCACAGCAGGTCCACACATTTTTGCAATGTCTCCGGGTCCAGCAAATTTTTTGTGTCCTCCAAGGATACAATGTTCCGAAAGGTAATTTTCTCAATCAAATCTTCTATTCCGTCGGAATGGGTAATTTCCTGGCTGTTTTTTTCGGTGTTGGTCTGCCGGACGGCCATTTCATAGGTCAGGGCCTGGCGAAATTCCCGATAGCCGTCAAAATCAATCCTCCGGCACATGCGAACCACCGTGGCGGGGGAAGAAAAGCCTTTCTCTGCCAGGGCGTGGACGCTCAGGTGCATGGCTTCCTCCGGATATTGCAGGATATACGAAGCGATGGTTTTTTCCGCGGCGCTGAAGGTGGAACTGGCCTCCCGCAGCCGAATCAGTACACTTTTCATAGAACATTCTCCCTTATAGCGTACTTGTAGTATACCAGCGCCGTTGGTGGCTGTCAACAAAAAGTGATTTTGATAATTGGTTAATTTAACAAAAGACTGCGGAGAAATCTTTGGTCTTGTTTCACAAAATGTACAATCTTCGTTCAAAATTTGTCAATATGTGAAATAAAGTTTCGTATATATCTGAAATAATTGACATTTTGTATTGCCGGAAATATAATAACGGCGTTCATAGTTCCGGCAAAGAAATTCGCCGGAAGGGAAGGAGATGTATCATCATGAAGCTGAATTTGGATGCCCTGACCACGGAAACCCGAAACCGGGACACCATGAATCTGGACACCATGACCCCCCTGGAGGTGGTAACCGCCATGAACCGGGAGGACGCCAAGGTTCCCCAGGCCATTGCGCCTATTCTGCCTCAGATTGCCCAGGCGGTGACTTGGGCTATTGACTCGCTGAAGCGGGGCGGACGGGTGGTTTATATGGGCGCGGGTACCAGCGGCCGTCTGGGCGTGCTGGACGCAGTGGAGTGCCCGCCTACCTTCGGCGTATCCCCGGATCGGATTGTGGGACTGATTGCCGGTGGTGAAAAGGCCTTCGTCAAGGCTGTGGAAGGTGCGGAGGACAGCCGGGAACTGGGCAAAGGAGATCTGGTTGCCCTGAATATCACCCCGGCGGACCTGATTATCGGCATTGCCGCCAGCGGACGTACCCCCTATGTGCTGGGCGGACTGGACTATGCCCGGGAGGTAGGCTGCAAGACCGTTGCCATTTCCTGCAATGCAGGCTGCCCCATCGGCAAGGCTGCGGATCTGGCCATTGAGGCCGTGGTAGGCCCGGAAGTGCTCACCGGTTCCACCAGACTGAAAGCCGGCACTGCCCAGAAGCTGATTCTGAACATGATTTCCACCGCCTCTATGGTAGGCACCGGCAAGGCATATCAGAATCTGATGGTGGACGTGATGCAGACCAACGAAAAGCTCCGGGTTCGTGCGGAGAAAATCGTGATGGAAGCTACCGGCGTGGACAGCGAAACAGCAGCTGCTGCCATTGCCAAAGCCGGCGGCAGCACCAAGACTGCCATTACCATGATTCTGGCAGACTGCGACGTGGAAGAGGCCGAAAAGCGGCTGGAAAAGGCCGGCGGCCGTGTCCGGGAAGCGATTTCCCAGTAAGTATCCGTACAATTCAGCCTGTGGGGCTGTGTTGATCGTCTCGGCTTGAGACGGAGTTTTTGAAAGGAAGAAAGGAGAACAAACCATGACAAATCAGGAACTTTCCAAGAAAATCCTGGAACTGGTTGGCGGAAAAGAAAACGTAATCAGCGCTGCCAACTGCATGACCCGCCTTCGCATCCAGCTGAAGGACAACACCCAGGCTCAGATTGAGCAGCTGAAGAACACCGAAGGTGTTCTGGGGGTGGTGGAGGATACCACCCTGCAGATCATCCTGGGACCCGGCAAGGCCAAGAAGGTAACCGATCTGTTTGTTGTGGACGCCGGTGTGAAGGCCGGAAACGGCATGTCCACCGACAATGACTGGCAGACCAATAAGGCTGCCATGAAGTCCCAGCAGAAGGATTCCGCTTTGAAGCAGGGCCTGCGCACCATTGCCAACATCTTCATCCCCATGATTCCCGCCATCATCGCGGCCGGATTGTTCAACGGCGTATCCAGCCTGATGGGCCAGCTGTTCCCGGAAGCCATTGCTTCCCAGACCGGCGTTCTGTACATCCTCAGCCAGCTGTGCGCCCTGTTCGGCAACGCATTCCTGGGTTACTTCGCCATCTACACCGGTATTAACGCTGCCAAGGAATTTGGCGCAACTCCCGCTCTGGGCGGCATCATCGGCGGTGCCTCCATCGGCAGCCAGGTGGTGGCGATTTCCACCGCTCTGGGTCTTTACAATGCGGAAGTGCCTCTGGAATCCATCCTCACCACCGGAAAGGGCGGCATCATCGGCGTCATTCTGGGCGTGTGGATTCTGGCCAAGGTTGAGCGGGCTGTCCGTAAGAAGGTGCCTGATGTGCTGGACCTGATCGTGACCCCCTTCGTCAGCATCTTTGTGGTAGGCGTTCTGTATGTGTTCGTGCTGATGCCTGTCACTGGCTTCCTCTCTGACATTCTGGTTACTGTGCTCAGCGTGCTGATTGCTTCCACCAATCCTGTGGTGAGCATCATCTCCGGCTTCGTTATGTCCGCTGTGTTCCTGCCCATGGTGCTGCTGGGACTGCACCACGGCCTGATTCCCATTTACTCCATTCAGCTGGAGTCCATGGGCGGCGTGAGCCTGTTCCCCTGCCTGGCTATGGCTGGCGCAGGTCAGGTGGGTGCTGCTCTGGCAATCCTGCTGAAGGCCCGTAAGGTCAAGAATATGCGGATGGAAAAGACCATCATCGGTGCTCTGCCTGCCGGCCTGCTGGGCGTAGGCGAGCCTCTGATCTACGGCGTTACCCTGCCTCTGGGCAAGCCCTTTGTCACTGCTGGTCTGGGTGCTGGCTTCGGCGGCGCTTTCGTGATGCTGATGGGTGTCAAGGCCATCGCCTGGGGCCCCTCCGGTCTGGTTGCCATTCCTCTGATGAAGACCCCGGCTATGATGCTGTGGTTCTTCCTGGGCCTGGTGATTGCCTATATCATGGGCTTCATCATCACCTGGTTCGGCATCAAGGCTGAGGATATCGCCAATGCTTGATTCTCTGGGCTTTGCGGCGTACGTATCGTCTTTTGATGAAAACCAGCCGATCTGGGAAACCTACGCCCGCCGCAACGCTCCCGTGTTTCTGTCATTGCACATCAGCGAGGAATTTTCCCCGGATTACTGTGACCGGGTTCGGGAAATCTGCCGCTTTCTCCGGCAGCGGGAGTTTTCCATCATCGCGGATGTCTCCCCCAAAACTGCCCGGCAGTTTCAGCAGCCGGATCTGTGTGAGCTGGCAAAGTCTCTGGATATCTGGGCACTGCGGGTGGACTACGGCTTTTCTCCGGAGGAAATTGCCGCTCTGGCTGCCAGAATGCCGGTGGTGGTGAACGCATCCACCACCACCCGGGCAGAGGCGGAAATCATTACAGCCGGCGGCGGTCTGGTGATGGCGATGCACAATTTCTATCCCAGACCGGAAACCGGGTTGGATGCAGCCTTCTTCCGGACATCCACTGCCCAGCTGCAGGCGGCAGGGCTGAAGGTTCTGGCATTCATTCCCGGAGATGCCAAGCTTCGGGGGCCCATGTTCCAGGGCCTTCCCACGCTGGAGCACCACCGCTTCCTGCCGCCCTCTGTCTGCTACGCGGATTTGAAGGCAAACTTCCAGGTGGACGGCATTTTCCTGGGAGACCCGGCCCTGTCTGAACGGGAACTTACCCGGATTCAGCGCTATGAGCGGGAAGGTATCTGGGAAATTCCTGCCTATCTGGAAGAATCCTGGCACAGCCTGTACGGCAGAGTCTTTACCTGCCGCCCGGATTCTCCGGCGTCGGTGATCCGGTTTGCCGAGTCCCGGGAGTATTCCTGCCAGGGACAGACCATTGTGCCGGATTGCTGCGTTGCCAGAACCAAAGGCTGCATTACGGTGGACAATGTAAGTTATGGCCGCTATACCGGTGAGGTTCAGCTTCTGCGCGCAGATCTGCCCGGGGATACCCGGGTCAATGTGATCGGCACCGTGAAGCCCGGCTATGGATTGCTGGCGGACTGTGTGAAAAATGGTCAGCGCTTTGTCCTGACAAAAACATAACCCCAAACAGGTCACAGTCCCTCGGGGCCGTGACCTGTTTTTTTAGACAATAGAAGGAGTATACCATGAAATTTTCTCTGCTTGCCATGGATTTGGACGGAACTGCTCTGCAGCCGGACGGCGTTTCTTTTTCTCCCCGGCTGATGGCGGTACTGGAGGAGGTGCACCGCCGGGGAACTCTGGTTGTGCCCACCACCGGACGTCCCTATGCCATGCTTCCGCCGGTGCTGAAAGAAAAACATGACTGGCTGCGCTACGCCATCGTATGTGACGGAAGTGAGATTCGCCGTATGGATACGGGAGAATGTGTGCTGGGATATTATCTGCCCCGGCAGACCATTCAGGATCTGATAGATCTGGCGGACACATTTGACCTGCCCCTGGAAATTTCTGCCCAAAACCAGCTGTACCTGACCCGGAAAAGCTGGCAGATGCAGCAGCCACACGCCCAGAAGATTCCCCACCATGTCCATACCATCCTGCCCCAATTCGGTGTGATTTCGGAAGATGCTTCCGGTTTTGCTGCTGATTTTGGAGGGAAGGCGGATAAGGTCAATCTGCCCGTTGTGGAGGCGGAGAAAAAGGATCGGGTTTTGCAGGCCCTGTCTGAATTGCCCATCCAGGCAGTCTGGTGCGGATCAAACAGCCTGGAGATTACCCATCCGGAAGCCTCCAAGGGCAAAACCCTGAGGGCGCTGTGTCGGCTTCTGCAAATTCCGCCGGAGCAGACCCTTGCCATGGGAGACAGCGGCAACGATCTTTCCATGCTGCAATCGGCAGGATTTTCGGTGGCAATGGGCAATGCTCCGGACTTCGTCAAGCAGAGCGCCATGGCCGTCACGGACACCAATGTCCAGGACGGTGCGGCCAAGGCAATCGAAACCTATCTTCTATAACAAAACCGGGACGGCATTGTGTACCGTCCCGGTTTTTTGCGCTTAAAATAAGCCCCATGCCCAGTAGATCAGTCCATATACCACACTGGCTGTCAGACCGTATACGATTACCGGCCCGGCAATGGTGAAGATTTTGGAGCCCACGCCCAGAATAAACCCTTCCGTTTTGAATTCCACCGCCGGAGCGCTGATGGAATTGGCAAAACCGGTGATGGGCACCAATGTCCCGGCACCGGCGTGTTTGGCGATGTTGTCATACAGACTCAGTCCGGTGAGCAAAGCGGACAGAACAATCAAGCTGAGAGATCCCGCCAGTGCGGCGGCGTCAGCTTCCAGCTCCCAGAATTGGTACAGATTGACAAACCCCTGTCCCAGGGCGCAAATCAGTCCGCCAATCCAGAAAGCATTTACGCAATCTCGCAAAATGGGAGATTTGGGGTTCAGCTCCGCAACCAGCTGACCATATTGTTTTTCCGTCATAACCATTCCTCCTGGGGTTATATTTCCCAAAGGAGGGGTTTTGATACGAAAAAAGACATTCCGGCACAGGATTATCTGTGCCGGAATTTTGAAAATCATCGTTATGCAATAGCGGTATAGCGATAGAAGAGGATAGGCAGCTCTTCCAGGGTATCTTCGGACTGCTTCAGCAAAAGGGTGGTTTCGCCTTCCGAACCCAGCCAGGTCATACCCAGCAGCAGACCGTCGTCAGCCTTGGCTGCAAAGAGAATTTGGAACAGATCCGGTGTCATGGTGCCGCTGTCGTCAACCCGCCAGGCAGAGGAACCGTTGCGGCTGGCAGGGTAGTCTCGGCGAAGTACGCCTTCGGGGGTCTGCACCGCAATGCTGGCAAGCAGCTCTTCTCCTTGGGGAGCAAACAGCACCAGATAAACCGGGGAATCGCTGCCGATGGTACCCAGCAGCCAGCTGTCCTGCACGCTGCGCCCGGTCTGTTCTGCCAGGGTGGAAACCAGTGCATCATTTGCGGCGCTGTGATCGCCCTTTTCCACGGGCATCAGCAGTTCCTGGGGGAAGGTGTTGGGGTCAAGCATGTAATAGGTTTCTCCGGGAGCAGCAGCGCCTTCCGTCACGGTGTACAGGTGGCCGCCGATGTTTTCAAAATTGTCTGGAGTCATCCGACCGGTATCTGCCCGGCTGCCTTCCTGGAATCCGGCGTATTCCACCGTCAGAATATTGCCATATTCGCCCACAGCCAGGGTCACGGCCTCCGGACCCGGGGGCAGGGTGCTCAGCTTGGGAATCAGAATGGTCTGTCCGGTTCCATCGGTAAAGCCGAATACATCACCGATGGTCACCACCGCAGTCTGGGTGGCCAGGGTTTCTGCAGGGGCTTCCGTGGGTGCTTCGGTAGGCGCCTGGGTGGGGGCGGCGGTGGTTTCCGGGAGCAGGGTGGGAGCCTCTGTAGGAGCGGAGGACTGGGTATTGCCGCTGGTCAGCAGCAAAACCGCCAGGGCGCAGATGCATAGGCAGCCCAGGATGGTTACCGCAATTTTCTTTCCGGTTCCTTTCTTTTTCATACAAATCCTCCGAATTCTGGTTTCCAGCTGACTTTTCTTTTCTGCCATGCCTACGGCAGACAGGTGGATGTGGGACATGCTGGTTTGCTCGGCTACCCGCAGCAGGGATTTTCCGTAGGCCAGGGCCTGTTCCGGGCCAAGAACCTCCACCACCAGTTCATCCGCTGCCAGCTCCATGTCTTCCCGAAGCATCCGGAAGCAAAACCAAATCACAGGATTGAACCAGTGCAGGCACTGCAATACCATCAGCAGCGGCAGGATATACAGATCGCCCCGCTTGTAGTGGCTCAGTTCGTGCAGCAGCAGATGATTTTTTTGATTTTCCTCCAGGGTCAGGGTGTCCGGAGTCAGCAAAATGGTGGGCCGGAAAAAGCCGTAGACGCAGGGGGTGGTAATTTCCTCCTGCACCAAAATCCGGATCGGCCGTTTGACGTTCATCTGTCTGCGGCAGCGCTGTAGCTGTTTGTGCAGCTCTATGGGCGCGCCCCGCACCAGACGATGGCAAAGCTTCCGGCGAAAATGCAGGTTGGCCCAGAGATACCACAACCCCAATCCCGCTGCCCCAGCTGCCCACACAACTGCGGCGATGTCAGCGGCAGAAGGGGAAGCTGGAACGGGTACATCGTTCGATGCAGAGGGGGACTCTTGCACCACCGGCGTGGTCTGCTGGGGCCGCACGGTTTCAAACACAAACCCGGTGGGATGTTCCGGAACCGCCCGAAAAGCGCTGATGGAGCAGTAGGGACCATAGGGAATCAGCAGTTTCAGCAGCAGAATGGCCCAAAGCAGCCGATGCCACCTGGCGCTGAGCCGTTTCCGGGTGAGAAAACGCACCAGCAGAATGATCCCGCCGGCAATGGCTGCCTGAAAGGATACATCCAGCACCAGGGAAAAGAACTTATCCATGGGAATCCTCCTCTTCCAGCAGTTTCCGCAGCTGGGAAATCTCCTCCTGGGAAACAGGCTGCTCTTTCAGAAAGCAGGCAACCAGGTTTTTCAGAGAATTGCCGTAGAGCCGTTCCAGCAGGGAAGAACTGACGTGGCGGCGGTAATCCTCCTGGGTGACCACTGCTCCATAATAGTGGGTCCGTCCCTGGGTCCGCAGAATCTCCAGTGCCCCTTTGTTTACCAGACGGCTGATCAGGGTGTAAATGGTTTTGGGGTCCCAGGACTCGGTGCCTTCCAGCGCCTGGATAATCTGAGCGGAGGTTGCCTCCTGCAGCTGCCAAACAACCCGCATGACCTTGTATTCCGCATCGGTGATTTTGGAAATGGTGTCCATAACACTGCTCCTTTCCTACAACTGTAGTCTTGAAGTATACTACAATTGTAGGAAAGAAATGTCAAGCTCTTTTTTGACAAAAAACCGCCGCACCGGACTGGTGCGGCGGTTTGAAAGACTATGAGGTGACAGAGCGATTACAGCAGATCCTTCACCAGGGACAGAGCAGCCTTGTCAGCTACCAGGGTGAAGTCGGGATGCAGCTGCAGGATGGAGCCTGGAGCCTGGGGCTTGATGGGGCCGAAGAAGCAATCCTTCACAGCCTGAGCCTTGTTCTCACCGTTGACCACCAGCAGAACCCGCTTTGCCTTCATGATGGAGCCGATGCCCATGGTGTAGGCGTGGGTGGGAACGTCGTCCCGGCTGGCGAAGAAACGGGCGTTGGCGTCGATGGTGGACTTGGTCAGGGCGACCTTGTTGGTGCCCTTGACGAACTCGTCGGCGGGCTCGTTGAAGCCGATGTGACCGTTGGGGCCCAGGCCCAGCAGCTGCAGGTCAGCGCCGCCGAAGGTATCGATCACAGCGTCGTACCGGGCGCACTCAGCCTCGGCATCGGGATTCATACCGTTGGGGATGTTGCAGTTGTTCTGGTCGATGTTCACATGGTCGAACAGGTTGCTGCGCATGAAGTAAGCGTAGCTCTGATCGTGGTCCTTGGTCAGACCCACATACTCATCCAGGTTCACAGTCTTGACCTGAGAGAAGTCAAGATCGCCGGACTCGTACTTGGCGATGAGCTCCTTGTAAGTGCCCACAGGGCTGCTGCCGGTAGCCAGACCCAGAACACAGTCGGGCTTCAGATAAATCTGAGCGGCAATGATGTTGGCAGCCTTCCGGCTGACGTCGTTATAGTCTTTTGCGCGAATCAGTCTCATGGATGAGTACCCCTTTCGTAATGACGCAGTTTAATGCTTGCTATTTGTATTGTAACATCATTTTGTATATCTGTATAGTCTTTTTCCGCTTTTCAGTTTAATTCGATACATTTTTTCTTTTTTCCTGTTCATTGTGTTGAACTGGCCTTATTTTATAATTTAACTTTGGCACTATAATTATTACCAGATACCGATATAATAGCATAAAAAGTTCGGGAGGTATTGTGTTATGGAAAAGAAACAGTCACTTTCCACCAAAGCAATCGTTATGACGGCGCTGATGGCGGCGCTGACCATGGTAGGTTCTGCCATGCGGATTGTGCTGCCGCTGAGCATCGGGGGCACTACGGCTTTTCACCTGGGCAACATTTTCTGCGCCTTGTCCGGTATTTTGCTGGGGCCTTGGCTGGGTGGTCTGGCAGCCGGTCTGGGTTCGGCGATTTATGACATTTTGTCCATGTACATTGACGAGTGCTGGATTACCTTTTTGACCAAGGGCGCCTATGGTCTGGCGGCAGGTCTGGTATTCTGGTACGGGAAAAAGGGCTGGCACTATGGCCGGGCCACCCTGGCAACCACTGCGGGAGCAGTGGTGTACGCCGTGCTATATCTGTTCAAAAGCTTTGCCTATAACGGTATGTTCAAAGAGGGACTGGTTCCGCAAGCGGCTGCACTGACGCTGGTGGGGAAACTGCCCGCTACCATTTTCAATGCGGTAATCGCCATTATCTGCGCACCCATTCTGGCGCTGGCCATCCACTCCGCACTGAAGAGAAATCATCTGGAACTGAAATAGGGAAGCGCAAAAGGAGCGGTTTTTTGCGCAGCTGCACAATACGGCCTGCCTTCGGGCGGGCCGTATTTTTTGGGGAATTTGGCGGTCATAATTTTTTTACAAAAAATTCAATTCCTGCTTACCCATCGTTTTTGCTGTATGATATGCTCACATCAACACAAAGCCTGACAGACCCAGGCGAAAGCGGAGAAAAAATCGGCGGATAGACTTCTGTGGCAAGCAAAAAACGGCTCTTCATAACCTTAAATAATTCCTAAGATTTACCGCCTTCGATACGCATTGACATTTGCTATGCAGATGTAGTATAATTACGCAAAGAATCTGGTAATTGGCGTAATTTTGATGGAAAATATTTAATTTTTTCAATAATCCTTGTGCAAAGTGCTGAAATGATCTTTCTGTGACAACTGACAAATCCAATGGGCCGGTATCTTGGCGACAATTGTGATTTTGTCCCCAGCCATCACAAGGTATGATTCGATTTCCGCAAGCCAAACAGCGTTCCCAAGAAAGGACATCCTTTATGAAGAAGACATATCAAGTGATCCTGTCCGTCCTGCTGGCGGTGCTGCTGCTCAGCGGATGTGTTCGGGGAGAGGCATCACAGGAGAGTACGGCGCCGGTTGATACCCTGCCGACCGAGACTCAGCAGATGTCTCAGCCTCACAAGCAGACGGACCCTACCGAAACGGAAGAGACGACCCAACCGACCACACAGCCCGAAACAGAGCCAACGCAGGAGCAAACGGAAGTTACGGAGCCCAAGCCCACAGAACCGAAGCCGACAGAGCATACCCACCAGTACAGCAAAACGGTAACGCCCGCCACTTGTACGACAGACGGGTTCACTACCTATACCTGCCAGTGCGGTTACAGCTACAACAGTAATATGGTGCCGGCGCTGGGGCATAGCTGGCTGGAATGGGTGACGGTGAAAGAGCCGACTGCCACAGAGCCCGGCCTCAAACGCCGCAGCTGCAGTGTATGCGGCACGGTGCAGGAAGAAACCATTGAACCTGGCACAGAGCCGACGGAGCATGTCCATCAGTATACGGCGGTTGTAACGGAGCCTACCTGCACAGCAGAAGGATATACCACCTACACCTGCCCCTGCGGTCATTCTTATGTGGATGACAAAGTATCTGCCAAGGGACATACCTGGGGAGAGTGGGAAACCATTCAGAAGCCCACCGAAACGGAACCGGGACGGAAAAAGCATACCTGCACGGTTTGCGGTGTGACGGAAGAAGCAGACATCCCTGTTCAGTGTAATAATCATGAGTATACCCAAACGGTGACACCGCCAACCTGTACAACAGGCGGCTTTACCACCTATACCTGTAAAAAGTGCGGTTATAGCTATAATGGTAATGACACAGTTGCTACGGGCCATTTCTACGGTGACTGGCATGTGGACAGAGATCCGACGCCCCAGGCTCCTGGATTAAAGCATAGAAATTGCACCGTGTGCGGGTACAAGGATGAACAAGAGATTCCTTACTCGCCGACGGATCCATCCACACCCCCCAGCACAGAAGAGACGACCAAGCCCACGGAATCCGCTTGAACAGTACAAAAAAGCACCCGCCCAGTGCGGGTGCTTTTTGCTGAAAGAAAGCCATGGTAATTGGATAAATTCCGAAAAAACAGCGCTCATTTGCGGTGTCCATAACTTCCTGTTTACAGAAGCCGGTGGGATGTGGTATGATACATAAAAGGATAATATGAACACAGAGGTTGTTGCAATGGATTATATTGTGCTGGATATGGAATGGAATCAGCCCTGGCCCGGGTCACCGTCGGCAAAGAAAGTCCTGCCGGTCTCCATCCGGGGGGAAATCATCCAAATTGGTGCGGTGCGGCTGACCCAGGAGCAGACCGTGGCGGATGAGTTCCAGATTCTGATTAAGCCCAAGTACTACCGTCACTTGAACCGCCGGGTCAGCAAGCTGACGGGAATTAAGGAAGCCCGTCTCCGGGAAGAGGGCGTGCCTTTCCCGGAAGCCATGGAGCAATTCCGCCAGTGGTGCGGGGAAGATATCGTATTTCTGACCTGGGGCTTTGACGATATTGGCATTCTGCGGGAAAATCTGGAGCTGTTTGACCTGGATACGGATTTTACTAATCGCTGGTATAATGCCCAGATGATTTTTAATGCCCAGACGGATGGCTCCAATGCCCAGAAGGCGCTGAAAACCGCCATGGAGATGTTTGAAATCCAGGCCACCCGGCCTGCCCATGACGCACTGGGAGATGCCTACCATACGGCGCTGATCTGTGCCCGGCTGGATCTGCAAAAGGGTGCCCGGGAGTATGATGAGGCACTGAAAAGCCATGAAAATGGCTTCCACGGTGCGGAGCTTCCCGGCTGCATTGCCCGGAAAGTGTTTTATGACTACGCAGATAAGCGCGCTGCCCTGAGCGCCATGGCCGGAGAAGAAAACAAATGCCCCATTTGCGGGGGCAGAATGTTGGGCTCCCGATGGTTTGCCCAGCCGGGACATCGGTATATGGATCTGGCTGCCTGCCCCGAGCATGGCAAATTCCTGATCCGGGTGCGGCTGTCCCAGCAGCCGGACGGATTGACCCGGGTCAGCCGCCTGACCTATGAGGCAACTTCCGAGGCGGCGCAGGCTTACGCCCGCCGGGCGGAAAAGGCCGATCCGGAAGAGGGCCAGCGTCCTCGCCGCCGCAGACGCAGAAGAAGCGCCGCCTTGAAAGCGGAGAATCCTCAAGAATCCTAAAACAGAAACTTTACAGTCCAGGACGCCATGAAAAAGCCCACAAAATCGGCAAACAGCGCAGCGGGTACGGTGTATCGGGTGTTCCGGATGCCGGCAGCGCCAAAGTAGACGCTGATGGTGTAGAAGGTTGTCTCGGTGGAACCCAGCATCACCGCAGCGGTTCGCCCAATAGTGGAATCCACACCGTAGCGTCCCATGAGTTCTGCTCCCACAGCCAGTGCCGCACTGCCGCTGATGGGGCGGATGAGAACCAGCATGGCAGTTTCCGGGGGAATCCCGAAGAAGGAAAAGACAGGTGACAGAAAGCCGCTGAGAATTTCCGTGGCGCCGGAGGCCCGGAGCATGTACACCGCCGTCAGCAGCACAATCAGTGCCGGAAGAATGGTAACTAGCAGCTTCAGCCCCTGGGCTGCACCATCCAGCATCAGATCATAGGCCCGTTCCTTCCTGCGCAGCGCCAGGGCGGTTGTGACGAATAGAATCAAAGGAACCAGATAATCCGTCATGATTTCCAAACCCTTCCCAGCAGAAACGCTGCCATAACTCCCAGGCCCGCAGACAGCGCACTGGTAATCCATACCGCAGGCAGAATGTCAAAGGGACTCTGGCAGCCAAGGCCGCTGCGTACCGCTGCCACATTGGCGGGAATCAGCTGGATGGAGGCGGTATTGAGAACAATCAAACGGCACAGCTCGTCTGTGGCAGTATCTCCCCGCTTCAGCCGCTGGGCGGCACGGATTCCCAGTGGTGTGGCGGCGTTACCCAGACCTAAGAAATTGGCGCAGATATTTCCGCTGAGGTCCCTGGACAGGGCCGCATCCTTCTTGGTAGAGGGAAACACCCTGTGCAGCAGGGGACGAAAGAGCCTGCTGAGCATGTCCGTAATGCCGGCTGCCTCCATAACGGCGCCTACACCGGACCACAGGCATAAGCTGCCTGCCATGGTAATCGCCAGGTTCACACCGGCCCCGGCACCCTGGACCACAGCGCCTGCCAGTGCGCTGCCATTGCCGGTAAGGAAGGCAGAACACAGACTAATTGCGGAAATAATGGCCCAAATCCAGCTCATTAGCATGAAAATTCCT
>CALXFP010000028.1 GCA_944387615.1 uncultured Oscillospiraceae bacterium | reverse complement strand
GGACTTTGTCCGCTACGAGGAAGTGCCCAAGGCCAACCAGGCCAAGATCATCGCCGACGCCAAGAACGACGACTAAACTGAAAAAAGTACCCGGCGCAGCCAAATGGCTGCGCCGGGATTTGTTATGCTTTTTTCACCGCAGTCTCCTGCTCCTGGGTCGGTTCTTTTTGTCATACTTTGACGGTAGCCAGTTCCACCCGATGATCGTCGGTCTGGGTAGCGGTGATGGTCAGGTTTTCATAAGTAAACCAGTCTCCCTGCCGGGGGATGCCCTCCAGCTGTTCCATAATCCAGCCGCCGAGAGATACCCGCTCGGAATCCGTCTCAATGTCAAAGAAGTCGCAGAAATCATCCAATGTCACCGTGCAGTCCACGGCATAGGTATTTTCCTCCAGCTTGCGGATTGGCTCTTTCACTTCGTCGTGTTCGTCCCAGATTTCTCCCACCAGTTCTTCCAGAATATCCTCCATGGTGACGATGCCCAGGGTGCCGCCGTACTCGTCGATAATCACCGCCAGGTGGGACTTGCTGGACTGCAGCAGCTGCAGCAGATCGTCCACCTTTTCCGACTGGTGGATAAACAGGGGCGGGGTCATAATCTCACTGACCGGGCTGGGATTGACGCCCATGCCCTGGTAAAAGTCCTTCTGGTGAATCACGCCTACGATCTTATCCACGCTGCCTTCATAAACCAGCAGCCGGGAGAACCGGGAATCGGTAAAGGCCTGGGCCACTTCTTCCTTGGTTGCGTCCACGCTGACGGCCTCCAGGTCTACCCGGTGGGTCAGAATGTCCCGGGCTTCCAGGTCTCCAAATTCCACGGCGTTGCGCAGAAGTTCCCCTTCGCTTTCGTCAATGGCGCCTTCCTGCTCCACCTCTTCCAGCAAAAGCAGCAGTTCTTCCTGAGACATTTTTTCCTCCTGCCGGGAATGAAACAACGCACTGACCAAGTCTTTCCACCGGGAAAACAGGTAATTCAAGGGCGTCAGCACCACCATCAGGCCATGAATCAGCGGTGCGGAAAACATGGCGAACTTTTCCGGATAATCCTTGGCAATGCTCTTGGGGGTAATCTCTCCGAAAATCAGCACCACAACGGTAATCACCGCCGTGGACACGGTTGCGCCCATATCTCCCAGCAAATCCACAAAAAACAGCGTGCCGATGGAGGCGGTGGCAATGTTGACAATGTTGTTGCCGATGAGCACGGTGGAAATCAGCTTGTCATAGCTTTCCGCCAGATCCAGGGTCTGTCTGGCCCGCTTGTTTCCCTTTTCCGCCAAGGCCTTCAGCCTGGTTTTATTCAAGGATGCGAAGGCGGTCTCCGTAGCGGAAAAATATGCCGACAGAATCACGCACACCAGCATCCCCACAATACTTCCAATATGTTCTGTAATCATACCATTTTCTTCCTTTCAATTCCGGTTTGTTTCGTAAATGCAACAAAAAAAGACATACCGATCCCTACAAACAGGACACAGGCATGCCACACGAAAACAAACGCAAATTGTCAGGATTACCACCGTCTGTACTACCGCAACTGTCCATTGAATCTATCACCTTCCTTTAAAATAAAATTGCTTGTATTATACCAGAGGGGCAAGCCGGTGTCAATGTACAGCCGGTTAAGATACAGCAAAGCCCCCACAAGAGCAGATTTTCCGCTTTTGTGGGGGCTTGGGGGTTATTCTTCCGCAGTTTGGGTTTCCTCAGATTCCTGAGGCTCAGGCAGCTTGTTCTTGTCGGCGTTGATGAAGGCCATCAGCTCGTCGCCGGTGATGGTCTCCTTGACCAGCAGGAACTCGGAAATCTCGTCCAGCAGTCCCCGGTTGTCCGTCAGAATCCGCTTGGCATCGGTGTAAGCATTTTCCAGGATTTTCTTGACTTCCTCGTCCACCTGGGCAGCGGTACTCTGGGCGCAGTCCATATAGGCCTGGCCGTCCAGGTACTGGTTCTGGACGGAAGCGGTGGTCATCAGACCGAACTTCTCGCTCATGCCGTACTGGGTCACCATATTCCGGGCCAGAGAAGTTGCCCGCTGGATGTCGTTGGCAGCGCCGGTGGTCTGGATGCCAAACACCACCTGCTCTGCGGCACGGCCGCCCACCAGGGTCCGCAGCTCCGTACGCAGCTCGTCGGCGGTGCTGAGGAACTTTTCCTCTTCCGGCATCTGCATGGTGTAGCCCAGAGCGCCGGAGGTATGGGGTACAATGGTGATCTTGGACACCGGCTGGGAGTGCTTCTCCAGCGCCGCCACCAGGGCGTGTCCCACTTCATGGTAGGCAACCAGCCGCTTTTCCATGTCGGTGAGCACGGTGTTTTTCTTTTCCGTACCGGCGATGACGGTTTCAAAAGACACCAGCAGGTCCTCCTGGTTCACCGCCTGACGGCCCTTGCGGACGGCCCGAAGAGCGGCCTCGTTGACCAGGTTGGCAAGGTCCGCACCCACGGCACCGGCAGTGGCCTGGGCAATCTTGCGCAGATCCACGTCCTCGCTGAGCCGGATTTTCCGGGTATGCACCTTCAGGGTATCCAGACGGCCCTGGAGGTTGGGACGATCCACGATGATCCGCCGGTCAAACCGGCCGGGCCGCAGCAGCGCCTTGTCCAGCACTTCGGGCCGGTTGGTGGCTGCCAGACAGACGATGCCCTTGGAAGGCTCAAAGCCGTCGATTTCGCTGAGCAGCTGGTTCAGGGTCTGCTCCTGCTCGGAGTTGTTGCCGAACCGATTGTCCCGGGAACGGCCCACAGCGTCAATTTCGTCAATGAAGATAATACAGGGAGCCACCTTGGCCGCCTGCTGGAACAGGTCCCGCACCCGGCTGGCGCCCATGCCCACGAACATCTCCACAAAGTCCGAACCGGAGATGGAGAAGAAGGGCACATCCGCCTCACCGGCAACTGCCTTGGCAAGCAGGGTCTTGCCGGTACCGGGAGAGCCAACCAGCAAAGCGCCCTTGGGCAGTTTGGCGCCGATGGCGGTATATTTCTGGGGATTGTGGAGGAAATCGATAATTTCCTGCAGGGATTCCTTGGCTTCATCCTGTCCTGCCACATCCTTGAAGGTGACGCCGGTCTGCTTTTCCATGTAGACCTTGGCCTTGCTCTTGCCGAAGCCGCCCATCATGCCTTCGCCGCCCATGCGCTTGGTCAGCATGTTCATCACGAAGAACAGTCCGCCGATCATGATGACGTAAGACAGGATCATCATGATGAGGGAGTTGTCCTCCACAATTTTCTCGTTGACCGTGACGCCCTGGGCAGCTAATTCCTCGCCCATGGCTGCCCAGTCACCGCCGTCCGGCAGGCCGGTGTAGCAGGCCTTCTGCTCCGCAGGGGGCTTGGCCGCCTCTTCCTTGGTCATATACAATACCCGGTCTGTCTGAAATTCCACTTCTGCCAGCTGTCCTGCGTTCTTGGCCTCCAGAAAATCGGAATAGGTAGTCTGGGTATACTGGCTGCTTTCTACCAGGTTCATCACCCAGCTGAATACCAGCACCAGAGCCAGTGCGATCATCAAAGGGGTAAAATAACTGCCCTTTGGCCGGTTGCCGTCGGGCTTTTGTGGATTATTGGAATCATTTCCGCGATTGGGATCCATATCCGCTCGCCTCCTTGGGTTGTTACATTTTTCCCATCATAGCATATTTTTCCGCCGTAGGCAACGAAGGATTCTGAGATTTGCCGTAAACTTTCTGTGAATGGCTGGAAAAACCGGCATTTGTCCGTCCCGCCCGAAAAAAAAGAGTTGAGCAATGGAAAAAAATCTGCTATACTGTTATTATCTATCGCTATGTCTGGGAGTATTGGTGCGAAATCTCCTCGCTTTGCCCGACATGGACAGAAAGCTGATTCTGGAGTTGAAACCTATGAACGAAAAGCGCCGTCCCCAGGGACGGGATATCCCACGCCGGGCAGACCGGTTTGCCGAACGAAGCAGCGTGGAAGAAGTAGAGGGCCAGCTGGAAGGCCGCAACGCCATCCAGGAGGCATTGAAAAGCGGACGTACCATTGATAAAGTATTTGTGGCCTCCGGTGATACAGACCGGGGTCTGCAGCGCTTGGCTGCCCAGGCCAAGGAAGCCGGAGCTGTGGTGGTTCCGGTGGATCGCCGGAAGCTGGACGCCATGTCCACCACCCGGTCTCATCAGGGAATCATCGCCCTGGTAGCCGCCCACGATTATTACACCATTGACGACCTTCTGGAAGAGGCCGCCAGCCGGGGCCAGGCACCGCTGCTGGTGATCTGTGACGAACTGTCCGACCCCCACAATCTGGGTGCCATTTTGCGAAGCGCCGAATGCGCCGGCGCTCACGGTGTCATTATCCCCAAGCGCCGCAGCGTAGGACTCACCGCCACGGTGGCAAAGGCTTCCGCCGGTGCTATGGAGTATATGAAGGTGGCCCGGGTCACCAATATCAACAACGCCATTGCCGAGCTGAAGGAGAAAGGCGTGTGGATTTACGGCACCGCCGCCGAAGGCTCCATTCCCATGTACCAGGCTGACCTGACGGGCCCGGCTGCCATTGTCATTGGCAACGAGGGCGACGGCATGAGCCAGCTGGTTCGCAAAAACTGCGATGTGATGGTGCACATTCCCATGAACGGGCGCATCAGTTCCCTGAACGCGTCCGCCGCCGCATCTATTTTATTGTATGAGGCGGTACGCCAGCGCCGATAACCAGGAGGATACCCAATGATGGACAACAAAGACGAACTCCAGGAATTTGACCTGGACGACATTCTCAACGAATTTCACGAAGACTCCCAGGAGGAAACCCCGGAGCTGTCGGAACTGACCGAACTGCCGGAACTTTCTTCCATGGTGCAGACCCAGGAAGAAGATCTGGATATGCCGGATCTGACCGCCCCGGAAGGTGCCGCGGATCAGGACGATCTGGATCTGTCCGATTTGGACCTCTCGGAGCTGGAGCCGGCCGACGGGGATTCTGCCGAAACGGAGGATGATACCGCAACCTACGAACCCCTCTCCGAGGATTCCCAGGAAACCGCGGATTCCGAGGATGATACCCTGGAATTTGACCTGTCGGAGGAAGAGCCCGCTCCCGCTGCGGCCGAGCCTGCCTTCCAGACGGAGGAAACCTTTATCCCCGCCCCCATCGTCTTCACCCCCCGCTCCCGTCTGAAGGAGCTGAAAAAGAAGCTGGTTGCCGGTCCGGAAAAGCGGTACTACGCTTTGTCGGAAGTGGGCACCACCAAGCTGCAGATTGCCCTGCTGATTAACGTACTGCTGGTGGCACTGTGCGTCGGCGTGACTACCTTGTTTGTGCTGGATATGATTCCGGAAAACCGGCTGCGGCTGGTGATTTTCAGCCAGGTGCTTTGCATGATGCTCTCTGCCTTGTTCGGCAGTTCTCTGATGATGGACAGTGTAGGCGACCTGCTGAAGGGCCGCTTCACCCTGAACACATTGCTGACACTGACCTTCGCCGCCTGCATGGTGGACGGGGCCTTCTGTCTGATGGAACTGCGGGTTCCCTGCTGCGCCGCCTTCTGCCTGGAAATGACCATGGCCCTGTGGGCAAGACTGCAGCAGCGCAATACGGAGCTGTCCCAGATGGACACCATGCGTAAGGCTGTGCGTCTGCATGGACTGGTGCGGGTCAGCGATTACTTCCAGGGCAAGGACGGTCTGCTGCGCACCGAGGGCGAAGTGGAAGATTTTATGGAAACCTATAACCGCACCTCCGGCCCTCAGCTGGTGCAGTCCATTTACGGTGGACTGAGCCTGCTGGCCTGCATCTGCATCGCCGTGTTTGCGGGTCTGTTCCATGGCCTCAGCATGGGCGTGCAGATTCTGTCCACCAGCCTGTTGGTGGCCGTGCCCGCCACATTCTTTATTTCCGTTTCCCGTCCCACCTCCATTCTGGAGCAGCGGCTGCATATGGTCGGCGCTGTGCTGTGCGGCTGGCAGGGTGTGAAGGGTCTGGGCGGCAAAGTGGCCTTCCCCCTGAATGACCACGACCTGTTCCCCCAGGGAAGCACCAAGCTCAACGGCGTGAAATTCTACGGCAATCGCAACCCGGACGACATCGTCAGCTATTCCGCCTCCCTCATCAGCATTGCCGGGGGCGATCTGGTGCCGGTGTTCCAGCAGCTGCTGTCCAGCCGGGGTGCGTCCGAATACCCTGTGGAAAATTTCCAGAACTACGGCGACGGCGGCATCGGCGGCGAAATCTGCGGCGAACCGGTTCTGCTGGGCAGTCTGAACTTCCTGCAGGATATGGGCGTGGAAATTCCGGAAGGCACCATGGTCAACCAGGCGGTCTATGTGGCTGTGGATGGTCAGCTGTGTGCGGTCTACGCCATTACCTACGCCAAGATGCGTTCTTCCGCCGCCGGTCTGGTGACCCTGTGCGGCTACTCCAAGCTGACTCCTGTGATGCTCTGCGATGACTTTATGTTAACCGAGAGCTTCCTGCAGGCCAAGTTTGAAATCAAGACCCGCCGGATGGCCTTCCCCGACCGGGAAGTCTCCCGGCAGCTGCGCCAGGTTCAGCCCAATCCGGAAGCTCCGGTACTGGCTATGACCACCCGGGAAGAACTGGTCAGCGCGGCCTATGCCGTCACCGGCGCCCGTGCCCTGCGCACCGCGGCAAAGCTGGGTGTCACCATCCACCTGATCGGCGGCATTCTGGGCATGCTGATTATGCTGGTGCTGGCACTGCTTGGCAATACCGAGCTGCTGACACCCACCAACATTTTGCTGTATCAGCTGGTCTGGGCAATTCCCGGACTGCTGGTCACGGAATGGACCCGCATTGTGTAACCCGCTTACCGGGAAGCCACGCCAGGGCTTCCCGGTATTTCTATTTGTGTTTGGAATTTGCCGGAAAAAAGGTTGCAAATTGTAAACTTTTGCGCTATAATAGACAGACATTGAGATGCACCAGCTGATGAGGAGGAACCAATATGACTCGCAAACCCCTTTTGTCTCTGATTGCCCTGGTAACTCTGCTGTCCCTGGCCATGACCGGCTGCGGCAAGCAGCAGGAACAGGCCCAGCCCACCCAAGGAACTTCCCAGGCCGTGGTTTCCAGCGAAGCCGGCATGTCCTGGTCCATGAATGCTACCACCTGGAGCAGCCCCAACGGCGCCACCGTCAACCTGACCCTCACCCCGGGCGACGACAGCTATGATGGCGTTTCCTTTGTGGTTCGCCTGGAGGGCGAAGAGATTGCCAATGTTCCCTGTGAGCGGGAAGGAGATAACTACGTCGCCTCCGCGGATCTGAATGCGGCAGATGGCTACTGCTATTACGCCGTGGTTTCCGCCGACGGCACCACCTCGGAAATCGCCCTGAATACCCCCACCGACCTCACCGACGAAACCCTGGTCAACATGGCCTCTGCTCTGAATTCCTACTGCAACGTGCTGGTGGAATCTTCCGACTTTGACGGCAAGAATCTGACCATCACCGGCGGCGAAGTCCAGGTCCAGCTGCCCCGGATTACCAACGACGGCCAGCCCATCACCCTGAAGGATGCCCAGATGATTCTGACCATGGACGGCCAGGATATTGCCCAGCAGCCGATCACCCTGTCCTCCACCGACGGCTCCAACAGCTACGGCTGCACCCTGAACGCCGTCTCCTTCCAGATTCCGAAAATGGAGGAAGATCATCAGCTGTATCTGCGGCTGGATGTGACATTGTCCAACAGTCAGATTCTCTCTGCTCCCGGCGGTACCTGGTACTATTCCGGCGGAGAACTGCTGCTGGCTGTGGGCTGATTTTTCCAATTTCAGATCAGAAAATGTACCGCTCTTGTCAGCGGTACATTTTGCATTTTGACCAAATCCACATTTTGGGAGAAAGAATGGGAAAAACATCCGGATTTTTTCTGTTTTTCCCGGTTTTCTCTTGAGATATTTACAGTGAATTTCTTTCTTCCGGAGTTAGCTTCTGCATTTTCACCAAATTTCCGTCTATTGCTCCTAAATTTATGTGAATACTATAAAAACTTGAAAAAATAGAATTTTCACGATTGATTTTACGGTACATTTGTCTTACAATAGGTTGCGAACGGATTGAAATAGTCTGTCCAAGTTCTGTCCTGCCGAGGTGAGGTTTTTGCTGAATATCGTACTGGTGGAGCCGGAGATTCCCCAGAACTGCGGCAACATTGCCCGCACCTGCGCCGCCACCGGAGCAAGACTCCATCTGATCCGCCCCCTGGGCTTTGACATTTCGGAAAAAGCCGTCCGTCGGGCCGGGCTGGATTACTGGCATCTGGTGTCGGTTTCGGTTTACGATAACCTGGATGATTTTTTTGCCAAGAACACTGTGGAGGAAATGTGGTGTCTTTCCACCAAAGCTCCCCGCAGCTACACCCAGGCTCAGTTTCATGACGGGTGTTACCTCTTCTTCGGCAAAGAGACCAAGGGGCTGCCGGAGCCGTTTCTGGAGCAGCACTACGACCAGTGCGTCCGCATCCCCATGCGCAGCGATGCCCGCAGCTTGAATCTGAGCAATGCGGTGGCCATCACCGTGTATGAAGCCCTGCGGCAGCTGTCCTTCCCCGATTTGCAGGATTATGGAAAAATGCGGGACTGACCTTTCAGGCAGCGTGCCTCCTGCCCGGAAGATTCCCGATAATTTTATGGAGGAGTAACTATGAACTACAACAAGAAGTCTATTGAAGACATCGACGTAGCCGGCAAGCGCGTGCTGTGCCGCTGTGATTTCAACGTTCCCACCAAGAACGGTGTCATCACCTCCGACAAGCGGATTGTTGCCGCTCTGCCCACCATCCAGTACCTGATCGCCCACAAGGCCAAGGTCATTCTGTGCTCTCACATGGGCAAGCCTAAGGGCGAGTGGAAGCCCGAGCTGAGCCTGAAGGTGGTTGCCGACCGTCTGAGCCAGCTGCTGGGACAGGAAGTCATCATGGCTGCCGACGTAGCCGGTGAGGACGCCAAGGCCAAGGCCGCCGCTCTGGGCGAAGGCCAGGTCATGCTGCTGGAGAACACCCGTTACATGAAGGGCGAGACCAAGAACGATCCCGAGCTGAGCAAGGAGCTGGCTTCCATGGCCGACATCTTTGTCAACGACGCTTTCGGTACCGCTCACCGCGCTCACTCCTCTACCGCCGGTGTGGCTGACTACCTGCCCGCCGTCTGCGGCTACCTGGTGCAGAAGGAAGTTTCCATCATGGGCAAGGCTCTGGCCAACCCCGAGCGTCCCTTCGTTGCCATCCTGGGCGGCGCCAAGGTTTCCGACAAGCTCAATGTTATCAACAACCTGCTGGAAAAGGTGGACACCCTGATCATCGGCGGCGGTATGGCTTACACCTTCCTGGCTGCCAAGGGCTACTCCGTTGGCAACTCCCTGCTGGACGACACCAAGATCGACTACTGCAAGGAAATGATGGCCAAGGCTGAAGCCAAGGGCGTCAAGCTGCTGCTGCCCATCGACACCGTTGTGGCTGACGGCTTCCCCTCCCCCATCGACGGCCCTGTGACCGTGGAGACCGTGAATGTGGATTCCATCCCCTCCAACAAGGAAGGCCTGGATATCGGCGAGAAGACCCGCACTCTGTTTGCCGACGCTGTGAAGAGCGCCAAGACGGTTGTCTGGAACGGCCCCATGGGCGTGTTCGAGAACCCCACCCTGGCTGCCGGCACCATTGCCGTTGCTCAGGCTCTGGCTGATTCCGAGGCCATCACCATTGTTGGCGGCGGCGACAGCGCTGCTGCCTGCGAACAGCTGGGCTTCGCTGACAAGATCACCCACATCTCCACCGGCGGCGGCGCTTCCCTGGAGTTCCTGGAAGGGCTGGAGCTGCCCGGCATTGCCTGCCTGCAGGATAAGTAAGGCTTCTATCTGGCGTTTTGCAGGGGCCGGTGCGTGCATCGGCCCCTTTCCCCGGCCTGCCTTTCCCCTGTTTGGAAACTGAAAAACCATTTAATTTGTATATTCACATGGTGTAACTACATCCATGTTGTAATAAAAGGAGAAAAGAAAATGAATCGTAAGTATCGTAAGACCGTCATTGCCGGTAACTGGAAGATGAACAAGACCCCCACCGAAACCAAGGAGTTTATGACCCAGCTGAAGGCCATTATGCCCAAGGGCCGTTGGTGTGATGTTGCTCTGTGCGTTCCCGCCGTGTGCATCCCCGCTGCTGTCCGGGCTATGCGGGAGACCCGCGTGGGCATCGGCGCTGAGAACTGCAACGCCAATCCCTCCGGCGCTTACACCGGCGAAATCGCCACCAACATGCTGACCGATGCCGGCTGCAAGTACGTCATCATCGGCCACTCCGAGCGCCGCGCCATGGGCGAAACCGACGCCGATATCAATGCCAAGGTTCTGGCCGCTCTGGAAGCTGGTCTGATCCCCATCCTGTGCTGCGGCGAGAGCCTGGAGCAGCGCAACAGCGGTGTTACCGCTGAGTGGATCACCATGCAGATCAAGCTGGGTCTGGCTGGCGTGCCCGAAGACAAGATCCGCAAGGTCATCATCGCCTACGAGCCCATCTGGGCCATCGGCACCGGCCTGACCGCTACCCCCGAGCAGGCTGAGGAAGTCTGCGAAATGATCCGCAGCGTGGTGCGCAAGCTGTACTCTTCCAAGAACGCCCGCGCCATCTCCATCCTGTACGGCGGTTCCATGAACGAGAAGAACGCCTTCGAGCTGCTGGCTCAGCCCGACATCGACGGCGGCCTGATCGGCGGCGCTTCCCTGGTTCCCGAGAAGTTCGTCAAGATCATCGAAGCTGCCAACCAGCCCACCGTGTAATTTCGCTTTCTCAAGGGAGCAGCCCATGGCTGCTCCCTTGCGTTTTTATGGAGGATACCCATGCAAACCTTACTGCTTTCCGCCGATCAGCCCCAGACGGCTGCCATTGCGGCGGAACTGATTCAAAAAGGAGAACTGGTGGCCATTCCCACGGAAACCGTCTACGGTCTGGGCGCCAATGGTCTGGATGAGGATGCCGTGGCCAAGATTTTCCTGGCCAAGGGCCGTCCCCAGGACAATCCCCTGATTCTGCACATCTGCGGTGCCGAACAGATGGAACTGTTCTGCCACCACATTCCCCAAAGCGCCTACGATCTGGCCCGGGCATTCTGGCCCGGCCCGCTGACCATTGTGCTGCCTGCCCGGGATGTTGTCCCCCGCAGGACCACCGGTGGACTGGATACCGTGGCAGTGCGCTGCCCGGACAACGCCGTAACCCGGGAAATCATCCGCCTGTCCGGGGTGCCCATTGCAGCCCCCTCCGCCAATATTTCCGGCAAACCCTCCACCACCACTGCCGAACATGTGCTCCACGACCACGACGGCAAAATCGCCGCCATTGTAGACGGCGGTCTCTGCCGGGTGGGTGTGGAATCCACCATTGTAGACCTGACCGAAGAGCGGCCCCGGCTGCTGCGTCCCGGCGGCATTGGCCCGGAGCAGCTGCTGGAAGTTCTGGGAGATCTGGTCATTGACAAAGCCGTTACCGCCCAGATTGACAAAGATGCCGTGGTGAAAGCCCCCGGCATGAAGTACCGCCACTATGCCCCCGTGGAGCCGGTGGTCATCGTCTCCGGCAGCCGGGAAAAGGCCGCTGCCTACATCCACCGTCACTTTACCCCGGGAGATCGGGTGCTGTGCTTTGAAGAAGAACTGCCTTTGTACGAAGGCTGCAATCCCCTGTCTTATGGACAGGAAGCGGACGTGAACACCCTCTCCGCCGGTCTGTTCGCCGCCTTGCGGGAGCTGGATGATCCCACCATTCACCAGGTCTATGCCCGGTGCCCGGTAGGCGGGGGCGTTGCCTACGCCGTGCAGAACCGGCTGCGCAAGGCCGCTGCCTTCCACATTGTGGATGCGGAGGAAGAAGCATGATTCTGGGCATCACCGGCGGCACCGGCTGCGGAAAAACCACCCTGCTGCAGCTGATTGCCGATCAGGGTGGAATGGTTTTGGACTGCGACGCCATTTACCACCAGCTTCTTTCCACCGATGCCCGGCTTCTTTCTCAGATTGAAGCCCGGTTCCCGGGCACCGTGGAAAATGGTATTTTGCAGCGGAAAAAGTTGGGAAATGTGGTCTTTTCTGACCCCAGCGCCCTGAAAGATCTGAATACCATTACCCACAGCGCCGTGGCGGCCCAGGTGCGCCGCAGCCTGGCAGACAATCCTTCCCTGGCAGCCATTGACGCCATCGCCCTGTTTGAAAGCGGACTGGATCAGCTGTGCGACATTACCGTAGCCGTCACCGCTCCCACGGAAGACCGGGTGCAGCGACTCATGGCCCGGGACGGTATCAGTGAAGACTATGCCCGCCGCCGGATTGCCGCCCAGCAGGAAGAAGGCTGGTTCCGGGAAAAATGCGGCTATGTGCTGACCAACGACGGAAGCCCGGCGCAGTTCCGTGACAAATGCCTTGCTTTTTTACAGCAACTCGGTATAATAGGAGAAGAAATCATACCCAAAGGAGAGATTGATTTATGACGACTGAAGAACTCCGGGAGTCTCTGCTGATGAAGCCCAAGAACGGCCTGCGTCAGCTGACTGCCCAGCAGCGTGAAGAAATGGAAACCTACTGCAAAGGCTACATGGCCTTTATCGATGCCTGCAAGACCGAGCGGGAAGCGACCGCCTGGGCTGTGCAGGAAGCAGAAAAGCGGGGCTACCGCCCCTTTGTCCCCGGCATGGATGTCAAGCCCGGCGACAAGATCTACTACAACAACCGGGATAAGGCCATTGCTCTGGCAGTGATCGGCTCCGAGTCTCTTTCCAAGGGCGTCAACATCTGCGCCGCCCATGTGGACTCTCCCCGGATGGACATTAAGCCCAATCCTCTGTACGAGGACGGCGAAATTGCCTACTTCAAGACCCACTACTACGGCGGCATCAAGAAGTACCAGTGGCCCACCATCCCCCTGGCTCTGCACGGTGTGGTGTACCGCAAGGACGGCACTGTGGTCACCATCACCATCGGTGAAGATGACAACGATCCTGTGCTGATGGTCACCGACCTTCTGATCCACCTGGCTGCCGACCAGATGCAGAAGACCCTGGCCAAGGGCATCGAAGGCGAGCAGCTGAACGTGCTGCTGGGCACCGAGCCTCTGGAAGGCGAAGGCGCCGACCTGGTAAAGCTGAACATCATGAAGCTGCTCAACGAGAAGTACGGCCTGATCGAGTCCGACTTCCTGTCTGCCGAACTGACCGTTGTCCCCGCCGGCCGCTGCCGGGAGGTCGGTCTGGACCGCAGCCTGCTGGGTGCCTACGGCCACGACGACCGGGTGTGCGCTTATGCCGAGCTGGATGCCCTGTTTGCTGTTGAGAATCCCACCAAGACTGCCGTGTGCATTCTGGCTGACAAGGAAGAGATCGGCTCCGTGGGCATTTCCGGCATGCAGAGCCAGTTCTTCGAGCACTTCGTGGGTGGTCTGTGCGATGCCCAGGGCGTGAAGCTTGCCGACTGCTTCGCCAACTCCTTCTGCCTGTCCGCCGACGTGTCCAATGCCTTCGACCCCAACTTCCCCGAGGTCAGCGACAAGCGCAACAACTCCTTGCTCAACTACGGTGTTGCCATCTGCAAGTACACCGGTTCCCGGGGCAAGGGCGGCGCTTCCGACGCTTCCGCCGAAGCCATGGGCCATGTGCGCACCACGCTGAACAACGCTGGTGTCATCTGGCAGATTGCTACCCTGGGCAAGGTTGACCAGGGCGGCGGCGGCACCGTGGCTGCTTACATGGCCAACCGGAACATCGTCACCGTTGACGCCGGTGTGCCGGTGCTGAGCATGCATGCTCCCATCGAACTGGTTTCCAAGCTGGACTGCTACGAAACCATGCTGGCCTGCAAGGCAATTTACCTGGCTTAATTTCCCCTTCCGGCTCCTGTTTGTTCAGGAGCCGGAAGTTTTTGTTTGACATTTGGAAAAAACAGAAGTATAATACATCTAATTTCATAGGACAGTTCGTGACCATCCTGTCGGTAAACAAAACTAGGGAATTTCAGATGGGCGCATTGCGCTCA
>CALXFP010000027.1 GCA_944387615.1 uncultured Oscillospiraceae bacterium | reverse complement strand
CTCACCGCCTTGTCCGACAAGTGCAGCTGCTGGGCCAGGTCTTTCTGGGTATATCCTTTTTCTTTCCGCAGCCGGGCCACAAAGGCGCCGAATTGCTGCCGATCCAGTTCATACATGGCATTCACCTCTGCCCCAGCATACCAGATTTGCCCCCATTTGGCAAGCGAATGGTATTCGAGTGGGCCATGTGGGCAGAAAAATCCCTTCTCCTGCCAATCGAATCGGAGAAAGCGCAGGAAATAGATGTTGACATCTCAATATCTATTGCGTATAATTGGGCAATCTGGCCAATTATACCAGTGCTACATTGTATAACACTACCAGCATCCTTCCCTTTAAAAACACCCCGATTTGTGATATAGTACAAAGAAGCAGGGAGCGCAGCTGGTTTCTGGCCGGAAATCTCTTTTTATTCTAAGGAGTTCCCATGAAACAGTTGAAAAAAGTCCTGCTTTGGATTGTGTCCATTGTCGCCGTCCTGGCTGTGGTGCTGGGCATCGCAGTATTCGCCCTGTGGCACAATGAAATCGCCACCGTGGCAAGTTTCCAGCAGGTTCGCACCAGAAACGACGATCACCTGGACGGCTCCGTCTACACCATGGAGGTCAAAGGCGGATTCTATCTGGACGACTTCATCGCCCAGGGCGGCGCCAAAAGCGACGCAGAGCTGATTGACTTCATCACCGGCAAGATCACCAAGGGTCTGCTGGAAATGGAAATCAGCGAAAGCGAAATCGCCTGCTCTGCCTTCACCGCCCAGACCCCGGAGGGCGACCGACTCTTCGGCCGCAACTATGACTTTTCCAAAACCAACGCCTGCATCGTCTTTACCGAGGCTACGGAAGGCCGCCACGCCACCATTTCCACGGTAGACCTGCAGTTTCTGGGCATGGATGTGGACCGGGATGTGGAAGGGCTGATGAACAAAGTTACCTGTCTGGCCGCTCCCTACGCTCCTCTGGACGGCGTGAACGACGCCGGCGTCAGCTGCGGCATCTTCATGAGCTACCAGGGCGAGGAAACCATTGTCCCCACCGACCTGAATACCGACAAGCCCGACATCACTTCCACCACCTTGCTGCGTCTGATTCTGGACTACGCCGACAACGTGGAAGAGGCCGTGGAAATCGCCTCTACATACGACCTGCACGACTCCGCCGCCACCTCCTACCATTATATGGTAGCCGATGCCACCGGCGCCAGCGTGATTCTGGAATGGGTCAACGGCACCGACGCCACCGACCTGGATGGTTCTGCCCGTCAGCTGGTGGTGACCTACAACGATGACGATGCCCATATTGGTCAGGCCGAAGGCCAGTCCGACTACCAGTGGATCACCAACTTCATCATCCAGCCCGGCTACTACGACGATCCCGCCGACCAGAAGGGCCTGGATCGGTACCAGAAACTCTACGAGCAGCTGAGCCAGACCGATGGCATCGTGGCTGACGAGGAAGCCGCCATGGAGATTCTCGCCAGCGTAGGCCGCCGGAACTGGAGCAACGACGACAAGAACACCTGTACTGTCCACAGCGCAGTTTATAACCTGACGGACAAGTCTGTCCTGTGGGTTTCCAACGAAAATTACCAGGACGAAACCGCCATCTTCCGTTTCAGCCTGGAAAAATAACCCGGCAGATACCCGGAAATACAAAACAAGAAAGGATTGGTTTGGATGGACGCCAAATACGAAGCTCTGTTTACCCCCTGGAAAATCGGCAATGTGGAAATCAAAAACCGCATCGTCCTGTGTCCCATGGGCGGCACCTCCCTGTTCGGCTGGATGGAGCCCAATCATTTTGACAAGGAAGCGGCAAACTTCTTCCTGGAGCGGGCGCAGAATAACGTTGGCCTGATTATCCCCGGCATTGCTCCCATCCGGGACACCATCGGCGGCCGGTGGCTGTACCAGAACAAGAAGATGTTCCGCCAGCTCAAAGACTACATGGAGCAGATTCACGCCACCGGAGCAAAACTGTTCATTCAGCTCACCGCCGGCATGGGCCGCTCCTGGGGCATCTCCGACGAAGTCACCATACTGCACAAAAACCCCGTGCTGCGGGTACTGGCCAAGCCCATTCTGGACACCAACTACCAGATGGCCAGCCCCAGCCCCCTGCCCTCCCGCTGGGCCGAGGACATCACCTGCCCGGAAATGACCCTGGAGCAGATTCAGGAAATCATCAACGCCTTTGCCAAAACCGCCGCACTGTGCAAAGAGGCCGGGGTTGACGGTGTGGAAGTCCACGCCGTTCACGAAGGGTATCTGCTGGATCAGTTCGCCATGAAGTACACCAACCACCGCAGCGACCGCTACGGCGGCAGCTTTGAAAACCGCTATCGCTTCGCAGCGGAAATTGTCAAGGCGATCAAGGACACCTGCGGCAGCGATTACCCGGTATCCCTGCGCTACAGCGTCATTTCCAAGGTCAAGGACTTCTGCTACGGCGCTCTGCCGGGAGAAGACTACCAGGAAATCGGCCGGGATATGGAAGAGAGCGAGAAAGCCGCCAAGTATCTGCAGGATGCCGGCTACGACATGCTCAACGCCGACAACGGCACCTACGACTCCTGGTACTGGGCCCATCCGCCCATGTACATGCCCCAGAACTGCAACCTGGACGACGTTGCCCACATCAAGCAGTTTGTGGACATTCCCGTGGTCTGCGCCGGACGGATGGAGCCGGACGTGGGCGCTCAGGCAGTCAAGGAAGGCCGCATTGACGGCGTGGGTGTTGCCCGGCAGTTCCTGGCCGACGGTGAATGGGTCACCAAGCTGATGGAGGATCGGCTGGAGGATATCCGTCCCTGCATCTGCTGCCACAACGGCTGCTTCAACCTGTGCCACTACAAGGGCCACGCCAACGCCCAGTCCTTCTTTGACACCCGGGGCATGGCCCGGTGCGCCATCAATCCCAAGACCATGCAGTCGAAAAAATACCGGGTACAGCCTGCTGCCAAGGCAAAGAAAATTGCCATCATCGGCGGCGGCATCGGCGGCATGGAGTCCGCCATCGTCTGTGCCCAGCGGGGCTACAGCGTCACCTTGTACGAAAAGTCTGACCGCCTCGGCGGCGTGTTCCAGGCAGCGGCTGCCCCCTCCTTCAAGGAAAAGGACCGGGATCTGCTTGCCTGGTACGCCAGAGAACTTACCAGATACCCCAACCTGACCGTCAAGATGAACACGGAAGTCAAGGACGTATCTTCCCTGAACGCCGATGAAATCATCATTGCCACCGGCGCTACCGCCAACCGCCTTCCCGTTCCCGGTGCGGACAAGGGCATTCAGGCCATTGATTACCTGCTGGGCAAGAAGGCCGTGGGGGACAAGGTCACCATCATCGGCGGCGGTTTGACCGGCTGCGAAATTGCCTATGACCTGTACCTGCAGGGCAAGCAGCCCACCCTTGTGGAAATGAAGGACGACCTGATTGCCGTTACCGGCATCTGCCTGGCAAACTCCAGCTACCTGCGGGACTTCTTCAAAACCAACCAGGTACCGGTGTACCTGGAAACCGCTCTGAAAGAAATCAAGGACAGCTCCGTGGTGGTCACTCGGAAAGACGGCACCCAGGAGGAAATCCCGGCAGACTCCGTGATTCTCTCCGTGGGCTACCGCCCCGCCCCTCTGGCAGACAAGGCAGGGCACATTCACATCGTCGGCGATGCCGCTAAGGTGGGCAATCTGCGCACCGTCATCTGGCGGGCCTGGGATGTTTGCATGAAGCTGTAAGGAGGCGCAGGAATGAATTTAACAGCGAAGCAGCAAGCCATTCTGGACGGTGCCAAGGGCGAAACCATGGCCAAGGTTATGAAAACCCTGGTGATGTACGGCCAGATTTTCGGTGCAGAGAAAATGGTGCCCGTCACCTCCCAATATAACCACCTGGTCACCTCCTTCGGTCTGAAGGCCCTGGGACCGGTGTACGACCTGATGAATCAGCTGATTGACGCCGGTGCAGTTTCCGGGCAGAAATTCTCCGTGGACCCCCGGCCCCTGGACCCCAAGGTGCCTGCCAATTTCCTGCAGAATCTGGTGTTCAAGAAGTTCATGTACAGCAAGCAGGACTTCTACGAAGGCCAGCTGCGGCAGCTGGGTCTGAAAGACGAGGAAGCCTTCAGCTGCGCCTGTTATCTGGATGAGCAGGGCAACCGCCCGAAAAAGGGCGAGATTCTGAGCTGGGCGGAATCCTCCGCCGTGGTTTACGCCAACTCGGTGCTGGGTGCCCGGTGCAACCGCAACTCCGGCATTATGGACCTGATGGGCTCCATTGCGGGATTTGTCCCCTATTTCGGCCTGCTCACCGACGAAGGCCGGAAGGCCACCTGGATTATCCGGGTGGAAACCACCAAGAAACCGGAAGCCCAGCTGCTGGGCTCCGCCATCGGCATGAAGGTCATGGAAGATGTGCCCTATGTGATGGGCATGACCAAGTGGCTGGGTACCGAGCTGGATGAGGCCGCCTGCGCCTATCTGAAGGATTTCGGCGCCGCCACCGCCTCCAACGGTGCGGTGGGTCTTTACCACATTGACGTTCTGACCCCGGAGGCCAAGGAACAGGGTACCGACCTGATTGTCCCCGATGCCAAGGTCTACGTCATTGACGATGCCGAGCTGCAGCGGGTGAAGGACAATTACCCGCTGGTGTGGAAAAATCCCAACGCCAAGCCCAAGCTGTGCTTCGTAGGCTGCCCCCACCTGAGTTTGCAGCAGCTTCAGGACTGGACCGAGCGGCTGGAGCAGAGTCTGAAAGCCGCCGGTCGGCAGAAGGTCTGCATCCCCACGGTATTCACCACCGCCCCCGGGGTGAAGAAAGCCTTTGAAAGCAGCCCTTACGGCGGCCGTTTGGCGGCAACCGGGGTGATTTTGTCCTGCATCTGCCCGCTGATGTACATGAATAATCCTTTGTGCGGCCCCATGCCGGTCATCACCTGCTCCAATAAGCTGCGCACCTACACCACCGCCCGGTACTATACCGAGGAGGAAATTCTGATGAAGATTACGAAAGGAGGCAATCCCCAATGAGAGAATTTCACGGACGTGTGATTGCTCCGGGCTGCGCAACTGCCCCGGCGCTGGTATCCCACGGCGGGTTGAATACCCTGGCCTCCTTCCAGAAGGCGCTGCAGTTCGGCGACAAGCAGGCCACCTGCGGCGACCAGAATAACCCCGACCTGTATGGCAAGCAGATGGCAGGCAAGGCGCTGTGCCTGCCCCAGACCATCGGCTCCACCACCGGCGGTCTGGTGCTCTACTGCGCCTGCTCCATGCACCGGCAGCCTGCCTGTCTGCTGTTCTCCAATCCCATTGACTCCCTGGCTGCCGCCGGTTCCGTACTGGCAGCGGTGTGGCTGGACAATGTGCAGATGCCGGTGGTGGACTGCCTGGGCGACGAATTTTTGGCCTATGTCCGAGACGGCATGACCATCACCATCGGAGAAAACGGTCTTGTCCGGGTAGAATAATCTGTTTCCTGTTTGAATTGACTCCCACCGCAGTTCGCTGCGGCGGGAGTTTTTCTGTCCCGACTACAGTTCGTTCTAAATCCGAACGATTAAGAAATCACTTTTAACGAAGTGTTTTATTTTGCAACACTTTTTCGACGTTTATTCACACATTTTTACATTACGTTCTATAATGAAACGTTTTTTCCGTTTCCGCACTGGGAAAACCCAGAAAAGACTGGTAAAATAACCATAAACAATAGCACCGAAGAGGAGAGATTTGGATGATCCAGCTATTGATGATTGCAGACGACTTTACCGGCGCCCTGGATGCCGGTGTTCAATTTGCCTCTCACGGGGCCAAAACCATTGTAATTACCGATACCGTCTCCCAATGGAGCCAGGATGTTCAAAATGTGGACATTCTGGTGGTGGATGCCGAAACCCGGCACATGCCCGCCCAGCAGGCCTACGATACCGTACATCGGATCGTCACCCAGGGTGTCCAGGCAGGAATCCCCCATATTTATAAAAAGACAGACTCCGCCCTGCGAGGCAACATCGGCGCAGAACTCAGCGCCCTGCTCCACGCCAGCGGCGAAAAACAGCTCCCCTTCCTCCCCGCCTTTCCCCAGATCGGCCGCTGCACCAAGCAGGGTGTCCACTACATCCAGGACCTGCCGGTGGCCCAGAGCGTATTCGGCAAGGACCCCTTTGAGCCGGTGAAGGAATCCCGGGTGGACAAGCTGATTGCCGCCCAGACCCAGGACCCCGTCACCGTGCTGCCCCCCCTGGATTACGGCGATGCTCTGCCGGAGCAGGAAGGCATCCTGGTATTCGATTCCCTGAGTGAACGGGATCTGTCCATCACCGCCCACCGGCTGATGGAGGGCAAGAAGCTGGCCATCATGGCAGGCTGCGCCGGTTTCGCCGCCATGCTGCCTCAGCTGCTGGGCACCAACGCCCTGCACCATGAGCCCGTCCTTCCCAAACTGGATTCCCGGCTGCTGGTGCTGTGCGGCAGCGTCAATCCCATTACCCAAACCCAGTTGGATCACGCCCAGGCCGCCGGTTTCCTGCGGCTTCGGATGGAGCCCCGGCAGAAGCTGGAGCCGGATTACTGGGACAGCGACCAGGGTCGGCAGCAGCTGGCCCAATGGCTGCCGCTGCTGCAGCAGGGAAAGCACACCATCATCGACAGCAACGACCCCGGTTCCAACCAGCCCACCGCCGACTACGCCAAGGCCCAGGGCCTGACCCTGGAGGACGTACGGCTGCGGATTTCCGGTTCTCTGGGACAGATTCTCAAGGCCATCAGCCAGGAGAACCTGCCGGGTACCCTGCTGGTCACCGGCGGCGATACCCTGATGCAGTGCATGAACTGCATGGGCATCCACGAAATTGAGCCCTTGTGCGAGGTAGAGGCCGGCGTGGTACTCTCCCGCTTCCAATACCAGGGCGTAAGCCGTTATGTGATCTCCAAATCCGGCGGATTTGGAAAAGCGGATCTTCTCATCAGTTTGTCATGTATGCTGTCTGAGCAAGTCAGCGCATAAAGCAAAATCAATATTATGGAGGTAACCAATATGCAATATCCGATTCTTCCCGGTTTGACCATGGACGGTCAGGTCTACTGCAACCGCGAAATGGGCACCGTAGAAGCCATTATCCCTCCCGGCCCCTGGCGCACCTGCCACGGCCCCGCAATGGTGGAACTTCCCAACGGCGACCTGCTGTGCTGCTGGTTTGCCGGCACCTTTGAAGGCGACGCCGACATTCACATCGTATGTGCCCGGCTGCCCAAGGGCGCAGACAAATGGGAAGAACCGGTAAACGTCTCCGGCGACCCCACCCGCTCCGAGCAGAATCCTTCCCTGTTCCTGGGCCCCGACGGTGCCGTCTGGTGCATGTACACCGCCCAGCTGGATCGGGTCCCCGGCAAGGACAACATGCAGTTTACCTCTCAGATTCGCTGCCAGAAGTCCTTCGACGGCGGCAAGACCTGGAGCGATTACGAAACCATCTTCCCCGAAGAAGGCACCTTCGGCCGTCAGAGCATTCAGGTTCTGAAAAACGGCCGCTGGATTTACGGCACCTGGATCTGTACCGACGCCGTGGACGGCCTGGCCGGTGACCCCTCCGCTTTCCGGATTTCCGACGATCAGGGTAAGACCTGGCGTCAGGTGATGATGCCCCGCTCCAACGGCCGGGTGCACCCCACAGTGGTAGAGCTGGACGACGGACATCTGGTTGCCTTCATGCGCAGCCGGGAGGCAGACAACATCTACCGCAGCGAATCCTTCGACTGGGGCGACAGCTGGTCTGAGCCCAAGCCCACGGTACTGCCCAACAACAACTCTTCCATCAGCGCCATCCGCACCCAGTCCGGACGGATTGCCATTGCCTACAACCCCACCTGCGTTTCCGAGGATATGCGCAGCAAGTGCGCCTGGCCCGGCCTGCGCTGCCCGGTGGCTGTGGCATTGTCCGAAGACGGCGGTCTGACCTTCCCCATGATCCGCTGGATGGAGCGGGGCGAAGGCTTCATCGGTGACGAAAACAAGACCAACAACAAGCAGTACGAGTATCCGTCCATCATGCAGGGTGCCGACGGCCGGATGCACCTGGCCTACGCCGCCTTCACCCGGAAGGCTGTGAAGTATGTCAGCTTCACCGAAGCCGACGTTATGGGTGCCAAGCGGGAGCGCTACGGCGTGTACAACCCCACCTCCGGTGAGGGTGCCCGGGACGCCAAATAATTTTTGAATATTCTAATTTTGGATAGGAGTGGTTCTGTATGCTAACAACCTACAACCTGAAAATGCCCCATGCTGTCTACGGCGGCGAAAACGCCATGGACAACATTGCCGCTATCATCAAGACCCTGAATGCCAAGAAGGTGGCCATGTTCACCGACAAGGGTCTGCGCAGCCTGGGTCTGTTCACCCTGGCAGAAGACGTGGTCAAGACCACCGGCGTTTCCTACTATGTGCTGGATGATCTGCCTCCGGAGCCTTCCTACATGGCCGTGCAGAAGATTGTGGACCAGTTCAAGGAAAGCGGCGCCGACCTGATCGTGGCCTGCGGCGGCGGCAGCGTAATGGATGCAGCGAAGCTGGCCAGCGTGCTGGTTACCGACGAGTACGGTGTCAAGGAACTGCTGGACAACCCCGGCATGGCAAAAAAGTGCGTGCCCATCGTGCTGATTCCCACCACTGCCGGTACCGGCGCTGAGGTAACTCCCAACGCCATCGTGGGTGTGCCGGAGAAGGAACTGAAGATCGGCATCGTCAACGAGAACATGATTGCCGACTACGTGATTCTGGATGCCCGTCTGATCAAGAACCTGCCCCGGAAGATCGCTGCCGCCACCGGCGTGGACGCGCTGGCCCACTGCATTGAGTGCTTTACCTCCAACAAGGCCAATCCTTTCAGCGATATGTACGCTCTGGAAGGCTGCGACCTGATTCTGAACAACATTGAGCGCGCCTGCGACGATCCTGAAGCCATGGAAGAGAAGAACCGGATGCAGATGGCTGCCTACTACGGCGGTCTGGCCATCACCGCTTCCGGCACCACCGCAGTCCATGCTCTGAGCTATCCTCTGGGCGGCAAGTACCACATCGCCCACGGCGTTTCCAATGCCATTTTGCTGGCTCCTGTGATGCGCTTCAACGCTCAGGACCCCGCCTTCCGGGAGCGTCTGGCTCTGGCCTATGACCGCTGCTGCCATGAGAAGGTCAAATGTGAAACCGTAGACGAAAAGAGCGCCTGGATGATTGCCAAGATGGAAGGCATCGTCAAGCACCTGGAGATTCCCACCAGCCTGAAGGAGTTTGGCGTTCCCGCCAGCGACCTGGAGGGTCTGGTTGCAGCCGGTATGCAGGTGCAGCGTCTGCTGGTGAACAATATGCGTCATGTCACCGCTGAGGACGCAAGAAAGCTGTATCTGGAAATTATGTAAGGAGGTATTCCATTATGAAATCCGTGGAAATCAAAGGCATCATCCCCCCCATTGTCACCCCCATGAACGCCGATGAGAGCGTCAACATTGCCGAGCTGCGCAACCAGGTAGAGCGTCAGATTGCAGGCGGTGTCCATGGCATTTTCCCCTTCGGCACCAACGGCGAAGGCTACATCCTGAGCATGAAGGAAAAGGAAGAGATTCTGGAAGCCGTTATCGATCAGGTCAAGGGCCGCATCCCCGTCTATGCAGGCACCGGCTGCATCTCCACCCAGGATACCGTATACATGAGCAAGCGGGCTGAGGAACTGGGCGCCGACGTGCTGTCCATCATCACCCCCAGCTTCGCCGTGGCCAGCCAGAAGGAACTGTATGACCACTATGTGGAAGTTGCCAAGCATGTGAACATCCCCATCGTGCTGTACAACATCCCGCCCCGTACCGGCAATAAGCTGCTGCCCGAAACCGTGGCGAAGCTGGCTAAGGACGTAGACGTCATCATGGGCGCCAAGGATTCCTCCGGCGACCGTGACAACCTGAAGGCCTACATCGACCAGACCAAGGAACTGGACAAGGACTTCTCCGTGCTGGCAGGCAACGACGGCAACATCTTCTTCTGCCTGCAGAACGGCGGCAAGGGCGGCATCGCCGGCCGTGCCAACCTGTGGCCCGAAACCGTGGCTTCCATCTACAACTACTTCGTAGCCGGTGACCTGGAGAAGGCCGAGGCTGCCCAGGCTGAGATTGCCAAGATTCAGCCCGTCTTTAAGTTCGGCAACCCCAACACCATCATCAAGAAGGCCGTCAACCTGCTGGGCTATCCTGTAGGCGACTGCCGCCGTCCCTTCAACTACCTGTGCGACGAGGGTGTGGAAGCCCTGAAGGCTGTCCTGAAAGACACCGAAAACCTGCACTAATCTTACAATAAATCCACCCAATAAGGAGATAACAAATATGTTCAAACCCATTCTGGGCATTTCCATGGGCGATCCCTTTGGCAACGGCCCTGAAATTACCGTCCGTGCTCTTTCTGATGCTGCCGTATACGAGCGCTGCAAGCCCCTGGTTGTGGGCGATGAAACCGCCATGCGCTATGCGCTGAAGGTTGCCGAGAAGGTCAACGGCATCAAGCTGAACCTGAACGTGGTTTCCTCCCCCGCCGAAGGCAAGTACACCTACGGCACCATCGACTTGATGGATCTGAAGCTGGTTCCCGCCGACTCCATTCCCGACACTTCCAACCTGGCCGAGCCCAAGCCCTTCGGCGTTGGTGCCTGCGCCATCGGCGGCGAAGCTTCCTTCCAGTACGTCAAGAAGGTCATCGAGCTGGCCATGGCCGGTGAGATTGACGCCACCGTTACCAACGCCCTGAGCAAGGAAGCCATCAACATGGCAGGCCACCACTACTCCGGCCACACCGAAATCTACGCTCACTACACCGGCACCGATAAGTACACCATGATGCTGGCCCATGACAACCTGCGGGTTGTCCACGTCTCCACCCACGTTTCCCTGCGGGAAGCCTGCGACCGGGTGAAGAAGGCTCGTGTGCTGGAGTGCATCCGCATCGCCAACGAAGGCTGCAAGGCCCTGGGCATCAAGGAGCCCAAGATCGGCGTTGCCGGTCTGAACCCTCACTGCGGCGAAAACGGCATGTTCGGCCGGGAAGAGATTGAGGAAATCCAGCCCGCCATCGACGAAGCCATGGCAGAAGGCATCTGCATCCCCGAGAAGAAGCCCACTCCTCCCGACACCGTGTTCTCCAAGGCACTGGGCGGCTGGTATGATATCGTGGTGGTGATGTACCACGACCAGGGCCACATCCCCCTGAAGGTCAAGGGCTTTGTCTACAACCGGGAAGAAAAGCACTGGGAAGCAGTTGCCGGCGTGAACGTCACTCTGGGCCTGCCCATCATCCGGGCTTCCGTAGACCACGGCACCGGCTTCGGCCATGCCGGTTCCGGCCACGCCAATGAGCTGAGCCTGGTCAACGCCATGGACTACGCCATTGTCATGGCCAACGCCAAGAAGCAGTAAATCGGGATTCGGTCATGGGGAAAATCCCCATGACCCCCACAAATGAGGAGGAAATGCATTATGACCAACAAGTTTGCACTGGAACATGTGGGCATCAACTGCGCCAACCCGGAAGCGGCTTCGGATCTTGCCCAGCTGCTTAGCCTGCTGTTCAACCTGACTCCCCGTCACGGCCAGAAGTCGGAATTCGGCGGCGATTACTTTGAGTGCATGAAGACCCCCTTCCTGGGCACCAACGGCCACATTGCCATGCGTACCGACGACCTGGACGCCGCCGTTGCCGAGCTGAAAGAAAAGGGATATTCCTTCCGCATGGACACCGCTGCCTACACCGATGACGGCAAGCTCAAGAACATCTACCTGGACGGTGAGTTCGGCGGCTTTGCCATCCACATTCTGAACAAGCCTGTCTGATTCTACGGAAAACCTGCGGCAAAGGCGCTGCTTCTTGGGGATCTGCCCGGAAGCCGTCGCCGCCTGATTGGTTGTTTTTAAGCGGGGGAAGCTTAAAACCATATAAAAATTCCCACATTACAGAGAGGAGAACTACATAATGACAATCCCCATGATTATCGCTCTGGCCGTCACGGCTTTCATGGTCTACCTGATCATGACTGAAAAGGTCCCCTTCGGTGCGCCCCCCATCATTGCCTGTGCGCTGATGGTTCTGTTCGGTGTTACCGACATCCAGACCGCATTCCGCGGTTTCTCCAACCCCAGCATTCTGATGCTGGCCTCCTTCATGGTGATCATCGCCGGTTTGCAGAAAACCAGCTTCATCGCCGCATTCAAGTCTGCCGTTGTGAAGATGGCAAACAAGGGCGGCTTTAAGGCCTATGTTCTGATGCTGCTGGTGGTCATGCTGGGCACCAGCCTGTTCGGCACCGGCTCCACCGCTTACTATGTTATGACCCTGGGCCTGCTGTCCACCATCCCCTCTTCCAAGAACCTGCCCGGCTCCAAGTTCCTGATGCCCGCCGGTTTTGCCTGCAACCATCCCCTGATTCCTGTAAACACTGCCCTGCAGTTTGGCTATGTTCTGGCTGTTCTGGAAGCCGGCGGCGCTGCTATGAACGTCTCCCTGCCCAGATTCGCCATTGCCAACTTCATCCTGTCCGCCGGCTTCTTTGCCTGGTGTCTGATTGCTTACAAGTTCCTGCCCAGCCATGACATTGCTTCCGCCACCGACGAGGCCAAGGCTGCTGCCGAAGGCGGCCAGCTGCCCAAGTGGAAAGAAGTTGTGGTCTACGTCTGCTTCGCTGTGGGCATCCTGGGCATGATCCTGTACAGCTTCATCGGCGATCCCGGCTACGCTCTGTGCGCTGTTTCCGCTTCCGTGCTGCTGTTTGTCGGCGTTCTGGACTTCAAGGAAGTTCGTGACAGCATGGGCGCTCCCATCATCCTGATGTCCGCCGGTGTTATCGGTGTTGCCGAGGCTCTGGGCGTGACCGGCCTGACCAACCTGGTTGGCGAGACTGTTGCCGGTATGCTGGGCGGCAGCGTCAACCCCTTCATCCTGATCTTCGTATTCTGCGTTCTGACTTCCGTGCTGGCTACCATGACCGGTTCCACCATCGGCACCGTTCTGGTGTTCGCTCCCATGGCAGTTGCCACCTGCGTCAACCTGGGCCTGAACCCCACCGCCGCCGCTGCTGCTATCGTGGTCTCCGGCTGGAACGGTCACTTCCTGCCCATTGACGGCCTGCCCGCAATGTGCATGGGCATCGGCAACTACTCCCTGAAGGAGTTCTGGAAGTTCACCATCCCCCAGTACTTCATCCGTCTGCTGGCTCTGACCGCCGGCTGCATGCTGATGTTCCCCGTCGCCTGATCGGCGCTTTTCAAACGTACCATAGCAGAACCCCCGGTGCCGTAACCGGGGGTTCACCCTATTATCCACGCAATTGCCCCCGGTGCGCTCTCTGGCGCACCGGGGGCTGTTTGTTTATTCTTCTTTTTTCCCCAGATACCGCCACAATGTGGTGCGGCTGATGCCCAGCTGCCGGGCAGCCGCGGTCTGGTTTCCGCCGTGGTCTGCCACTGCCTGACGGATTACCTGCCGGGTAATCTCTTCCAGGGTTCCTTCTGCGCCAATTCTGGGAGCTTCCGGCGCCACGCTGTGAGTCAGTCCCGATTCTTTTGCCAACACCTCCGCCACCAGGGACGAGCGGATGTACACGGAATCGCACAGGGTTGCCAGTTCATACAGCACCTGCTTGAACTGGGTATTGTTGTTAGGCCACTTGTACCGGCGCAGCTGGTCAATGGCGTTGGGATCAAAGCCGGAAATCTGTTTGCCCAGCTCCTGGTTCAGGTTGTTCAGATACAGACTCGCCAGAGAGGGAATTTCATCCGACCGGGTCCGCAGGGCGGGCAGCCGCAGGCTCAGACATCCCAGATCCAGGGTAAACTGCCGCACCGGTTCCGTCAGCGCCCCGCCTTCCCGGCAGGTGCAGGAGAAGATCAGCTTCTGCCGCTTCGCAAGCCCCGTTTCCTGAATCATGGCCTGCAGCTGGGCCAGCCGGATTTCCGGAAGGGTTTCCAGGTATTGGAAATACAAGGTATTGTGGTTGTCGTTAAAGGGAGAATTGGGATGATTCAGCAGAAAATCCCAGCTTTTTTCCGTGAGAATCTTGCAGTTGAACACCACAAAGGGCATGTTGGTGTGGGTGCTTCGCAGATACAGCGCCCGGGCAATCTGCTCCTTGCCCGTTCCTTCCTCTCCCACAATCAGCACGCTTTGCCGGGACAGAGCCAGAGACGACACCGTGGCATCCAGTTCCCCCATGGCACCGGACAGGCTGTAAAAGCTGTTCATAAACAGATGCTCGCACTCCGCCTGTCCGTAGCTGCGCAGCCCCAGCTTGCTGCCCCGCAGGGGAATCTGCCCCGGCCGGCAGGAGAAGGCTATGCAGCTGGTATCCAGAATCTGCAT
>CALXFP010000026.1 GCA_944387615.1 uncultured Oscillospiraceae bacterium | reverse complement strand
AAGCTGACCCAGATTCTTCAAAACAACGATATCCGCAGTCTGACCATCGTGCGCATGGAAGTGCCCTGCTGCGGCGGTCTGGAAATTGCAGCGAAGAAGGCCCTGCAAGACAGCGGAAAATTCATCCCCTGGCAGGTGGTGACCATCTCCGTGGATGGCAAGATTTTAGATCGCTGAGAAAACCAACATAAAGGAGAAAATCAAAATGGAACACAAGATGTTTTGTTTTCAGTGTGAACAGACAGCCGGCTGCAGCGGCTGTACCGGCAAGGCCGGCGTCTGCGGAAAAAGCGCAGATGTAGCCAATTTGCAGGATCGCCTCACCGGCGCCCTGATTGGTCTGGCCCGGACTACCGACAATGCCCCCCAGATTCCTGGCCGGGTGTGGAATCTGATGATTGAGGGGCTGTTTGCCACCGTTACCAACGTCAATTTCAATGCCCAGACCCTGCAGGAGCTGATTGACCAGGTCCACCAGGAAAAGGCTGCCTTGCTTCCCGGCTGCACCGGCTGCGGCGCCCCCTGCGGCAGAAATGAGGACTATGACATGCAGAAGCTGTGGACAGCGGAAGCGGACATCCGCAGCCTGAAATCCCTGATTCTCTTCGGCATCCGGGGTGTGGCTGCCTATGCTTACCATGCCATGGTTTTGGGCTACACCGATGAGGAACTGAATCGGTTCATGGCCAAGGCTCTGTTTGCCGTTGGGGAAGACTGGGATATGGAGCAGCTGCTGCCTGTTGTGATGGAAGTGGGCAAATACAACCTTCGCTGCATGGAGCTGCTGGACAAGGCCAACACCGAAACCTTCGGCACACCGGTGCCGACTACGGTGCCGCTGAAGGTGGAAAAAGGCCCCTTCATTGTGATTTCCGGCCATGACCTGCTGGATCTGAAGCTGCTGCTGGAGCAGACCCAGGGCAAGGGCATCAACATCTACACCCATGGAGAAATGCTGCCGGCCCACGCCTATCCGGAGCTGAAGAAGTATTCCCATCTGAAGGGCAACTTCGGCACCGCCTGGCAGAACCAGCAGAAGGAATTTGCCAATCTCCCTGCCCCCATTCTGTTTACTACCAACTGCCTGATGCCTCCCAAGGCCAGCTATGCCGACCGGGTGTTTACCACAGAAGTGGTGTCCTATCCGGAAATGGTGCATATCGGAAAGGAAAAGGACTTCACCCCGGTGATTGAGAAGGCCCTGGCTCTGGGCGGCTTTGGGGAAGATCAGACCTTCAGCGGCATCAATGGCGGCGAAACGGTGATGACCGGCTTTGCCCGGGGAACCGTACTGAGCGTGGCGGATAAGGTGGTGGAGGCAGTGAAGTCCGGCGCCATCCGGCACTTCTTCCTGGTAGGCGGCTGTGACGGCGCCCGGCCCGGAAGAAATTATTACACCGAATTTGTCAAGCAGACCCCGGCGGATACGGTGGTTCTGACCCTGGCCTGCGGCAAATACCGGTTCAATGACCTGGATTTGGGCACCGTGGCGGGGCTGCCCCGGCTGATGGACATTGGCCAGTGCAACGACGCCTACAGCGCCATCCAGATTGCGGTTGCCTTGGCCAATGCCTTTGGCTGCGGCGTTAACGATCTGCCTCTTTCCATGGTTCTGTCCTGGTACGAGCAGAAGGCGGTGTGCATTCTGCTGACGCTGCTTTACCTGGGCATCCGGAATATCCGTCTTGGTCCCACCCTGCCGGCATTCGTGTCGGAGAATGTGCTGAACTATCTGGTGGAAAATTACCACATTGCCCCCATTACCACACCGGAGGAAGATCTGAAGGCCCTGCTGTAATGGCGGAATAAAAAACCAGGCTTGCCGAAAAAGCAAGCCTGGTTTGTCATGTTTCTGGGTATTACACTGCGGAACCGGAGCGATTCTGCGGACATCGGCCAGTGCCGAAACCAATTTGCGCAAAGCCGGTACAGAACGACACGCATCCTTTTCAGCGGTGCAACAGCACCGCCGACCACCTTGCCGTTCAGCACGACTTTGGAAGCAATGGTATTTTTGGCGTTTCGGGAACGGATACCAGCATGCGCCGTTTTTTACAGGATTTTCTGACAACGATTTTTGCTATTGACAAAGATCATTGTCAATGCTATACTGATTATGACAATAATAGTTGTCAAACTGACGTGGATTTTTGTCAACTAGGAGGTGTGTTTATGCCGCTGGGAAACCGATTGAAAGAACTGCGGGCATCCAAGGGACTGAATCAGCAGGAGCTGGGCACGCTGGTGGGCGCGTCCCGTCAGACCATCAGTCTGATTGAGCGTGGGGACTACAACCCTTCTATCACCCTGGCCCTGCGGATTGCCAAGATTTTCGGAAAGACCGTAGACGAAGTGTTCTATCTTATCGAGGAGGAAGAAATATGAAAACGAAATCATCCGGAAAAAGCGTATACATTCGGTTTGCTGTATCCATGCTGATATGGGCTGCAGTGGGGGCTGTGGCAGGATTTCTGACTGTCATGGCAGGAAAGAATCTCCTGGAGACCTCTGCAAATGTGAACCAGGCTTTGGCATCTTTCGGACTGTGGTGGTTTGCTCCCGGGTATCTTCTGCTGCTGGCAAGTACGGTGTTCTATTTCCAAGGCAAGGGGTTGCTGCCCCGGGCCAAGACAGAGGACACCGCCTTTCGGGAAGCGGATCGGCGGCTGTGTCAGGCAATGGCTTTCTCTGTGGCGGCGATGGTGTGGCTGTTTATCGCCTTGGGAATCGGCATTCAGCAGGAATGGACCGATGGCCAGGGCAGTCACGTGCTGCGGGCAGGAGGATGGACGGGGGCTTTGCTGCTGCTTGTGTCTTTGGTGGTGCAGTTGGTGTGGATCACAGTGATGCAGGTTGTCACTGTGAAAGCAACCAAGGTAATCTACCCTGAAAAGCGAGGTAATGTGCTGGACACCAAGTTCCAAAAGGACTGGTATCAGAGCTGTGACGAAGCGGAGCGGCGGCAGATTGGACAGTGCAGCTATTTCTCTTTCCAGGTGATGAGTGTGATTTTTCCCTTGGTGATGCTGGCACTGGTGCTGTTGGCAGGCAGCGGTATGGCCCAACCTACATGGATTTTGCTGGTGGGCGGACTGTGGATGGCCCAGCAGATGAGCTACCAGGGAATGGCCTACTACCTGGACCATGGGAAACAGAGAAACAGGGAATAACGGTAGAATGGACAAAGGGAAAGCCGGACAGAGCACCAGCTCTGTCCGGCTTTCCTGTGAGAAGTGTGGAGAAAACAATGCAGAAACTGCACTGTTCATGATTTTGTGGAATGTATCTTAAGATGCGGCGCACTGCCAGGAATTGTTCTGTTATTAGTGTAGCAGATTGTCATACTGTTGTATACATCACGATACGGTCAAAACTATAACAAATCGCTTAAAAATACTCTGATTTCATATAGTCTATTGCAAAATAGGGGGAATTTGTTAAAATAAAATAAAAAAAGATAAACCATTTTTTGGAAAAGGAGCTGCCATGGAACCGATATTCAGCAATTATTCTCCAACGTTTTTATATGTGGACAAATACCGATTTCCCAAGGAATGGGTGAATCTGACTGCCCAGGTGCCATTTTGTATGCTGCGTTATATTTGCTCGGGATCGGCGCAATTTGTGGTGGATGGGGAAGTTTTTACCGTACACCCGGGGGAGGTATTCTACATTCCTCAGGGCTGTCACCTTTACTGTGCCGCTTTGGAAGAGATCTCCTTTATCAGCATCCGATTCATTGGGTCTATTCAAATTCAGGACGATGATATGCTGAAACGTCTGTGGAACATTGGACGGCAGTATGACTTTCAAGATCAGCCCCAGATGGCACAGTGGTTTGAACAGACCTATCACAGCGCCATCTCCCGGGCCAAGTACAAGCGCCTGGAGACCAGAGGATATCTGAACCTGATTTGCGCGGCACTGGCCCGCCGTTCGGCCCAGGATGAGGAGCAGGAGGAGACAGTTCGGGCTGACCGGTTGATGATGGAGTCCATACACGATATGAAGTATATACGAAAACGGGCGCTGGCGTCCCAGAACAAAACCGACCCCAGAATTCAGGCTCTCGTGGATTATTTGACACTGCATCCGGAGATCAACCTGACCCGGGAGCAGATGTGCCAGATGTGCGATGTCAGTGAGAGCACCCTGCGCCGACTGTTCAAAACATATATGGGTAAGACCATCTATGAGTTCATCAAGGAAACAAAGATCCTGTATGCCTCCCATCTGCTGATGACCACCAATGTGCCCATATCGGAAATCGGCTACCGGGTGGGGTATGAATCGGCTAGTTATTTTACAAAAACCTTCCGGGAAGTCTTTGGCGTCAGTCCCCAGGACTATCGAAAAAATTCCCGAGAAGCGTAACAGATTTATGTATAATCAACAATATATGGAGCTACATTTTGTATATAATTGAAATATCCGTTCAAAAGTTGATTGATTTGTTATAGTTTTGACATGAAACTGTGTTGCGAGCGGCGGTGGATTTCCTCTATAATGAAGCCAGAAGCAAGGAACGGAAAAAGCTGTTTCTAAAAAACTATGAGGAGGAAATCAAATGAAAGCAAAGAAAGTTCTGGCCCTGCTGCTGTCTCTGGTCATGGTGTTAACCCTGGCTGCCTGCGGTGGTACTGCCCAGGAAACTGCGGCACCTGCAGCGGACGCCGGTACAACGGCAGACGCCCCGGAAGCAAAGGAACTCAGCGGAGAAATCACCTTCTGGCACTGCTTCACCCAGGGCGCCCGTATGGAAGCCATTGAAGCGGCTGCTGCATCCTTCATGGAAGCCAACCCCGGCGTGACCATCAACATCGAGACCATGTCCTGGGGCGATTTCAACACCAAGTGGAATGCGGGCCTGACCACCGGCGACCTGCCGGACATCAGCGTGGCCCAGAACACCGGTGAAGTCGCAGAAATGATCAACACAGGTGTCCTGGCAGACATCAGCGGCGTCATCGACAGCATCGGCCGGGATCGTTTCTCCGAAAATGCTCTGGGAGATATGACTACCGACGGCGTTACCTACGGCATTCCCTATTACTCCCACGCACAGGTTATGTGGTACCGGGAAGACCTGCTGGAAGAGGCTGGCCTGGAAGTTCCCACTACCTGGGATGAGTTCTATGACGCAGCAGTGGCCCTGACCAAGGATGGTGTCTACGGCGCCGGATTCTCCTGCAGCCCCAACGACCTGCTGTGCACCCGCTATCTGAACTACTATGTCCGTTCCGCCGGCGGCAGCCTGCTCAACGATGACCTGACCGCCAACCTGACCAGCGATATCGCTCTGGAAGGCATTGAATTCTGGGTCAATGTTTATAAGAACTGCTCCCCCGCCGAAACCATTAACTACACCGTCAACGACCATGCTACACTGTACTACCAGGGCACCACGGCCTTTGACTTCAACTCCGGCTTCATGATTTCCGGTGTTGCTTCCAACCGGGAAGACCTGTTGGAGTACATCTCCTGCGCTCCCCTGCCTCTGTATAAGGAAGGCGATTCTTACTACAGTGCTGAAGCAACCCATATTCCTCTGGTTATGTGGGAAAACAGCGAACACAAGGATGTATGCGAGGCGTTCATTGAGTACCTGTATCAGGATGACAACTACCTCTACTTCCTCAGTGCTGTTCCCGTGGGCATGCTGCCCTCCATCACGGGTATCTCCGATCAGGAGGCTTACCTGAGCAACGAAACCGTACAGCAGTTCTCGGAAGAAGCTGCCGTCATCGAAAAAGCTGTTGCAGAAGGCCGGGCCATTGGCTTTGAGCACGGCCCCAGCGTCCAGGCAGGCCTGCTTACCAGCCAGGGTGTGGTGGAAGAAATGTTCCAGGACATCCTGATCAACGGCACAGATATTCCCACTGCGGCACAAGCAGCAGAAGATCAGCTGAACGAAATCTTTGAGACCATGGTCGGCTAATGTCGGCAGCGGGCGGGAAGATTCCTTCCCGCCCGCTTTCTACGGCTGATTCAGAAAAGGAGGCTTCCATGAAACAACCAGATCGGTTATCCGGGCGGACTTACCGGACACGCCGCATCGATGTTACCCGGTGGATCTTCGTGGCTCCGGCTATGGCAGTGGTTATCTGTCTGCTGATTTATCCCCTTTGCTCCACCGTGTTGTACAGCTTCACAAACAAGACCATGATAAAGGACACCTTCAAAATTGTGGGATTGAAAAATTACATAGATATTTTGAAGGACGAATCCTTTTATAAAGCCTTTGGGAACACCCTGAAGTGGACTGTCGGCAGTGTCCTGGGTCAGGTACTTGTGGGTTTCACCGGGGCCATCTGCCTGAACCAGGTGAAAAACGCTTGGGCCAAAAGTACGTTCCGGATTCTGTGCATCATTCCCTGGGCCTTCCCGGCCATTGCAACAGCCATGGTTTGGAAGTGGATACTCAACGGCATTTACGGTTTCCTGCCCACTATGCTGGTAGATCTGGGAATCACCGAGCAGATGCTCCAGTTCTTCAGCGATAAGAACCTGGTGATGCCCACGCTGATGGGGATCAATATCTGGTTTGGCGCACCGCTGATTATGGTGAACGTATATGCTGCGCTGCAAACCATTCCCCAGGATCAGTACGAGGCTGCCCAGATTGATGGCGCCAGCAAATTCCAGTCTTTCCGTCACATTACCGTCCCCCACATCCGCACGGTGGTAGGACTGCTGATTGTCCTTCGGACAGTGTGGGTATTCAATAACTTCGACATCATTTACATGATTACCGGCGGTGGCCCTGCAGGTGCCAGCACCACCATGCCCATCTTCATCTATGATACCGGCTGGACTGGAAGACTGGTGGGCAAGGCCTCGGCCGCTTCCATCATGCTGCTGATATTCCTGGTGATCCTCACCGTTCTGTACTTTAAGGTAATCAATCATTGGGAAAAGGAGGATCGCTGATTATGAAAAAACTGAAGAAAATCGGTCCCTCCACGGTATTTTCCTACGTGTTTCTGACAGTTCTGGCGATTGTATGCGTCTTTCCGCTGCTTTGGCTGCTGGTTTCCGCATTTAAGTCCAGCAACGAAATGCTGGCCAATCCCACTGCTTTCCTGCCAAAGGACTGGACCTGGGAGAATTTTAAAACCGTATTGTTTACGCTGAAATTTACGGTAAATATCAAAAACAGCGTGATTGTAGCCCTGTGGACCACTGTGATCGCTACGTTCATTTCCTGTCTGGCGGCCTACGGTATTATTCGGTTCTTCCCGAAGCTGGGCAACATTATGACCAGAATCCTGATTACCACCTACATGTTTCCCTCGATTATGCTGGTCATTCCCTACGCGGTCGTTATGAAGACCTTGGGACTGACCAACACCCGGGTGGGCCTGGTGCTGGTATATATGTCCTTCAGCGTGCCTTATGCGGTGTGGATGCTGGTAGGCTTCTTCAAAACCGTACCCATTGGAATTGAAGAGGCGGCCAGAATTGACGGTGCCAACCGGCTGATGGTCTTTACCAAGATTGTGCTGCCCTTGGTGCGGCCGGGTATTGTATCCACTGCCATCTACGTCTTTATCAATGCCTGGAATGAATTCCTGTACGCCTTGCTGCTGGTCAGCAGCTCGGACAAGACCACCTTGTCCGTGGCTGTCAAAACCCTGGAAGGTGCGGACATTCTGAACTGGGGCTCCATGATGGCGGCGTCTGCCATTGTGGTGCTGCCGTCCATATTCTTCTTCTGTCTGATTCAGAACAAGCTTGCCGGCGGTTTGGCAGACGGCGCGGTCAAATAAGATCTCTTTATAGAAGAAAGGAATTTTTCTATGAAAACAATCAATTATGCCATCGTAGGTGTAGGTTACTTTGGAGCAGAATTGGGCCGGATTATGAAAGAGCAGGAAGGTGCCCGGGTGGTGGCGGTGCTGGACCCGGAAAACGGGGAAACCATTGCTAAGGAATACGGCTGCGAAGTGGAAACCGATCTGGAAACCCTCTGCTCCCGGGAAGATGTGGATGCCGTCATTGTGGCAACCCCCAACTATCTGCACAAGGAACCGGTGATTGCGGCGGCAAAACACGGCAAGCATGTGTTCTGTGAGAAACCCATCGCTCTGAGCTATGCCGACTGTGACGCCATGGTAAAGGCTGCCCAGGAGAATAACGTGATCTTTATGGCAGGACATGTGATGAACTTCTTCCGTGGTGTCCGCCATGCCAAGCGGCTGATCAACGAAGGGAAAATCGGTAAGGTTCTGTACACCCACTCCGCCCGGAACGGCTGGGAGGAACCGCAGCCCAGCATCAGCTGGAAAAAGATTCGGGCCAAGTCCGGCGGCCATCTGTACCACCACATCCACGAGCTGGACTGCATCCAGTTTATTATGGGTCCGGCTACCGCTGTGACCATGACCGGCGGCAATGTGGCCCATACCGGCCCTCAGTTTGGTGATGAAGATGATATGCTGTTCCTGAGCCTGGAATTTGGCAACAATACCTATGCCATCGTGGAGTATGGTTCTGCTTTCCACTGGCCGGAGCATTATGTGCTGATCCAGGGAACCAAGGGTGCCATCCGGATTGATATGTGCAACTGCGGCATGACGGTAAAAAATGCAGACGGCAGTGAAGAGCACTATCTGGTCCACGAAACCCAGGAAGAGGACGACGACCGTACCCGGATCTATCATTCTACGGAGATGGACGGCGCCATCATGTATGGTCGCCCGGGAAAGCTGCCTCCTCTGTGGCTGCACAGCATTATGAAAAATGAGATGAAATACTTTAATGGCATCCTGCATGGTGAGCCCATTCCGGATGAGTTCCGCCCGCTGATGACAGGCCAGGCTGCCCGGGCAGCCATCGCCACTGCCGATGCGGCAACCCTCTCCCTCCGGGAGAACCGGAAGGTGTTCGTCTCGGAAGTGGTGTAAGAAGAGACAGTTCCGGATGCCAGACCGAGAAATGAACTGAGAAAGCAAAAAAGTGCTGTGGGAAATCCACAGCACTTTTTTTATAAGCAGGACGGTCTTGATTGGAACGCTGGCAGCAGACTGGCCAGTGGCCAGAACCTTGCTTACCGGTTCATAATTTTCCTCGCAATCTGAATACCAATTTTATACGGCAGGGGCCGCAGATCCCGGTCGGCTTCCTTCAGCTTTTCCCGGATGGGAAGGTGCTGGGGACAATGCTTTTCACACAGTCCGCAGCCGACACACTGGGTGGCAAAGCCGGGTTCTTTGCGCAGTCCCATATTCCGGGCAAATTCCTTTCGGGCGGAAGATTTTTTCTCCATGTACATCAGGTTGTAGTAGTGGAAATTTCCGGGGATGTCCACCCCTTTGGGGCAGGGCATACAGTACCGGCAGCCGGTGCAGCCCACCTTTTCGCGCAGGCGGATAAACTGCTTGATCTGGGCGACGATCTCCATGTCTTCCTGGGTAAGGTGTCCCGGCTCGGCCTCAGAGGCGATGCGGATGTTCTCGTTAATCATGTCTTCCGAGTTCATGCCGGAAAGCACACAGGTCACTTCCGGCTGGTTCCACAGCCAGCGCAGGCCCAGCTCTGCGGGGGTGTAGCCTTTGCTGCGGGAGGACAGCAAATCCTTGGCCTTCTGCGGCAGATTCACCAGTTTGCCGCCCCGAAGGGGTTCCATGATAATTACGGGAATCCCTTTCTTTGCCGCGGCCTGCAGCCCCGTCCGCCCTGCCTGGGTGTGTTCATCCAGATAATTGTACTGAATCTGACAGAAGTCCCAGTCGTAGGCATCCAGAATCTTCAGGAACATTTCCGTATCCCCGTGGTAGGAAAAGCCAATATAGCGGATGCGCCCCTGCGCTTTCTGCCGGGCAATCCACTGTTCAATCCCCAGCTTCTGAAGCCGCTCCCATTCTGCGTAGTCCGTGAACATGTGCATCAGATAGTAGTCAATGTAGTCGGTGCGAAGACGCTTCAGTTCCTCGAGAAAGGTCTTGTCAATGGCTGCGGCGGAGCGGAGGATGTACTGGGGAAGTTTGGTGGCAATGTTGACCTTTTCCCGGCACTTGTTTTTCTCCAGAATCCATCCCAGGCATTCCTCGTTGCCCGGGTAGATATAGGCGGTGTCAAAATAATTGACGCCTTTTTCTATGGCCAGCAGGACTTCCTTCTCTGCTTTTTCGTAGTCGATGCCGCTGCCCTTTCTGCTGAAGCGCATGCAGCCATACCCCAGCTGGGAAATGGGGTTGCCGTATCGGTCAAATCTGTATTTCATGTCGAGTCTCCTTGTGGGGAATTTGCTCCATTTTCTGACATGGGAGCTTAATTTTTCTATCATCATTATACCCGCAAAAATGAACTCGTCAATGACGGAAAAAAGCGAAATTTCAGGTAGAAGAGGGCTTTCTGGGATTGAATTTCTCGCTGTGAGTGACTATGATAGGGAACTGGAAGTTAGCTTTGGTTAATTCCTGCTCTCTATTTTGATGACTAGAGGGATATCGATGAATTTGCTTTGGGAAATTGTATGTATTACGGCGCTGGCCGGTATGGGCGGCACAGGTTTGGGCGGCGTGGTGTCCTGCCTGTTCCGGAAAGACTCCAGCCGCACGGTCAGCCTGCTTTTGAGCTTCGCCGGCGGCGTGATGACGGCGGTGGTCTGCTTTGACCTTCTGGCCCAGGCGGTGGCTCCGGAGGGAACCGTGGACCACATGTACCTGCTGCTGGCAGCGGTGGGCGTGATGCTGGGTTATGCGGTGATTTACCTGCTCAATGCCTGGATTGACCGGGATACCAACCATGAGGTAGCCCATATCGATGAGAGCCACCCCAAGACGGCGGACTCACTGGAAGAACTGATTCACGCAGACCACTATCAGGTCCACGAGCAGGGAGAACAGAACCACGGAAGCCTGTTCCTGGCCGGACTGGTGATGGCGGCGGCCATTGCCCTGCATAATGTGCCGGAAGGAATGGTCATTGGTGCATCCTTTGCCACCTCTGCCCAGCAAGCCGTCCTCTCCCGGGGCGGAATCGTCATGGCAATCGTCATCGGACTGCACAATGTTCCGGAGGGCATGGCTGTGGCGGTGCCGCTGATTTCCGGCGGAATGAAAAAGGGAAAGGCTGCATTTCTGACCGCACTCACCGGGGCTCCCACCGTATTGGGTGCCATCCTGGGGCTTTACTTGGGAACCATGGGACCAGACATGCTGTCGCTGTCGTTGAGCTTTGCCTCCGGCGCTATGCTGTATGTGGTGTTCGGCGAACTGATGCCGGAAGCAATTTTGATGTGGCGCTCCAAACTGCCTGCATTGGCTACCGTTATCGGCATCCTGACGGGACTTGTGATTATTTATGCGTAAGGGTCGTTTCCAGAAGGGAATATCCTGTTACGTTGAAATGAGAAAAGAGAGGGAACTGATTGGTTTACGTCAGTTCGCTCTCTTTTTCTGCATTATGAGACAAGCGCCTTAGCGGCTTCTGGGATAGGGCTGCTTCTGGTCTGTCAGGCCCAGAATATAGTCCACACTCACATGGTAGTACCGGGCAAGGGAAATCAGCACCTGGGGCGGAATCATCCGCTCGCCGGTTTCGTAGTATGCGTAGGTGCGCTGGGGGACATTGATACAGGCACCCAGCTGTGCCTGGGTCAGGTCGGCATCTTCCCGGAGGTTGCGGATTCGTTCGTATCGTTCAGCCATTTTCATCACCGCTGTCACTATAACGCAGAACGAATTGTTCTATTGACATAATGAACAAATTGTTCTAAACTATGCAAAGACAGTGTTCGGAGAGAAGGGGGAACATGCCATGGATTTTGCCGAATTGTACGATGCCATTGTGAAATTGCAGGAATATCTTGCCGGGCAGCAGTATGATCGGGAGGTGGGATGTCTGGACTATCGGGTGATTAAGGCCTTGGCAGCTGCCTATGAATTGCAGGATTATCTGGCGATGGAACTTGCGAAAAGCCCCTGGGAGGATGAATGCGAGCTATTGGTGGAATAACAGAAAATACTATGAGTTCTGATGTTGAACTTCCAAAAAAATTTGCTATAATGAAGCACCGGGGGTTTTAAAATGAAAGGTTCAACAGATCTCGGAAAAGATTCTATTCCATCGCTTGTATTGCGGCTGGCAATTCCTTCTATGATTGCCCAGTTTGTCAATGTATTGTACAGCATCATTGACCGTATCTATATTGGTCATATCCCGGAAATCGGTGACCTGGCCCTGGCAGGCTTGGGCGTATGCGGACCGATTGTCACCTTTCTGTCGTCCTTCGGTACGCTGGTCGGCCTTGGCGGCTCGGTCATTATGGGAATCCACCTTGGCGAAAAAAACAAGGAAAAAGCCCAGCAGGTTTTGTCAAACGCTTTCCTTATGCTGTGCTGTTTTTCCATTGCGCTTACGGTTATTTTCCTGTTCTCCAAAGAGCAGCTTCTGATGTGGTTCGGCGCAAGCAATATCACCTTTCCCTATGCCGACACCTATATGACCATTTACACAGCCGGTACTTTTTTCGCTCTGATGGCTGTGGGACTGAACTACTTTATCAACTGCCAGGGATTTCCTGTGGCGGGCATGGCCACGGTTCTGATCGGCGCAGTCTCAAACATTATTCTTGACCCGCTGTTTATTTTTGTATTCAAAATGGATGTGGCAGGTGCGGCCATTGCAACGGTTATTTCCCAGTTTGCCTCCTGTGCCTTTGCCATCTGTTTCTTGCTCAGCAAAAAAGTGCACGTCAGAATAAAATTCGGTCAGTACAGCCGCCAAGTCATGATCCGTATTCTTTTCCTTGGATTTTCCCCGTTTATGATTCTGGCTACAGACAGCGTGATTCTGATTCTTATGAATTCCATCTTGCAGAAGTATGGCGGACCGGAGCAGGGCGATATGCTGATTACCTGCGCAACCATTGCCCAGAGTTATCTTCTGATGATTACCGCGCCGATGCTGGGAATCAGCGGAGGAACCCAGGCAATTTTAAGCTTTAATTATGGAGCCCAGCGGACAGACCGGATCAAAGCAGCGGAAAAGGATATTCTGAAACTGATGTGTGTATTTACAACCGTTATGTTCCTGCTTTCCCGATTGATTCCGGAGTATTTTGTGGGGATGTTCACTTCTGATCCGGAATATTTTCAAAATTCCATTTGGGCAATTCATACTGTTACACTCATGATTATCCCGCTGGGATTCCAGTATGTGTTTGTAGACGGCCTGACGGCGATGGCAAGAACGAAAACGGCGCTCTTCCTGTCTGTGTTCCGCAAATCGTTGTATGCGGCAAGCATCGTGTTTCTGCCGATGCTGTTTAATGCCCAGTCTGCCTTTTATGCTGAACCCGTAGCGGATATTGTGGGCTCCATTTTGTCCACTACTATCTTCCTCTTGGTAATCAATAAACACTTGCAAAACAGAGAGCACACGGTCATAAGCTGAATTGCCTTACCAGATCAGCAGTTTATGTCTCCAAAACCAACACAAAACGCCGCCCGGAAAGGGCGGCGTTTTTTTAACTATCCCAATCCATAGTCGGCTGCACAGCGCTGAAAGCCCTCCACTGTGGTATCAAAGAAAATCCCGTGTTCTTTAATGGCCGTGCAATCCATCCATAGATTATGCCGTTTGACTTCCGTATCCTGCACATGTCCCGTTAGTCCAAAGACCTTCAGCAGTGCCTTCGCCGTTTCCTTCATGGTCAGGGCGTTCTCGCTGCCGTAATTGTACACGCCGCCAGGCAGGTCAAAGACTGGATCCATCAAGCTGACCACCTGCCGGACATAGGTGATTCCCCGGTATTGACAGCCGGGAACGCAGACGGGGTTTCCCTGCATCACCGCGCGGAGGGTGTTGATAAGAAAATTACCACGGTTTGCATGGCCGTACAGGGGCATATCGTACATCCAGGTGGCCCGAAGCAGTACGGCGCTGGGATGGATGTCCAGCACCCGCCGTTCTGCTTCCAGCTTATGGCGAGCATATTGGTTCGTTGGTTCTGGAAGAATGAAATCTTCGCTGTAAGGGCCCCTTCCAACGCAGCCGGTATATACCTGATCGGAGCTGAAGGAGATCAGCTTGGCCCCAATTTCTTCCGCTGCCGCTGCCAGGGTCATAGGAAGAACTACGTTGGCCAGATAAGAGCCTTCCGGGTCTTTCTCGCAGACGCCAATATCGGAGATAGCGGCAGCGTTCAGGATCACATCGGGCTGGTGCGCGCAGACAAACTCTTGAAGAGCGTGGCCGGGATTCCGCAGAAGGGCACTGTCCACGGCAATGGCAGAGGGGAAGCGTTCCATTGCCCTGCAGCCCACAAAGCCATGGGCTCCGGCAACCATAATTCGGGGCGTGGTTTTCATTTTTGGCGTCTCCTTTGCAGTAGGTGATATCCATTATATCCGTTTGCGTATACTGTGTCAATTTGAGTCAGGCAGCTGCGCCCCGCAGCCGGGGTGGCAAACCGGAGTTTTTCTGGTGGAG
>CALXFP010000025.1 GCA_944387615.1 uncultured Oscillospiraceae bacterium | reverse complement strand
GACTGCAAACTATATACCCAGGATATCACCGGTTCCATGGCCCACGCTGCCATGCTGGGCGCCCAGGGCATCATTACTGCCCAGGAAGCTGACACCCTGATTCAGGGTTTGGAAGGAATTTTGCAGGATCTGGACTCCGGAAAGCTGGAAATTGACTATACCTGCGAGGACATTCACATGTTTGTTGAGCAGGTGCTGACCCAGCGGCTGGGGGATGTGGGCAAGAAGCTCCACACCGCCCGGTCCCGGAATGACCAGGTTGCGCTGGATCTGCGGATGTATCTGCGCAGCGAAGTGGAGGAAATCAGCGCCCTGACCAAGGCGCTGGTGGAAGCCATTGTCTCCCAGGCCCAGAAGAATCTGGGCATCATTATGCCCGGATACACCCATCTGCAGCGGGCCCAGCCCATTCTGTTCAGCCACCATCTGATGGCCTACGCCATGATGCTGCTGCGGGATCTGGGACGGCTGGCAGACTGCCGCAAGCGGATGAACGTCTGCCCCATCGGCTCCTGCGCACTGGCAGGAACCACCTACAATACCGACCGGTGGATGGAAGCCAAGGCGCTGGGCTTTGACGACATTTCCCGCAACAGCATCGACGGTGTTTCTGACCGGGATTTCTGTGTAGAGTTACTCAGTGCCATCAGTGTGCTGATGATGCACCTGAGCCGGTTCTCCGAGGAAATCATCCTCTGGTCCAGCTGGGAATTTCAGTTCATTGAACTCAGCGACGCCTACACCACCGGCTCTTCCATCATGCCCCAGAAAAAGAACCCCGACATGGCCGAACTGGTCCGGGGCAAAACCGGCCGGGTTTACGGTGACCTGATGGGTCTGTTGACCACCCTGAAGGGTCTGCCCCTGGCCTATAACAAGGACATGCAGGAGGATAAGGAGGCCATTTTTGACGCGGTAGATACGGTGAAAATGTGCCTGAAGGTCTTTGCACCCATGGTACAGACCATGACCGCAAAACCGGAGAACATGAAAAAAGCCGCCCAGGGCGGATTCATCAACGCAACCGACCTGGCTGACTACCTGGTAAAGAAGGGTCTTCCCTTCCGCAGCGCCTATAAGATTTCCGGCCAGATTGTGGCCCACTGCATCGCCCATGGTCAGGTTCTGGAAACCCTTCCGCTGGAGGTATACAAGACCTACAGCGACCTGTTTGATGAAGACCTGTATCCGGAAATTGACCTGACCGCCTGCGTGGAAAAGCGGATTTCCGAAGGCGGCACCTCCGCCGCATCGGTCAGCGCCCAGATTGCCTATGTAAAGGAGCAGTTGGCATGAATAACAATACATTGAAAGGCAAGAGCTTTCTGAAGCTTCTGGATTTTTCCCCTGAGGAAATCCAGTACTTGCTGAATCTGGCAGCCAATTTGAAGCAGCAGAAGAAAAACGGCATCCTCCATCGGATGCACCAGGGAAAGAACATCGTGCTGCTGTTTGAGAAGGACTCCACCCGTACCCGGTGCGCCTTTGAAGTTGCGGCGGCAGATCTGGGTATGTCCGTTACTTACCTGGGCCCCACCGGTTCCCAGATGGGAAAGAAGGAGTCCATTGCCGACACCGCCCGGGTGCTGGGCCGGATGTACGACGGCATTGAATACCGGGGCTTCGGTCAGGAAATCGTGGAAACCCTGGGAAAGTATGCCGTGGTTCCCGTGTGGAACGGTCTGACCAATGAATTCCATCCTACCCAGATTCTGGCGGATTTTCTCACCATTACCGAACATTTCGGCGGTCTGAAAGGAAAAAAGCTGGTATATATGGGAGACGCCCGGTACAATATGGGCAATTCCCTGATGGTAGGCTGTGCCAAGATGGGCATGCACTTTGTCGCCTGCGCCCCGAAGCAGTATTTCCCCAACCAGGCATTGGTTCAGCAGTGTCAGGCGGTTGCCGCCCAAACCGGCGCAACTTTGGAATTCTCCACCGACCCTATGGAAGCGACCAAGGGTGCCGATGTGATCTACACCGATGTCTGGGTGTCCATGGGCGAGCCGGACAGCGTCTGGCAGACCAGAATTGAGGAGCTGAGCCCCTACCGGGTAACCCAGGCCCTGATGGACAACGCAGGAAGCCAGTGCCGCTTCATGCACTGCCTGCCCGCTTTCCACGACCAGAACACCACCATCGGCAAGCAGATTGCCGACAAGTTCGGCATTTCCTGCATGGAGGTAACCGACGAAGTCTTTGAAGGCAGTCAGTCTATTGTCTTTGACGAAGCGGAAAACCGCATGCACACCATCAAAGCGGTTATGGCCGCCACATTGTAATAGAAAATCCTCCCTCCCGTCCGGTGCAATCCATCCGGGCGGGATTTTTTGCCGCTTCTTCGCAGAATCCTCGTCTGTTGAGCAGTCCATGTTACCACCCATCGTCCAAAATCAACCGACTACGGCGAAGGCCTTGAATGCTTTCGCTTTCTTCGCTATACTGATTGTGTCATGACAAGGAGGTGGGGGCAATGCAGGTAGAAATCAAGCTGGACGAATCCTGCACCGAACCAAAAATTGTGATCTACACCGCTTCTATGTCGGAAGATGTGCAAACCATTGTGCACACGCTGACCGACTCGCCCCTGCAAATTCTCTTCGGAAAACAGGGTGAAAAAATCCAGCCGCTGATCCAGGAAGATCTCATTCGGGTGTATGCCGCGGGCGGTAAGGTCTTTGCGGTTACCGACAGCGGGGAATATACCCTTCGTCAGCGATTGTACGAATTGGAAAGTCGGTTGCCCCCCAGCCAGTTTGTCCGGATATCCAATTCGGAAATTATCAACTTAAGGAAGGTCGATCATTTCGATCTGAACTTTGCCGGAACAATTTGTGTGAAACTGTCAGATGGCTCCACGACTTACGTGTCCCGACGATACGTTTCCAAACTCAAAAAACGATTGGAACTATGAGGTGAAACTATGAAGAAGAAACTGCTTTCTCGCTGCATTCGGGGATTTCCCTCAGGAATTGCCATCGGATATATCCTCACAATTCTCAAGTCGCTTCAGATGGGGAACGGGGCATACTTTCCCTGTACGCCGGAGTTAACTCAAGTCGTCGGCAGCGAAATTGGCGCTGTGCTTTTGCAGGCCTTGGTCACAGGATTTATTGGAGCCGGTTTTGCCGGATGCTCCGTCATATGGGATATAGAGCGCTGGGGCATTGCCCTGCAAACCGGAGTATTTTTCCTGGCAATCTCATCGATTGTGCTTCCGGCAGCCTATTTTATGCTGTGGATGGAGCATAGCTTAGCAGGATTTTTAGCATATTATGGGTCATTTACCCTGTTTTTTGTGGTGATTTATGTTGTGCAGCTGACCATTATCAAACACAACATCAAGAAAATGAATGCTTCTTTACGCAAAGCCGGCAACTCCGAAAACAAATCATAATCCCATATGTAAAACTCCCTCTGTCTGTTTCGTATCCAGACAGAGGGAGTTAATCTTTTACCGCAAAAACAGCCTTACCAACCGGTTGTACACCTTTTGATAGGGCTGGTAGCGCATGGGCAGGTCCAGCCAGGTTTTCTTGTCCACAATGCTCTTGTAGTGGGTGAAGGTATCAAAGCCGGTTTTGCCGTGGTAGGAGCCCATACCGCTTTCCCCCATGCCGCCAAAGCCCATGGCGCTGGTGGCCAGGTGGATGATACAGTCGTTGACGCAGCCACCGCCAAAGGCACAGCGGGTGGTGATGGTCTGCACAAACTGCTTGTCCTGGGCAAATACATACAGCGCCAGAGGGGTGTCCCGGCGGTTGACGGTTTCCACCACCGCTTCGGCGGAAGCAAAGGTCAGAATGGGCAGCACCGGGCCGAAGATTTCCTCGCCCATGATCTTATCTTCCCAGGTAATGTTGTCCAAAATGGTGGGAGCAATTTTCAGCGTATCCGGGTCTGTTTCGCCGCCGCAGACCACTTTGCTGCTGTCAATCAGTCCCGCCACCCGGTCAAAATGCTTACGGCTGATGATTTTACCGTAAGAAGGATTGTGCAGAGGATCCTTTCCGTACTGGCGCTGAATTTCCGCCTTCAGGCAGGCAATCAGCTGCTCTTTCACTGCCGGATGGCAAAGAATGTAGTCCGGCGCCACACAGGTCTGGCCGCAGTTTAAGAATTTTCCAAACACAATCCGCCGGGCAGACAGGGCAATGTTGGCGCTTTTGTCCACAATACAGGGGCTTTTGCCCCCCAGTTCCAGGGTAACAGGGGTCAGGTACCGGGCTGCCTTTTCCTGAACCAAACGGCCCACACTTTTGCTGCCGGTGAAGAAAATATAGTCAAATTTCTGCTCCAGCAGATAAGCGTTTTCCTCCCGGCCGCCGGTAACCACCGCCACATATTCCTCCGGGAAAATCTTCCCCAGAAGCTGGGCCAGCAGGGCGCTGGTGGCAGGGCTGTAGGCGCTGGGTTTGATGATGGCGGTATTGCCCGCAGCCAGGGCATCTGCCAGGGGTTCCAGGGTCAGCAGCACCGGGTAATTCCAGGGACTCATAATCAGGCACACGCCGTAGGGCATGGGCTTGCGGTAGCTCCGGGCAGCAAACTGAGCCATGGGCGTGGGAACGGTTTTCTCCCGGGCGAAGCTGCGGATATGCTTCAGCAGGTAGCTGATTTCGCTTAAGGTCATGCCGGTTTCACACAGGAAGCTCTCCTGGGCGGATTTTCCCAGGTCGCTGTGCAAAGCCTGGGCGATGGCCTGTTCATTTTCCTGCAAGACCTGATACAGCTTTTTCAGCGCCGCAACCCGGAACGAAACGTCCAGAGTCGCGCCGGTGGCAAAGAATTTCCGCTGTTTTTCCCGCAATTCGTCAATTTGCTGCTGATTCATGGGATTTCCTCCATAACATCGTAATAAAACTGCTGTAACTGTTTCGCATCCATCAGCCGGGGCACCGGGTAGAGGGGATTGGCCTCCCGGTGGGCATAGGATGCCAGTTTTGGAATGTCCTCTTCCCGGATGCCGGACAGGGTTTCGGGAATCCCCATTTCCCGGTTCATCCGCCGAATTTCGGCAATCAGCCGCTGGCTGCACTCCCGGGGGGAGGTATCTTCCCCAGCGATGCCCATAGCGATGGCAATTTCCTTTGCCTTTCGGTCAATGGCAGTACCGTAAGCTTCCAGCACATAGGGCAGCAGCACGGCGTTGGCCAGGCCATGAGGGGTATGATACCGGCCGCCCAGGGAATGGGCCACCGCATGGCAGTAACCCACATAGGACTTGGAGAATGCGCCGCCTGCCAGAAACGCTGCCCGGAGCATATTGGCCCGGGCGGTCATGTCATTGCCGTCATGGTAGGCTTTTTCCAGATTTCCGGCAATGAGCCGCACCGCTTCCAGGGCATCGGCTCTGGTCTGCCGGATAGTGGAATTGCCGATGTAGGCCTCAATGGCGTGGGTCAGAGCATCCATACCGGTGGTGGATGTCATATTCTTGGGCAGTGAACGGGTCATCTCCGGGTCCAGAACCGCCACTCTGGGAATCAACGGAAAATCGTTGATGGGAAATTTATGGGCATTCTGATCGTCGGTAATGACGGTAGCCAAGGTGGTTTCGCTGCCGGTGCCGGCGGTGGTGGGCACTGCAATCAGAAAAGGAATGGGCTTGAGCACCTGCAAAATGCCCCGCATCTGAGGGATGGTTTTCTTCGGGCGGGCAATCCGGGCGCCCACAGCCTTGGCACAGTCAATGGCAGAGCCGCCGCCAAAGCCAATCAGTCCCTGGCAGCCGGCTTCCAGGTACCGCTGCCGGGCCAACTCCACATTCAATATGGTAGGGTTGGGTGTCACTTCATCGTATATAGTATATGCAATACCGGCGTTTTGCAACGCTTTTTTCAGTGGCTCCAGCATTCCGCTGATGTGCAGAAATCCATCCGTAACCACCAGCACATGGCGGATGTTCCGCCGCAGCAGGCATTGGGGAACTTCCGTGACCGAATGCAGCACCTGAGGGCTGCGATAAGGCAAAACCGGCAGGGCCAGACGCAGAACCGTCTGAAAACAGCGGCAGTAAACGTGATAGAGTGGATGCATGGCAATCTCCTTTCGTTGACTAGTCAACATTTTCTTTAAAATTCACGCCCCCTTCTGGGAGCAATACATGGTTAAGACTCGATGGACGCAAATCCTGGGACAGGATACCACAAATCAGCAAAAATGTCAACATTTTCCCTTGGGTTTCCCATAAGGCAATGACGATGCCTTGACATTCCCCCCGCCCTGTGGTACAGTTAGTCCGTATTTGTGACGCACACCAATGTGCTTGAAGGAGAGAAATATGAAAAAAGGAAACCCCATTGCGCTGCTGCCCATCGGCGTATTTCTGGCGATTTATCTTGGGCTGGGACTTGTGTTTGAGTATGGGCTGAAAATCCCCATGGGCTTTTACAACATTCCCATTGTCATTGCCTTCCTGGTGGCCATTTTGGTGGCCTGTCTGCAAAACCGGAAGCTGTCCTTTGACGAAAAGCTGACCATTATGGGTCAGGGCGTGGGTGACAAAAACATCATCACCATGCTGCTGATTTTCCTGGTGGCCGGCGCTTTCGTCGGTGTTGTCGGCCGCAGCTCCGCCCAGAGCGTAGCCTACTTCATGCTGGATCTGATTCCCGCCCAGTTTGCAGTAGCGGTGCTGTTTGTGGTGGCCTGCTTTGTTTCCACCGCCATGGGTACTTCCGTAGGCACCATCACCCTAATTACCCCCATTGCCGTAGAGGTCGCCCAGGCTTCCAACTATGATGTTGCCCTGTGCGTGGGCACCGTGGTAGGCGGTGCCATGTTCGGTGACAACCTGTCCTTTATTTCCGACACCACCATCGCCGCCTGCAACGGTCAGGGCTGCGATATGCGGGCCAAATTCCGGGGCAACTTCTGGATTGCCCTGCCTGCCGCCCTGGGCACCTTGGCTTTGATTCTGGTGCTGACTCTGGGGCACGAACCCGCCCCCATTACCAACGATTACAACCTGGTGCAGATTATTCCCTACGTTCTGGTGCTCATCGGCGGCATCGCCGGTGTCAATGTGTTTGTGGTTCTGCTGGTGGGTATTGTGTCCGGTGCGGTCATCATGCTGGCCACCGGTCAGACCGCTGCCACTGCTCTGCTGTCCAGCATGGGCACCGGTGCCGCCGGTATGTTTGAAACCAGCATGGTGGCCATTCTGGTAGCTGCTATGTGCGCCCTGATCCGGGTGTACGGTGGTTTCGACGCCCTGCTCAGCTTCATTCAGAGTCTGTTCAAGGGCAGAAAAGGCGGTCAGCTGGGCATGGGCCTGCTGGTCGGCACCATGGACATCGCCACTGCCAACAATACCGTGGCCATCGTTATGGCCAACCCCATCGCCAAGGAAATGAGCAAGGATTACGGCATTTCCCCCCAGCGCACCGCCTGCCTGCTGGATACCTTCTCCTGCATTTTCCAGGGCGTGATTCCCTACGGTGCCCAGATGCTGGTGGCCATCTCCACCTCCGCCGAGATGGGCCATGCCCTGTCTGCTTTTGATATTATGGGATACCTGTTCTATCCCTATCTGCTGCTGGTCAGCTCCCTGTGTGCCATCTACCTGGTAAAGGAAAAAGCAAACGCTTAACAGTACAAAGTACGCCCCGCCTGAGAAATCAGGCGGGGCGATTTTTTAGTTGCCGCTCATCATTTTGGACGCCTGGTACAGTACCTGGGCAGCCGTACCCCGGGTCAGGGGCGCTCCGGCTTCCAGGGCAAATCCGGCGTCATTGGTCACGGTCACAGCGCTCTGGGCCCAGGCAGGCACCGCCTCATCCTGGGTTGCCGCAGCTTCCTGCTGCATGGTCAGATCCAAAGCGTTTTGCAGCATCACGGACACTTCTGCACCGGTAATCACCTCACCGGCGCCGAAGGCTTCCTGGTTGGGAAGGCCTGCGGTCAGACCGGCCCGCTGGGCTGCTGCCAGGTAGGGCTGCAGCCACTGAGGGATCTCGTCGGTGTAGCCGGTGTCTGTCAACTCTTCATCGGTGGGAATGTCCAGGGCCTTGACCAGCATGGTCACGAACTCACCCCGGGTAACCTCCCGCTCCGGGCTGAAGCAGGGAGTTTCTGCCAGACTTTCTCCCACAAAAATTCCGGTGTGCCGCATCCACTCCGCAGCGAAACGACATTCTTTGCCCAGAGTATCGGTATACTGGGTAGCATCGGTGGGCTTGAGAATCGTGATGGTGACAGTTGCCTCCCGGGAGACCTTGCCCGCCGGGTCGGTTGCGGTATAGGTGAAGGAATCCACCCCTACCTTATTCTTCTTGGGGGTGTAGGTGAAGGTGCCGTCTTCCGCAATGGTGACGGTGCCCCGCTTGGGCTGCCGGGTAACGGTGAAGGTCAGAGCCTGTCCTTCCGGGTCGGAAACTTTCAGTTTTCCGGTGTTTTCCAGATTCTTATAGGTTTCCAGGGCCATATCCTCCGCCACCGGTGCCTTGTCCTCCTTGCCCCGGATGGCGATGGTCATGGTGGTGCTTTCCGCTACATAGTCTTCATAGATGGGCAGATAGCTGACCTGGACAGACTGGTCGGATTCCGTATTCACGGGAGTAAAGGTCATCTGACTGACCTGCTCCGTCGTCAGGATATCTCCCGGACGGAGAATCCGGCTGCCCAGCTGAATGGTGCCTTCCTTCTGGGGCACCTCCGTCAGGCAGATGCCCACTACAGTACTCTCCCCGGAGAAATCCCCGGCAGAGAAGCAATACACACTGCCGCTGTCCACTTCTGCGGCGGATACCGAGCCGATCAGACCAAAGGCGCAGCACACCGCCAGAAACAAACTGGCAAAACGGGTTTGAAACATGGTTCATACCTCCAATAAATTTCTTCGGAGGTATTGTTTGCCAATGCTGGCAGAATTATTCATGACTTACAGACGGTAAAGCCGCTTTCCGTTTTCAAAAGTAATGGCTTCCACCTGCTCTGCAGGAACGTCCCGGATCTGGGCCAGAGCCTGGGCCATGCGGTAGAGTTTGCCGGGATCGTTGCGCTTGCCCCGGAATGGCTCCGGAGACATATAGGGGCAGTCGGTTTCCAGCACAATCCGCTCTAAAGGAATCTCCCGGGCCACCTCCACCGCCTTGCGGGCGTTCTTGAAGGTCAGCACCCCGGTAAAGCCGATGTACCAGCCCCGTTTAATCAGTTCCTTTGCCATTTCTGCCGAGCCGGAGTAGCAGTGGAAGACTCCCGTAACCTGGGGAAATGCATCCACCACCGCCATGCCGTCCTGATGGGCTTCCCGCTCGTGGACAATCACCGGCAAGTCCAATTCCCGGGCCAGGGCCATCTGATCCCGAAAGGCTTCCAGCTGCCGCTGCCGGGGGATGTCCTCATAGTGATAGTCCAGGCCGATTTCCCCGATGGCTTTCACCTTCGGATTCTGTTTACATAATACGCGGTAGGCTTCCAGCACATCCGCATTTACTTCGTCCGCAGCATCGGGGTGAGAGCCTACGGCGGCGTAGATATACTCGTACTGCTCTGCCAGGGCACAGGCCTGACGGGAAGATGCCAGGCTGCATCCGGGGTTCATCAGAAGGCCAATTCCCTGCTGGGGAAGCCCCGACAGCAGGGTGTCCCTGTCCTGGTCAAAAGCCCGGTCGTCCATATGGGCATGGGTATCAAATAGCATGGTTTCTCTCCTTTATGGGTCTTGAAAAATTGCCACTAGGCACCCGTCCAATTCCTGAACCCGGGCGTCTGAAAGGGAAAAGTCGGTATGATTCGGGTATCCCCGCAGACCTTCCCCGGAAAGCTTCGCCGCCGCCTCCTTCAGCACCCAGAAGGTCAGCAGCGCCCGGGGTTTGTCGGGAGCTTGGTCGTAGCGCAGCTTTTCTTCGGGAGAAAGGATTTTTTCCGCCAGAGCCGGGTTGATTTTCCGGTCTGCTTCCTCTGCGTCAATGGCTACGTTGTGCCGGGCCAGGACGCAAAAGGCGTGCCGGGGCGTGTGGGCAATGGAAAAGTGGTAGGGACTGCCGCAAAAATAAGGCTTTCCTCGGTCTGTACGGAGAATCCGGGGCAAATCCTGCCCGGTTTCCTCCCGAAAAAGGGTTTCCAGCAGCCGGTAGGCGGCATCATGGCCGGTTTCTCCCTCCAGGGTGCAGAACGCCAGTTTCATAGAGCGTCAATAATATTGGGGTCATCGTTTCCCCCGTTCAGCCGGCGCCAGCGCAGCCGCTCCAGCAGCATGCCGATTCCCACTGCCAGCACCAATGCACCGCACAGGGCAAACACCAGTCGGGAGGTGGTCATGGGCAGCAGAATCAGAATCAGTCCCACCAAAGCCGTAATCAGGGAAAGCAGTTTGCTCTGACCGTAATGGGACGCCAGCAAATCCTGACCGCCCCGGATCAGCAGCACAATGCCAACCAGCCGTCCGATGCCGGAGGCCAGGGCCAAAGGATGATTCAGCATCCAACCGCCCAAAGCAAAGCAAACCAAAGCCCCTACGACTTTACCGGCGGTTCCTTCCCGAATCAGCAGCGCAGCCGCCACAAAACCGCCGCCTGCCAGCAGAATCGCCCAGCCCAGCACCGTTGCCAGCAAAGCCGAAACCGAATCCGGCCGCAGCAGCAAAATCAGTCCCAGGGCCATCAGGGCCACAGGGGTGCCCAGCAGCGAAATCCAGGAAAAAAGGTCTTGTTTTTTCATACGATTTCCTTCTTTCATTATCCGGAAAGGATGTTTTTCCCTTTGTCTGAGAGTAAGTCCCGGATATCGGGATTTTGCTTTCAGTATATCCGGATTTTACATTTCTGTCAATGCTGCCCAAGTGACAGAAAACGAAAGAATTCTTCTTGCATTCAGGCAAAGAATTTGGTAGACTAACCTTGAACCGGAGACATCCGGAATTGACTACAGGAGGATACCCCTATGGCTAACAAGTACGCTGGCACCCAAACTGAGAAGAATCTGGAAGCCGCCTTTGCTGGCGAATCCCAGGCAAGAAATAAGTACACCTACTACGCATCCAAGGCCAAGAAGGAAGGTTTCGAGCAGATCGCTGCCCTGTTCCTGAAGACCGCTGACAACGAGAAGGAACACGCCAAGATGTGGTTCAAGGAACTGCACAACGGCATCGGCTCCACCGCCGAGAACCTGCTGGACGCCGCTCAGGGTGAAAACTACGAGTGGACCGACATGTATGACGGCTTTGCCAAGACCGCTGAGGAAGAAGGCTTCCACGATCTGGCCGCCAAGTTCCGTCTGGTGGCTGCCATCGAAAAGCACCACGAAGAGCGTTACCGTGCCCTGCTGCACAATGTGGAAACCGCCCAGGTCTTTGCCAAGAGCGAAGTCAAGGTGTGGGAGTGCCGCAACTGCGGTCACATCGTCATCGGCACCGAAGCTCCCGAGGTCTGCCCCACCTGCGACCATCCCAGAGCTTACTTTGAAGTTCACGCCGAAAACTACTAAGCCATGCACAAAGCGCCGCGGCTTTTGCTGCGGCGCTTTTCTTATTCCACTTCCCGGCGGGGATAGGGTTTCTTCTCGTCCGTCAGTCCTGCCAGATAGTCCATGCTGGTATCCAGGGCAATGGCAAGCTTGCGGCATTGTTCAAAAGTGAGATACCGTTTGCCGCTTTCGATTTTGGAGTAGTCACTCTGGTCAATTCCCGTCAGCATCTGCATCTTCACCTGGGTATAGCCCTTTTCTTTTCTCAACTGTCTGATTCGGCTCATTTGCATCACCTGTCAGTATTATGGCAAATTTCTCAATAACCTTGCTGCATGCGAAACGAACCGACCCATAGGGCCGGTCCGTTTTTTGAAAATATCGAAGATTTACCCTTCCATTACACCATAGCTGCGGTGATAATGGCCATCTTGTAGACCTCGTCGGCGTTGCAGCCACGGGACAGATCGTTGATGGGAGCAGCCAGGCCCTGCAGGATGGGGCCGTAGGCCTCAAAGCCGCCCAGACGCTGCGCAATCTTGTAACCGATGTTGCCGGCCTCGATGGTGGGGAAGATGAAGGTGTTGGCATAGCCAGCCACAGGAGAGCCGGGGAACTTCAGCTGACCCACTTCGGGAGCAACCGCAGCGTCGAACTGCATCTCGCCGTCGATGAGCAGGTCGGGAGCCATTTCCTTGGCAACGGCAGTGGCATCGTGGCTGAGCTTGACAGTGCCGCCCTTGCCGGAGCCGTTGGTGGAGAAGCTCAGCATGGCAACCTTGGGATCAATGCCGAAGACCTTGGCGGTATTGGCAGTCTCAATGGCAACCTCAGCCAGCTTCTGGGCAGCGGACAGGGTCACATTGCCGTCCTTGTCCACGGTATCCTCGTAGCTCAGGTTGATGGCGCAGTCGCCCATAGCCAGCTTCTCGTCGCCGCGAACCAGGATGAAGCAGGAAGACACCAGATGTGCACCCTTCTTGGTCTTGACCAGCTGCAGAGCGGGACGGACGGTATCGGCAGTGGAGTAAGTAGCGCCGCCCAGCAGGGAGTCGGCGTAGCCCATCTTCACCAGCATGGTGCCGAAGTAGTTGCCCTTGGACAGAGCCTTGCGGCACTCTTCGGGGGTCATCTTGCCCTTACGCAGCTCCACCATCTTTTCCACCATGGCATCCATGCCCTCGTAGGTCAGGGGGTCCAGGATTTCCACGCCGTCGATGTTGTAGCCGCCCTTGGCAGCGTTGGCCTTCACTTCTTCTACATTGCCCACCAGAACGGGGGTCAGGAAACCGCCTTCCACCAGGCGGGCAGTTGCTTCCAGGATTCGGGCGTCATGGCCTTCGGTAAACACAATCTTCCGGGGATTGGCCTTCAAGGTTTCAATCATTGCTTGGAACATGGGTATCATACCTCCAATATTCGGGACTTATCCCGTTTTTTTACAGGATAATTATATATCAGCTTTTTCAAAGGTGCAACCCCTTTTTTCCCCTCCCCCGACGTTTTTCCCCCAGCCGCGGTCAAAAATCCGCTGTGCAGGGTCACATACCCAAATCGCCCCCGGTTTTTGTTGAATCTGATGAAAAACATTTCCAAAAGTCCATTTTTCCTCTTGCCTTTTGTGCGAAATCCCTGTATAATGGCAGTAAAGTCTGGGTAGTGGAGGCGATGTCGGTTGGGCGAACTTCTGGCTGTCCTGTCCGGCAAAGGCGGAACCGGTAAAACCTCGGTCTGTGCCGGGCTTGCCACCGCTCTGGCCCGGGAGGGGAAACAGGTTCTGTGCATCGATTGTGATGTGGGACTGCGGAATCTGGATATCTCCCTGGGAATGTCGGATATCGGGGCGCTGTCTTTTCTGGATGTGTGCCAGGGGCATTACCCTCTGGAGCAGGCCACCCGGCACCCGAAATATCCCACTTTGGCCTTTCTTACCGCGCCTATGAACTGCGCTCCGGAGACCATTGATCCGGATGCCTTTGCCTGCATGCTTCGTCAGGCCCGGAAAACCTTTGATTACATATTTTTGGATGCTCCCGCCGGTGTGGATGCCGGTTTCCGCTTGACTGCGGAACCTGCCGACCGGATTTTGCTGGTCACCGGTGCCGGTCCTGCCGCCATCCGGGACGCTGCCCGGGTGGGAGATCTGCTGGAGCTGATGGGAAAAAAAGAGGTTCGGCTCATTGTCAACCGGGTTCGCCGGGAGCTGCTGCGCACGGTACGCATCACCATTGACGATGTGATGGACACCGCCGGGCTTCCCCTTCTGGGTGTGATTCCGGAAGATCCTCATGTGACCCTGGCCGCCTCCTTCGGCGCCCCGCTGCTGAACCACGCTCCCCGCTGCGCCGCAGCCAAGGCCTTTTCCAGAATTGCCCAGCGAATGCAGGGCTTCCATCAGCGGATTGCATTACGATAAAATTTCTCAATGATAGATATATAAAACAAAACTTATAAGGAGTGAGTGCTGTGAATATTGCATTTCTGGCGCATGACAAGAAAAAAGAACTGATGGTGCAGTTCTGTACTGCATACAAAAGCGTCCTGATAAAGCATACCCTCTTTGCTACAGCCACCACCGGCCGTCTGATTGCGGACAACACCGGCCTGCCCATTACGCTGCTCCTTTCCCATAAGCAGGGCGGTCATCAGCAGATCAACGCCCGGATTGCCTATAACGAAATCGATCTGGTGCTGCTCTTCACTGACCCCAATACCACCGAGCCCTGGGATGACAGCCAGATGATCGAAACCATTCGCTACTGTGACAAGCACAATGTCCCCATCGCCACCAACCTGGCCTCTGCGGAAATGCTCATCATGGGTCTGCAGCGTGGCGACCTGGACTGGAGAGAAATGCTCCGGCCCAAGGCACGATTCTGACACTTTTTCAGACCGCCCAGCCCTTCGGCGGGCGGCCTGATACTTTTTCTATCTTAATTTTGGAGGTAATCTTCCCATGGAGATCATCAAGCCCCGCACCCTGTCGGGATTTATGGAGCTGCTGCCCGGCAAGCAGATCCGTTTTGAGAAAATGACCGAAATTCTGCGCAGCACCTACGCTTCCTACGGCTTTGCCCCTCTTGACACTCCCGCCATTGAGGATGCCCAGATTCTGCTGGCCAAGGGCGGCGGTGAAACGGAGAAGCAGATTTACCGCTTCACCAAAGGTGACAGCGACCTGGCTCTGCGCTTTGACCTGACGGTGCCCCTGGCAAAGTATGTTGCCCTGCACTACAACGACCTGGCCTTCCCCTTCCGCCGGTTCCAGATCAGCAAGGTCTACCGGGGTGAGCGGGCACAGCGGGGCCGGTTCCGGGAATTCTACCAGGCAGACATCGACATCATCGGCGATGGCAAACTGGACATTCTCAACGAGGCGGAAATCCCTGCCATCATTTACAAGGTATTCCGTGGCTTCGGTCTGAGCCGATTCCAGATCCGGGTGAACAACCGGAAAATCCTCAACGGCTTCTATGCCCTGCTGGGACTGTCCGAGCGCAGCGGCGACATTATGCGCACTGTGGACAAGCTGGATAAGATCGGCGCTGAGAAAGTCAAAGCAATCCTGCTGGAGGACTGCGGTCTGACAGAGAATCAGGCAGAAGAAATCCTGAAGTTCATCGCCATCCAAGGCAGCAACGCCCAGGTGCTCTCCGCCCTGGAAGGCTACACCGGAAAGAACGAGCTGTTCGACCAGGGCCTGGAAGAACTGAAGGCCGTCACCGCCAACCTGTCCGCTTTCGGCGTTCCGGAAGAGAACTTTGCGGTGGATCTGACCATCGCCCGTGGCCTGGACTACTACACCGGCACCGTGTACGAAACCACTCTGCTGGATCATCCGGAAATCGGCTCCGTGTGCAGCGGCGGCCGGTATGACAACCTGGCTGGCTACTATATCGACAAGCAGCTGCCCGGTGTGGGTATTTCCATCGGCCTGACCCGGCTGTTCTATGTGCTGGACGAGCAGGGCCTGCTGAATCCGGAACTGCCCAGCGCCCCGGCAGATGCCCTGGTGCTGCCCATGACCGCCGATCCCGCTCCCGCCATTGCCCTGGCAGAAACCCTGCGCAGCGGCGGCATTCGGGTGCAGCTGTACGGCGAGCAGAAGAAGTTCAAGCAGAAGATGGCCTACGCCAACAAGCTGGAAGTGCCCTTCGCGGTTCTGCTGGGCGAGGATGAAATCGCTGAGGGCATGTGCTCCGTGAAGAACATGAAAACCGGCGAGCAGGTGAAGCTGACTCCCGCAGAAGCGGCGGTCTACATCAAGACCTCCCTGAACTGCGGCAATCAGGCAATCATTCTGGAAAAGTAATAATCCCGGCGGCTGCTCTGGATTTCAGGGGCAGCCGCCTTTGGATTTTACCAATCTTCAAAACTTTTTCTTGCATTTTTTGAGAAAGTGTATTATACTATGTAAGCACCATGCCGGTGTGATGGAATTGGTAGACGTAGTGGACTCAAAATCCACCGGTGGCGACACCGTGCCGGTTCGAGCCCGGCCACCGGCACCAAAAATCCCGAATGCGACAGCGTTCGGGATTTTTACTTATTCACTTTTCACTATTACCTCTTCACTAACTTCTACTGCTTGCCCGGGATTTTTGGAAGGAATAAGTAATAGTGAATAGTGAATAAGTAAGATGCGTTTTCCGTCACAATTTGCTCTTCATTCCTTAACAAAAGGTTTACAGGATCCTTCAGCGTTTTTCAGCGTTTTTTCAGGAATGCGTGATAACCTATTGGCAAGGTAAAAAACACCAATTACGAGTTATCCGCTTCTGTGAAAACAGAGTGCGCATTGTTAAGGAGGATCTTATTATGAGCGACTATTCTAACTTCAGCCAACAGCCTGACCAGTCCGGCTACTCCATGCCCCCCTATCAGAATTCCTACCCCCACAACGGGCCGGAAGACTTCAGCAAGAAGCCGAAGAAAAAGCGCTCCGGCAGCATCATTGCCCTGGCGCTGTGCTTCTCCCTGCTGGGCGGTATTCTGGGTGCCGGCGGCGTGATGTTTGCCAACCGCTTTACCACCAACGAGCCTTCCAGCGAAGATTTGACCGTCATGGTAGAGGGTCGGCGAAACGCTGCGAAAATTGAAACCGTCACCGTAGACACCAGCAAGGAGATGACCCCTGCGGAGGTCTATGCCGCCAACGTCAATTCCACCGTGGGCATTACCACCTCCATTACCACCAACTTCTGGGGCTTCCAGACCACCGCTGCCGC
>CALXFP010000024.1 GCA_944387615.1 uncultured Oscillospiraceae bacterium | reverse complement strand
GGCGGTCAGTCCATCCCCAACTTTGACTACGGCATGGCAGAAGGTGTGGCAAAGACCTACCGCAAGGCCTTCACCCGCCGTCTGCGGGATGCGCTGGAAGATTATCTGGATCTGACGGATGAAGATGCCGCTGTAACTGCCATCATCACCCAGGCAGAAGAGATGACCGGCGAAACCGCCCGGCTGGAAAGCAGCGAGACTTACCTCAGCGCGGTTGCCTTGGGACTGTGCCAGAAGTACCATCTGGACAAGGAGAAGGCCTGGAAGCTCATCACCCGGGCCTCCACCCGGGCCTACGCCAAGGCCGACCGGGACACCAAGCAGGCCATGGAAGGCTTTGTTCACAACCTGAACACCATGCACTCCCGGGCCGGTGCCCAGACCCCCTTCTCCTCCATCAACTACGGTACCGACACTTCCCCGGAAGGCCGGATGGTGATCCGCAATGTCCTGCTGGCCCTGGACGCAGGACTGGGCCACGGAGAAACCTGCATCTTCCCCATCCACATCTTCAAGGTCAAGGAAGGCGTCAACTACAACGAAGGCGACCCCAACTATGATCTGTTCCGGTTGAGCTGCAAAGTCAGTGCCAAGCGGCTGTTCCCCAACTATACCTTCCTGGACTCCCCCTTCAATCTGCAATACTACGTTCCCGGGCATCCGGAAACCGAGGTTGCCACCATGGGCTGCCGCACCCGGGTAATGGCCAATGTCTACGACCCCACCCGGCAGATCGCCTACTCCCGGGGCAACCTGTCCTTCACTTCCATCAACCTGCCCCGGCTGGCCATTGAAAGTGAAGGCGATGAGAAGAAGTTCTACGACAGCCTGGAGCATATGCTGGAACTGGTCGCCCAGCAGCTGCTGGACCGGTTCGAGATTCAGGCCAACAAGCATATCTACAACTACCCCTTCCTGATGGGTCAGGGAATCTGGCTGGATTCGGACAAGCTGTCCCTGCAGGACAACCTGCGGGAAGTGCTGAAGCATGGCACGTTGTCCATCGGCTTCATCGGCCTGGCGGAAACGCTGACGGCGCTGTATGGCCACCACCACGGGGAAAGCGAGGACATGCAGAAGAAGGGTCTGGAGATCATCGGATTCATGCGTTCCTTCTGCGACCGGATCTCTCAGGAACACAAGATGAACTTTACCCTGCTGGCCACCCCCGCCGAGGGCCTGTCCGGACGATTCATCCGAATGGACCAGAAGCGCTACGGCAAGCTGCCGGGAATTACCGACCGGGAATACTACACCAACTCTTTCCACATCCCGGTGTGGTTCCCTACTTCCGTCTACGACAAGATCCGGCTGGAAGCCCCCTACCACGCCCTGTGCAACGCCGGACACATCAGCTATGTGGAGCTGGACGGCGATACCGCCCGGAACGTGGAGGCCTTTGAAGCAGTGGTGCGCTGCATGCACGATTTTGGCATCGGCTACGGCAGCATCAACCATCCCGTGGACCGGGACCCCATCTGCGGCTATGTGGGCATCATCGGAGATGTCTGTCCTCGCTGCGGACGCCGGGAAGGGGAAGAAATTCCGCCGGAGCGGGTGGAAGAATTGAAGCGCAAATATCCGCAGATGCCTGCTTTCCAGGGCATTGAATAAACATTTTTCATCTCAGGAGGGATTGTTATGACTGTAAAGAGCAAGAGTGAAAAGCTGGGCCAGGGTGTTGGCTTCGAGCGTATCCGCCGGATCACCGGCTACCTGGTAGGCACCATGGACAAGTGGAATGACGCCAAGCGGGCCGAGGAGCGGGACCGGGTCAAGCACAGCATGAACGGCCATGCTTAAGTTAAGCGGCATCGTCAGCGACAGCATTGTGGACGGCCCCGGCATCCGGCTGTGCGTGTTCAGTCAGGGATGCCCCCACCACTGTGAGGGCTGTCACAACCCGGAAACCTGGCCCTTCCAGGGCGGCACCCCCATGGAGGAAGAAACCGTTGTAGAGATTGCCCGCTCCAACCCCCTGTGCCGGGGTGTGACCTTCTCCGGCGGGGAGCCCTTCGCCCAGGCGGCGGGCTTTGCCCGGCTGGCCCGGCTTCTCAAGGAAGCAGGGTATGAGGTAGCCTCCTACACCGGCTACACCTTCGAGCAGCTGCTGACAGGTACGCCGGAGCAGCGGGAGCTTCTGGAAGCCATCGATATTCTCATTGACGGCCCCTTCCTGCTGGAGCAGAAAAGTCTGGAAGTTCCCTTCCGGGGAAGCAAAAACCAGCGGATTCTGGATATTCCCAAAAGCCTTGCCGTCGGCAAAGCCGTAGAAACCACCTCCGGCCGCTGGCTGGGAGAATACTAAAAAATCAGCCATTCCAAAAGGAATGGCTGATTCTCAAATATGCAATGTAAAAATAACAGCCACCCCGATTGGGATGGCTGTTTTTCTTGGCGACCCGGAACGGACTCGAACCGTCGACCTCCAGCGTGACAGGCTGGCGTGCTAACCGACTGCACCACCGGGCCATATGAAATTCGGAACGTTGGGAATTATAACATAAGCTTTGTCGTTTGTAAAGAGCAAAATGTAAAATTTTCAAAAACTTATCGACATTGTACGCTATCTGTGGTATAATGCGGGGGCTGTTTTCAGCACCCTGCCCAATATTGACCCGGAGCAGAGAAACATCACTATGAGGAGAAAATGTTATGAAACGAATGAACAAAGCACTGTCTATCCTTGTCTGCCTGGTGCTGCTTTTCGCCCTGGGCCTGTCCGGATGCGGCAGCACTGCCGCCCCTGAAACCACGGCTGCGGCAGCTGACCCGGTGGAAACCACCGCCGCTGCCCAGACCGATTCCACTGAAGGCGCCCAGGAGTCCAACGTACTGGGCGAGGGCAGCACCGTTTTCACCCTTACCGTAACCGATCTGGATGGCAAGGAGACCAGCTTTGAAATCCACACCGACAAGGAAACCGTGGGCGAAGCTCTGCTGGATGCAGGTCTGATTGCCGGTGAAGAAGGACAGTACGGTCTGTACGTCACCACCGTCAACGGCATTACCCTGGACTGGGACAAGGATGGAAAATACTGGGCCTTCTACATTGACGGCGAATACGCCACCACCAGCCTGGACCTGACCGACATCACCCCGGGCGCTGCCTACAGCCTGAAGGCCGAATAAAAAGCACAGACCGCCAGCGAATTTCAGCTGGCGGTCTATTTTAATATTCAACTCCCTTCCGGGCCGGGATTCCCTGGTCGAAGGGGTGCTTGATTTTTTTCATTTCCGTAACATAATCCGCAACTTCCAGAAGGCTCTGAGGCGGATTGCGTCCGGTAAGAACCACTTCCAGCTGCTCGGGCTTACTTTTCAGGAAAGTCACCACTTCCTCCAGCGGCACCACCCCATGGTTGCAGGCGGAAATCATTTCATCCAGCACCAGAAGGTCCGCATTCCGGGCTGCTTCCACTACCTGATGAAACAGGGCAGTATAGTCCCGGGTGGCCTGTTCCTGCTGCTCCCGGCTCATCCGGAAGAAAAACCCACGCACCGTTTTGCAGTGCATCACCCGAACCTCCTCCAAGGCTTTCAGAGGCTCAATTTCCGAAGAAGAACCATCCTTGAAGAATTGGGTAAACACCACCTGTTTTCCCGCTCCCGAGGCTCTGAGGGTCAGTCCCAGGGCTGCTGTGGTTTTCCCCTTGCCGTCGCCGCAGTAAATGTGAATCCTGCCCGCCATGGTTATTCCTCCCGGTTCAGTATCCGATAGATTTTCTCCATATCCAGCCCCCCCCGCAGGCTCTGGGCCAGCAGGTCATACTGCCGCTCCTTGTACGCCGCCGGGTCGAAGGATTCCAGCGCTCCCAGCTGCACACCCTTTTTCCGGCAGAGGGCTTCCAGGATTCCCTGGGCAATGCCGGGGGCGTCAAAAATGCCGTGGATATAGCTGCCGTACACGCTGCCTTTGCCCACCAGAGGCGCCTGGGGCTGGCTGCTGCGGCCCATGTGGATTTCGTAGCCCACATAGCTGCGTCCGTTCAGGCATTCCAGCATTCCGGGAACGCCGTTCAGAATCCCCTCGGTCTGGGTCTGCACCTTCTGCCCCTGGAAGCAGGTTTCCATATCCAGCAGGCCCATACCGGCAATTTCCGTCACATCCGCCGCTTCCACCTGCTGGGGGTCAGAAATACGGTTTCCCAGCATCTGGTAACCGCCGCAGATACCAAAAACCAGGGTTCCTGCGGCCGCCGCCTTGTGGATTGCCGCTTCCAAACCGCTTTGCCGCAGCCATTTCAGGTCGGCAATGGTGCTTTTGGTGCCGGGAATCACAATCATATCCGCCCCGAACAGCTCTGCCGGGGACTGGACATAGCGCACCGACACATTCTCATAGCGCTCAAAAGGCGCAACATCCGTAAAGTTGGAAATCCGAGGCAGACGAATGACCGCAATATCCACCAGTTTCCGCTCCGTGTCCCGGTCAAAGCGCTGAGAAAGGCTGTCCTCGTCATCAATATCCACATGCACATAGGGAACCACGCCCACCACCGGAACGCCGCAAAGGCTTTCCAGGGTTTTCAGGCCCGGCTCCAGAATGGTTTTGTCCCCCCGGAATTTGTTGACCACAGTTCCCTTAATCCGAGCCCGTTCCTCCGGCTCCAGCAGGGCCACCGTACCGTACAGCTGGGCAAACACACCTCCCCGGTCAATGTCACCCACCAGCAGTACAGGGGCATCCACCATTTTGGCAAGGCCCATATTTACCAGGTCTTCCTGCTTCAGGTTGATTTCCGCCGGACTGCCGGCGCCTTCGATGACGATGATATCATATTCTTCCTCCAGGGAGCGGTATGCCTCCATGACGGCAGGCAGGAATTCCCGCTTGCGGCGGTAGTACTCCATGGCCTTCATGTTTCCCTGCACCTGACCGTTCACAATGACCTGGCTGCCTACGTCGGTGGTGGGCTTGAGCAGAATGGGATTCATCCGCACATCCGGGGCAATGCCCGCCGCTTCCGCCTGCACCACCTGGGCCCGGCCCATCTCACCGCCGTCTGCGGTGATGAAGGAATTCAGGGCCATATTCTGGCTTTTGAAGGGGGCTACCCGGTAGCCGTCCTGCTTGAAAATCCGGCACAGTCCGGCGCAAAGCAGACTTTTGCCTGCGTTGGACATGGTGCCCTGAATCATAATGTTTTTTGCCATGACGGCTCCTTTCCCAGCAACTCATACATGGTGCCCATCAGCACCGCATTTTCCTCCCGCCCCCGCACGGCAATCCGGTACCAACCGGGGCCAAGACCGGGATAGTTGTCGCAGTTGCGGATGGCGATTTTCCTCTCTTTCAGCCGGATATGCAGATCCTCCGGCCCCTGAAACAGCAGATAGTTGGCTTCCGAATCGCAGACCCAAAAGCCCAGCTGCTCCAGTTTCTGCTTGAGCCAAGGCCGCTCCCTGGCGATCAAGTCCCGGGTTTGGCGGATAAATTCCCGCTCTTGCAGCGCCGCCACCCCGGCTGCCTGGGCCACGGTGGACACATTCCAGGGCTGTACGGTTTTCGCCATCCGTCCCAGAAGCTCCGCATCGGCACTGAGGCAGTAACCCAGCCGGATACCCGCCATGCCGTAGCTTTTGGTGAAGGCTTTCAGGATAAATACATTGGGATATTCTTCCAGCTTAGATTTTAGGCTCTCTTCCCGGTCGGAAAGGTCGGCAAAGCATTCGTCCACAAACAGCCGAATCCCCTTTTCCCGGCAAACGTTCAGAATTTGCTCCATCCGGTTTTCTGCAATGGTTTTTCCGGTGGGATTGTTGGGATTGCACAGGAACACCACTTCCGGCTCTGCCTGCTCCAGAAAGTTCAGGAAACCGCCGTCCAGGCTGAATCCAGCTTCCTTGGAAAGGCTGTAACGGGAAATCCGGCATCCGGTTCGGTTCAGGGCCAGGGAATACTCCGAAAAGGTGGGTGCCAGCTCCGCTGCCCGCTTGGCTCCCACCGCCTCGCAGTAGGAGTAAATCAGTTCCGCCGCACCGCTGCCGCAGAGAATCCACTGCCGGGGCACATCTTCAAAAGCGGCGATAGCCCCGATCAATTCCCGGCAATAGGGGTCCGGATACCGGTGCAGCTGACTCAGGCTGCTGCGAATGGCATTCAAAACCCCTTCCGGCGTTCCCGAGGGATTGGTATTGGCAGAGTAGTCCAGCAGAATCTCCCCGCCGTACACATCCCCGCCATGGGGATTTTTGGTTTGGTAGAGCATCCGTTCACCCTCCGATCAAAATAAGCCCTTTTATCCCGGCAAACACCAGCAGCGCCAGAAACGCCGTGACATAGAGCAGACGGCAGGCTCTGGGAATGTCCTGGGTTTCAATCTCCCGGAGGCCATCGCCAATGTAAGGCTTTTTGTGCAGCACCCCGTGATACCAGGCATCTCCCGCCAGCCGCAGGCCCAGAAGACCGGCACATACCGACTCCGTCTGGGCGGAGTTGGGACTAGCATGGCAGAACCGGTCCCGCTTGAAAATCTTCCAGCCGTTTTTTACATCCAGCCCGAGGATTCCTCCGGCAGCCAGCATCAGCACCGCCGACAGCCGGGCGGGAACAAAGTTGAACACATCGTCCATTTTGGCTCCCACCAGGCCGATATTCTTGTACGGCGGCTCCACATACCCCAGCATGGAGTCCATGGTATTCACCGCCTTGTACAAAAATCCCAGGGGTGCGCCGCCGATGGCCAGAAACAGCATGGGCGCCACAATTCCGTCGGAGGTATTCTCCGCCACCGTCTCCACCGCCGCCCGGGTCACCCCCGCTTCATCCAGCCGGGATACATCCCGGCCCACGATCATAGAAACCGCATGGCGGGATGCTGCCAAATCTCCGGTTTTCAGGGCGGCGTAGACCTTCATACTTTCTTCCTTCAGGGACTTGGTCGCCAGAATCTGGGCGCAAAGCAGGGTTTCCAGCGCAAAGCCCAGCCACTGATTAACACCGTAGGCAAGGCTCAGCAGCAGCGCCGGAATAATGAAGGAAAGTCCCACCACCAGCAGCCACAGCACGCCGCCTGCAATCTGTTCTCCCAAAACCGTCTTGGGAAAAATCTTTCGCACCAGCTTTTCCCCGCCGGAAATCATCTTACCGATGAGCACCACCGGATGGGGAAAACCGTGAGGGTCACCCACCAGCAAATCCAGGAAAAAGCCCAGAATCAAGGCAAACAATGTCATACCCGTCCCCCCTGCATGGCAACAATCAGAATTGGGTTCTGTCCGGTCATCAGGTGATAAGCGCCTGCCTTTCTGGCCTTCGCCACACTGAGACTGACCACTTCTTCCCGGGAGAAGGCAAACTCCTTCAGGCACTGGGTCAGTTCCGCCTGAGATTCCAGGGAGATGGCCGTGGCCACAATCCGCACATTGGGATTCTTTTCCAGCAAAAGCCGGATAATCTGCCGCAGATTCCCGCTGCTGCCGCCGATAAAGGCATGGGTAGGCGCAGGCAGGTCTGCGCAGGCTTCCGGCGCTTTTCCCGGCACTACAGTCAGATTCTCCAGAGCAAACCGGAGGCAATTTTCTCGCAGCAGGGCAACCGCCGATTCTTTCTGCTCAATGGCGTAGACATGGCCTTTGTCGCAGAGTCTTCCCATTTCCACGCTGACGCTGCCGGTACCGGCACCAATGTCCCAAACCAAAGAATGGTCATTCAGTTCCAGCTTGGACAGGCAGACGCTGCGCACCTCGCTTTTGGTCATGGGCACCTTTTCTTCCCGGAGGAAGGCGTCATCCGGAAGGCCATAGCTCACCATGCGGCAGGCCTGTTCATTTTCCACCAGGGCAACGCTGAGGCTGTGGAAAGTTTGCTCCGCAAGTTCCTGAGCGCTTCCGGTCACAATGCTTTCTTCCGGGTAACCCAGCTGCTGTCCCACACTGACTCGCACCTGGCCCAGACCTGCTTTCGTCAAATCCTGGCAGATCCGGCCCATGCCGTTTTCTCCCCCGGCCAGCACAAAGACACGCCGGTTCCGGGCAACATCATAAGCCAGGTTGTGGTTTCTTCCGTGGAGGCTCACCGGCAGCACATCTTCGTAAGAGACTCCCAGTTTTGCGCACAGGCACACCAGAGAACTCAGTCCCGGCTCCAGGGTTACCTGACAATCTTCCAGCAAAGGCAGCAGCTTCTTGGTACCGCTGAAAAATCCCACATCCCCGGACATTACCACAGCAAACTCCCGGCATCCGGGGTGATTGTGGATAAATTCGGAGATTTTCTCCGGTGAAATGGCTTCTAACACTTCCTGTCCCGGCTGCGCCACCGCCTGGAGCATTCGCCCCGCACCGATGAGACACTGAGCCTGTCGGATGGCCTGACGGGCCTGGGCTGTCATGGCATCCAAACTTCCCGGGCCGATGCCCACAATGGTAACCTTGGGCTTCCAGGTAAGGCCGAAACGGCTGCAAATCTCATTCACCACCTGGTCAAAGTCCATCCCCTCCACCTGGGGCGGGCGGCCGATGATCACCAGCTTTGCCCCGGCTTCCCGGGCCGCCGCCAGCTTTTCAGCAAAGCCACCGGCGCCGCCGGATTCCTTGGTAACCAGGAATTTTGCCTGGATGCTTTCCAGCATGGCGGTATTCGTCTGCCGGGTAAAGGGGCCCTGCATGGCAAAGATATGGGACGGCTGCACTCCGGCTTCCCGGCACAGCTCCAGAGATTCCATCATGGGCAGCACCCGGGCATACACCCGCTGGGAGAACCCTTCCAGCCGGGAAAATTCCTTCAGCTCTTTGCTGCCGGTGGTCAGCAGGATGTTCCCTTCCTGGGTATTTAAGTAACGTACTGCCCCGGCAATGTCCGGTACCAGGATGTCGTCATCCTGAGCCTTGCCGCTGCGGCGGAGCAGACGCAGATACTCCGTTCCGGTTTCCCGGCAGGCGGCGCAGATATTCTCCGTCACCACACTGGCGTATGGGTGGGTGGCATCCACCACCAGGTCAAACCCTTCCTGGGAAAACAGCCGGGCCATTTCCTCCCGGGTCATCCGGTGGGCGGAAACCGTCAGGTTCTCTCCTTCCGGCAGCAGGGTTTCTCCGTATTCTGTAGCCACACAGGCGGTCACGAAAAGCGGCTGCGTGATCAGAAATTCCACCAACTTTCGCCCTTCGGTGGTTCCTGCAAAAATACAAAGCTTATACATTCCGATATCCTCTGGGGGTCACCAATTTTCCGGCAATGTTGCGGGTCATGGCGTTGCCGATGAACACGGTGCAGAACATATCCACATCCATGGTTTCCAGCTGTTCCAGGGTGCAGAGCTTGCCTTCCTCCCCTTCCCGGCCGATGTTCCGGGCCACGGCGCAGAGCCGATCGGCAGGCAATTCCCTGCGCAGAATCTGGCAGGCCCGGCGCAGATGGTCCGGCCGTCCGTGGCTGGCAGGGTTGTACAGTACAATGGACATGTCCGCCTTGGCGGCACACTCCAGCCGGGCTTCAATCTTCTCCCAGGGGGTCAGACGGTCGCTGAGGCTGATGACCGCAAAGTCATGGGTCAGAGGCGCACCCAGCAGAGCGCCGCCGCTGCAGGCTGCCGTCAGGCCGGGAACCACCACAATTTCCGGCTCCGTCTTTTCGCCCCGCAGTTCATAAATCAGAGCGCCCATGCCGTAGATTACGCTGTCGCCGGAGCAGACCATGGCAACGTCCCGCCCCTTCATGGCCTCATCCAGGGCCATCTGGCAGCGCTGGGTTTCCCGGGTCATGGGGGTGGTCATGTATTCTTTTTCCGGATACCAGTTTTTCACCAAATCCACATACACATGGTAGCCGATAATCACATCGCACTGCTCCAGCAGCTGCTGAGCACGGATGGTCAGATTCTCATAATTTCCGGGGCCAATGCCCACCACATACAGCTTAGCCAAATTGTACCTCCATAGATTTCAGCGCCAGGGCAACGGTCACCCCGTCCCGGGCAGTTTTGTTCACAATCAGTTTGTCCGCTTCCATCAAAGCGGCTCGCTCACACACATTGTCCACGCCAACGACACTTTCAACGAAAGACGAGGAAGACACCGTGCCCCCTACCTGGGAAAGTTCCTGAGCGGTATAGAATACCGCCTGCCAGTGGTTTTTCTCACAGAATTCCAGCAGTCCCGGCTCCTGGGCCTTGCGGTCGATGGATGCCACCCGGACAATGCTGCAGCGGTCAATGTGATGCTGCCGCAAAACCTGGGTAACCACATCCTCGATGGTCTGGGCCGGAACTCCCTTCCGACAGCCGATGCCAAGGTGCAGCACCTTGGGAAGAAGGCGGAGCGTTGTATCAAAGGGCTCCTCCGTTCCGTAGGTCAGGAAAATGCCCACCTTTCCCCGTGCCCCGGAAATCACTCCGGACGGTAACTTTCCTGCAATGGGGAAATCACTTTTCAGGGGCACATCCCCTTCCAGAATGGCGGCGGATACCGCCTTGGCCGCCTGCATACTGCTGATGGAAAATCCCCGTTCCGTCGCCCAGGCGTCCACGGAAAACCGGCTGTTGATATCCGTAGCGGTGGTAATCACCGCCGTGGCTCCTAACTTCTCAGAAAGTTCCCTTGCCAGAGCATTGGCTCCGCCGATGTGGCCGGAGAGCAGGGGGATGACGAACTGTCCCAGCTCGTCCAGACACAGCACCGCCGGGTCGCTGGTTTTGCTGTGGACATGGGGAGCAATCTGCCGCACCGCAATGCCGCAGGAACCCACAAAAATCAGCACCTCTGCCCGGGAAAACCACTCCCCATAAAAGCTTTGGGAGGGCTTGGGAATCCCTTCAAAGTCCCCATCCGCCAATCGCTGGGGAGCAAAGCAATAGGTTTGCATCCCAGACAGCCCCTGCCGAACCCGGCGGGCGGTTTCCATCCCCTGACTGCTGTAGGCGAAAATCGCCGCTTTCATCGACTGGCCTCCCGGAATTCCGTGGTAAACTCCGGATGGTACAGCAAAGATCTCCCATATTCCTGGCCCATGCAGTTGCCCACGATAATCAGAGATGTTTTGGTCAGGCCATTGCGGGTCACGGTTTCGTGGAGGGTGTCCACCGTGCAGCGGAAAATCCGCTCCTCCGGCCAGGTAGCCTTGTAGACGATGGCCACCGGGGTAGACCCGGCATAGCCGCCTGCCAGCAGTTCCCGCTGCAGGCTTTCCGTCAAAGAGGTACTGAGGAACAGCACCATGGTGGCCCCGTGGGCTGCCAGAGAGCGGATGGACTCCCGCTCCGGCACCGGAGTCCGGCCGGCTGCCCGGGTGATAATCACCGTCTGGCTCACATCCGGCAGGGTATACTCTGCTTTCAGGGACGAGGCCGCACCGCAGAAGGCGCTGACGCCGGGGCAGACATCATAGGCAATGCCCAGCTTTTCCAGTTCGTCAAACTGCTCCCGCACGGCGCCATAGATGCTGGAATCGCCGGTATGCAGCCGGACGGTGGTTTTGCCCGCGCTTTCCGCTGCCCGGATTACCTCAATCACTTCTTCCAGGGTCATTTTGGCGCTGTTGTGAATCTGGCAGTCCGGTCTGCAATTTTCCAGAAGTTCCGGATTGACCAGAGAACCGGCGTAAATCACCACATCCGCCTGCTGCAAAAGCCGCTGTCCCCGCACCGTAATCAAATCCACAGCGCCGCTGCCGGCGCCTACAAAATGTACCATTATGTTCCCTCCTTGATTGTTTGCCAAAGCGTTTCGGCATTTGCGGTCTGCCCCAGAATGCCGTATTGCAGAGAATAGACAATTGCGCCGGTTTCCAGGGTTTCCCCACCCCGGCATTGTAAGTGAAAGCCAATTTTTTCTGTCAGGCTTTCCAAAGCCGCCCGCCGGCAGCGATCATCGGAAATCACCGCCAGAGCATCGTCGCAGGCGACGCATTGCAGCAGCTTGCTTACCTGCTCTTGTTTCAGTCCTGCCGCTGCGGCGTGGGCTGCCAGAATTTCCATCCGGCAGTCGCCGTATTTGGAGTGAGTGTTCAGCATCCCCCCGGCAATTTTCACCAGTTTTCCGATGTGCCCAACGAGCAGCGCACCCCGGAAGCCCAGTTCCTTGCAGATATCCAGGCTTTCCCCAATAAAATTGGAACACTGCACCGCCTTTTCCGGATTCATCCCCAGACTGCTCTGCAAAAAAGAGGAGCCGTAATTGCCCGGAGTGAGCAGTACATACTCCTGCCCCAGATCCCGGCGCTGGCGCAGTTCCACCCGGATGGTGTCCACCAGGGCCTTCTCACTCATGGGTTCCACAATTCCGGTGGTTCCCAGGATGGAGATTCCCCCCACAATGCCCAGCCGGGGATTGAAGGTCTTTTTTGCCAAGGCCTCTCCCTCCGGCGCAGAAATCACCACATCCAGTCCGCCCTGGTAATCCGCCAAGGCCATCACCTGGGTCAGGTTTTCCCGGATCATCTGCCGTGGAACGGAATTGATGGCAGCTGCTCCCACCGGTTGATTCAGTCCCGGCTTGGTCACCCGGCCGACTCCTTCCCCGCCGTCAATGAAAATGCCGGGAGCATCCCTCCGGGAAACCCGGGCGAAAATCAGGGTGCCGTTGGTAACATCGGGGTCGTCGCCGCTGTCTTTGCGGACGGCACAGGAAACCGCACCGTCTTGCCGGGTAATTTCCAGGATCTCCAGCTGCACCGTGATACCCTTGGGTGTTTCGATAGAAATTTCTTCCTTGTTTCTTCCCGTCAGCAGCATCCAGGCTGCTGCTTTGGCGGCAGCTGCGGCGCAGGTACCGGTGGTGTAGCCCATACGCAGCTTTTTGCCGCCTTTGTCGATATACACTTCCATAGTTTTACCGCATAATCTGGTAAAGCAGGGCATTGCAAATAGCTGCCGCCACGTTGCTGCCGCCCTTCCGGCCCCGGGCCACAATGTAGGGTGCCGGATCTGTCAGAATCAATTCCTTGCTCTCCACCACGTTGACAAAGCCCACCGGCACGCCGATAATCAGTGCCGGGTGCAGCGCTCCCGCTGCCATCTGCTCATGCAGGGAAATCAGCGCCGTAGGAGCATTGCCAATGGCAAAAATGCAGGGCTTTTCCAGCTGGGCTGCCCGCTCCATGGAGACGATGGCCCGGGTGATGCCCCGCTGCTTGGCCTCCGCCGCCACCTCCGGGTCGGACATGAAGCAGTGGACGGTGCCCCCCAGCTTGCCCAAAATAGTCTTGTTGATACCGGCCTTTGCCATTTGGGTGTCGGTGACGATATCGCAGCCACCCCGGAGAGCTTCCAGAGCCTTGTCCACCGCATCCGGGGAGAAGGCCAGATTCTCCACATAGGAAAAATCTGCGGTGGTGTGAATCACCCGCTTGATGATGGGCTCCTGCTTGGGGTCCAGTTTGGTGTCCCCCAAAATCTCCGTAATAATTTCAAAACTCCGTTTTTCGATGTCACCGGGTTTGATGGTTTCCAGCATGACGATATTTCTCCTTTCTGCAGGCTTCGTAGAAATTCCGGACAAATTCCGGATTGGCATAGAAATGAAAATGAGGGAATCCGGCGTAGAGGGTCTGGGTAGCAACCACCGCAGGCCACTGCTTTCCGCTGGGCTTTTCTGCAAGGAAGGCGCTTCCGTTTTCCGTGCAGTCCCAGTGGTGAAATTCATGTCCGGCAATGGACTGCCCTGCCTTACACAGCAGGTTATCCTTCTGGGCCGTCAGGGTCACATAGCCAAACCGGGTCAGCTTTCCCCGGTCAAAGCAGCTTCCTTCCACCGCTCCCACCATAGGTACGTCGGCGATGGCCTGGGTCAGATACATGAAGCCGCCGCACTCGGCAATGCAGGGAAGCCCAGCATCCAGCGCTTCCCGGATGGACTGCCGCATTTGCTGATTCTGGCTGAGCTGGGGAAGATACAGTTCCGGGTACCCTCCTCCCAGGTACAATCCGTCCAGATTCTCCGGAAGATGGGTGTCTGTCAGCGGGCTGAAAGGCACCAGCTGTGCCCCCAACTCTTCCAAGGCCGTCAGATTGTCCCCATAGTAAAAGCAGAAGGCTTTGTCCTGGGCAACCCCAATGCGCACCGGCTCCTGCCGGGAAAAGGTTACTTCCTCACAGCTCAGGGCCGGGGCCGATTTTGCCAGGGTCAGCAGGCCTTCCAAATCCAAGGTTTTTTCCGCCTGGGCAGCCAGGGCCTGTAATTTTTCTTTCAGGTTTTCCACTTCCCCTGCTGTAACCAGTCCCAAATGGCGGCTTTCCAGGGTGCTTTCCGGCACGGAAGGAAGAAAGCCCAGGGGCTGAATCTTTCCTGCAAATTTCTCCCGGATGGCCCGGGCCAGACCGGGATAACTTCCGGGGCTGCACCGGTTGAGAATCACGCCCTGGATCTGGTTATCCGGATACAGGCTTAAAAAGCCATGAATCACCGCCAGCACGGACATTGCCGCTCCGGCAGCATTCACCGCCAGCACCACCGGGGTGCGGGTTATTCTGGCGACTTCGTAGGTGCTGGCTTTTGTGGAATCCAGGCTCAGGCCGTCGTAAAAGCCCATGACCCCTTCCAGAATGCTCACATCGCACCCTGCGCTGTTTTTCGCCAGCAGATACCGCAGCGTATTTTCCGAAAAGAAAAAGGAATCCAGATTGGCGCTGTGGGTTCCGATGATCCGGCTGTGAAACATGGGGTCGATATAATCCGGGCCGCATTTGAACGCGCCAACCTGCATATCCCGGTTGACCAGAGCCTGCAAAAGAGCGCAGCACAGTGTGGTCTTGCCGCAGCCGCTGTTGGTGCCCGCCAGCAAAATTCTGGGTGCGGTATATTCCATAAGCATTTCCTTCTTTCCGGTTTATGAAATCTGCCCACGGGAAAGCTTCCCGTGGGCAGAATCTTTCCTGTCATCCAATGGTATCAGGCTCTTTGGCCAGAAATGGCGCTGCTGCGAAATACCAGCACCCGGTCGTACCAGATTTCCTTGTGAACGCTCCAGGCGGCGCAGGGAATTTCCTGGTTCAGCGCTGCCACAGGAACGGTAAATACCACTTCCTGCTGTTTTCCGGTCTCCGGGCAGATATGCTCTGTTTCCGGAGCCTGGGCAGCCTCCTGAGCCGTGCCCATATACACTTTTCCGTAGCCGTCACCGCTCATGGTCATGGCTGCGGTCATGGTGCCGTTTTCCACCTTCAGGGTGCATTTTACCACATGGAACATGGAAGAACTGGAATCCACTGTAATTTTATAGGTTCCGTCGGCAATCTGCGCAGGCAGGATTACTTCTGTAGGAACTTCGTCGACCTTCTCCGGTTGGGGCAGGTGCTCACCTGCCAGAGCATCGGCCACATGGTCAACAAACATCTGCTGCACCGCAGGATACTGTCCCAAACCCTTCAATACACACTGGGTTTCGTATCCGGCATTGGCAAAAACCGCTTTCCAGGTATCTTCCGCATCTCCTGCCATGTCATTGTGGGCATGGTCACCGGCCACCACCATCAGCGGCAGCAGCACCACCTTCTTGGCATCGGTTTTGCGCACATCCGCCAGCACATCCTCCACGGTAGGCTCTGCTTCTACCGTACCGATGAAGAAATTGTGGAAACCTGCCTGAATCAGCTTCTGCTGCAGCTTGGGATAGGTTGCATTGGCCGCATGCTCCGTCCCGTGGCCCATGAACACCATGGCGGTGTCACTTGTATTGTAAGGCGCCGTTTCCTCCGCCAGCGCCGCAATCAGTGTATCATAGTCCCGGTCCTCCACCAGCAGAGGGCGGCCGACCTTCATGGAATGAAAGCATTCCCGGTAGGCTCCGATTTGGGCAATCACCCCATCATACTCGATTCCGGGCATCACATGGGTGGGCTGAATCACCACGTCCCGGACGCCATCGGCAATCAGCCGTTCCATGGCCTGCTTGACATTGTCGATTTCCAGCTGATCCCGTTCTTTCAGAATATCCAAGATAATCTGGCTGGTAAAGGCACGACGGATCTCATATTGGGGATAGGCTTTCTCAATCGCCTGCTCCACTGCGCCGATGGTCAGATCCCGGTTCTCGTTGTAGCTGGTGCCAAAAGATACCACCAGCAGCACCGGCCGGGCAGTCTCCACCTGTCCGTTCCCCTCGCCAAAGGCTTCCGGAGTGGTACATGCTTCTTTTGCAAAACGGTTCATCTTTGTCCTCCGTTGTAAGTTTGTCTGGTTCCCTCCGCTTCTGACATGCCCCAAAAAGCAGAAGGAATCCCGGATGCCGGAGCATATTCTCACCGGCATCCGGTTGTTACGCCTCCGGAAAGCCGCCGCAGTCCGGAGCGGATACCACCTGTCCCGGGTGGAGGGCATGGCCGTTGGGCAATCTGCCATGCCGGATGCTGGCCGCAAGGGGGTTACGACCACAAAAACGGTCGGAGCGAACCCTGTCTCGGGCTGCTCCGGCCGTTTTTCCGTAAGCAAAACACACCTGCCCATCCCTGGACACGAGGACAGACAGACCTTTCACATTCAAGCAGGTCTCCTGACTTACGCATCCCCAGCCCGGCACAGCCTTCTCGGGAAAGTTCCCAATGGCCGACTCTCGTCCTATGCCGGACCTCCACGCATACAGTGGCGGCACCGTTCCGGATTCCCACCGGATTCCCTATTCTCCGCCCGTTTTCAGCAAAATCCGGCGGCACTTGAATGGGTATTCACTTAGTCATAGAATACTCGTCTTTTCTTCGTTTGTCAAGTGAAATCCGCCCGTTTCCCCAGGGGCAAAAAGGGAACCGGGACTGCCCAGTGGACAGTCCCGGTTTTGTATTTTCTTGTCTTACTTGCCTGCAAAATCCTTGGCAACTTCCACGATGTGCTCTGCGCTCAGGCCGAACTGCTTCAGCAGGGCACCGGCAGGGCCGGAGTGACCAAACTCGTCGTTGACGCCGATTCTGCGTACCGGAGTGGGCATCTTCTCGCTGAGCAGGGCTGCTACCGCTTCGCCCAGGCCGCCGATGATGGAGTGCTCTTCGCAGATGATGACCTTGCCGCACTTCTTGGCAGCTTCCAGCACCAGCTCTTCGTCCAGAGGCTTGATGGTAGCCATGTTGATGACCATGGCGCTGATGCCTTCCTGGGCCAGGGTTTCCGCTGCCTGAATGGCTTCGTACACCATCAGACCGTTGGCAATGATGGCTACATCGCTGCCATCCCGGAGGATTTCACCCTTGCCGATGGTGAAGGGGGTGCCCTCTTCGTGGATCACCGGCACTGCCGCACGGCCGAAGCGCATGTACACAGGGCCTTCATGCTCATAAGCTGCCCGCACCATGGCCCGGGCCTCCACATCGTCGGCGGGGCTCATAACCACCATGCCGGGGATGGAACGCATCAGGGCAAAATCCTCGCAGCACTGGTGGCTGGCGCCGTCTTCGCCTACGGAGATGCCGCCGTGGGTTGCGCCGATCTTCACATTCAGGTGGGGGTAGCCGATGGAGTTGCGCACCTGCTCAAAGGCACGGCCTGCTGCAAACATAGCAAAGCTGGAAGCAAAGGGTACCAGTCCGGTGGTGGACAGGCCCGCTGCCACACAGATCATATTGCTCTCGGCAATGCCGCAGTCAAAGTGCCGCTC
>CALXFP010000023.1 GCA_944387615.1 uncultured Oscillospiraceae bacterium | reverse complement strand
TTCTCCAAGGGCTATGCAGACCGGATTACCTACTTTGACCTGTTTTTCCGGCGCTGCCCGGATGGCGGCGGATTCGCTATTGCCGCAGGGCTGGAGCAGATTGTCCAGTATATTCAGGAGCTGCATTTTGATCCGGAGGATATTCACTACCTGCGCAGCCGGAAGATGTTTACCGAGGATTTCCTGAACTTCCTGGCGGATTTCCGGTTTACCGGCGATATCTGGGCGGTTCCCGAGGGCACCCCGGTTTTCCCCAAGGAGCCCATCATCACCGTTCGCGCTCCGGCGATTCAGGCCCAGCTGGTGGAGACTTACCTGCTGCTGTGCGTCAATCACCAGAGCCTGATTGCCACCAAGGCCAACCGAGTGGTCCGGGCGGCGGAGGGACGGACGGTGCTGGAATTCGGTTCCCGCCGGGCTCAGGGTGCCGACGCTGCCATTCTGGGTGCCAGAGCTGCCTACATCGGCGGCTGCCACGGCACTGCCTGTACCATTTCCGACCAGCTCTTCGGCGTGAAGGCTGGCGGCACCATGGCTCATGCCTGGGTGCAGATGTTCGACAGCGAGTATGAAGCCTTCAAAGCCTACGTCCAGATGTATCCTCACAACGCAACGCTGCTGGTGGATACCTATAATACCCTGAAATCCGGCGTGCCCAATGCCATCCGGGTCTTTGACGAAGTGCTCAAGCCCATGGGCATTACCAAGTGCGGCATCCGTCTGGATTCCGGCGACCTGGCTTACCTGACTCGGCAGGCCCGGAAGATGCTGGATGAGGCTGGATGGACCGAGTGCCAGATTTCCGTGTCCAACTCTCTGGACGAGTATATCATCCGGGACATCCTCCGTCAGGGGGCCCAGATTGATTTGTTCGGCGTGGGCGAGCGGCTGATTACCGCCAAGAGTGAGCCGGTGTTCGGCGGCGTTTACAAGCTGGTTGCGGTGGAGGAAGCCGACGGCACCGTGGTGCCCAAGATCAAGATTTCCGAAAACGTGGGCAAGATTACCAATCCCCACTATAAGAAGCTTTACCGCTTCTACGCCAACGATACCGGCAAGGCCATTGCCGACTATCTGACGGTTTATGATGAAACCGTGGACGACAGCAAGGATATGGAAATCTTCGATCCGGACGCAACCTGGAAAACCAAGCGGGTGTACAATTTCACCGCCAAGGAACTGCAGGTTCCCATTTTCAAGAACGGCGAGCTGGTGTACCAGCTGCCCAGCCTGGAGGAAATCCGCACCTACTGCCGCCAGCAGGTGGATACGCTGTGGGACGAAGTCAAGCGCTTTGACAATCCCCAGACCTATTATGTTGACCTGAGCCAGAAGCTGTGGGACGTGAAATACGGCCTGCTGAAGCGTAACGGCAAGGGCTAATCGGCGTTGTATCGCCCGGAGCTGCGGCTCTGGGCGATTGCTGTCATCAGGAGGAAATTGTGGAATCTGTTTGGTATGTGTACATCCTGCGCTGCGCAGACGATACTCTCTATACCGGCATCAGTACCGATGTGGAAAAGCGGCTGCAGGCCCACCGGTCAGGCCGGGGCGCCAAGTATACCCGCAGCAGGTGCCCTTTGACCTTGGTATATCGGGAAGTCTGCGGCTCCCACAGCCAGGCGCTGAAACGGGAGTGCCGCATCAAATCCATGACCCGGGCAGAAAAGCTGCAGCTGATCCGGCTGGGAGCGGAGACGCAAGGGCAGCAGATTGCAGGTGAAGAGAGAAATATTTGAATATTTTCTACAAAAACCTCTTTTTCCTCTTGTAATATCTTCCAAATTGGCGTATACTTAACTATATTTCGAGCAAAAGGAGAGGGATTCCCTATGGAACTAATCACCGTCCGTGAGCTGTTCAAGAACACAGAGCGTTATGCCGGTCAGGAAGTGCAGATCGGCGGCTGGGTGCGAAATCGCCGTCCCAGCAAGCAGTTTGGTTTTATCGTCCTGAATGACGGCACCTATTTTACGCCGGTTCAGGTGGTTTATAATGATACCCTGGAGAATTTCCAGGAAATTTCCAAGATCAATATCGGCGCTGCCCTGATTGTCAAGGGCACTCTGGAGCTGACTCCGGATTCCAAGCAGCCCTTTGAGATTCAGGCCACTTCTATCACGGTAGAAGGCCCCTCCACCGGCGACTATCCCCTGCAGCCCAAGCGCCACTCCATGGAGTTTTTGCGGACCATCACCCATCTGCGTCCCCGGACCAACACCTTCCAGGCAGTGTTCCGTGTCCGCAGCTTGGCTGCCATGGCCATTCACCAGTTCTTCCAGGATCGGGACTTTGTCTATGTCCATACCCCGCTGATTACCGGTTCCGACTGCGAGGGCGCCGGTGAAATGTTCCAGGTCACGACCCTGGACCTGAACAATGTGCCCAAGACCGAGGACGGCGCAGTGGACTACAGCAAGGACTTCTACGGCAAGCCCACCAACCTGACGGTGTCCGGCCAGCTGAACGCCGAGACCTTTGCCATGGCCTTCCGCAATGTCTACACCTTCGGCCCCACCTTCCGGGCGGAGAATTCCAACACCACCCGCCATGCCGCTGAGTTCTGGATGATCGAGCCGGAAATCGCCTTCGCCGACCTGGACGACGATATGCGTCTGGCAGAGGACATGATCAAGTATATCATTTCCTATGTTCTGGAGCATGCTCCGGAGGAAATGGCCTTCTTCAACCAGTTCATGGATAAGGGCCTGCTGGATCGTCTGAACCACATCCTGACCAGCGATTTTGGCCGGATTACCTACACCGAGGCAGTTGCCTTGCTGGAGCAGCACAATGACCAGTTCGAGTATCCTGTCCACTGGGGCAGTGATCTGCAGACCGAGCACGAGCGCTACCTGACGGAAGTAGTGTTCAAGAAGCCTGTATTCGTCACCGACTATCCCAAGGAAATCAAGGCATTCTACATGAAGCTGAACCCCGATGGAAAGACGGTAGCGGCTATGGACTGCCTGGTGCCTGGCATCGGCGAGATCATCGGCGGCTCTCAGCGTGAGGATAACTACGAGATCCTGAAAAACCGCATTGAGGAGCTGGGCATGAAGCCGGAGGATTACGGATTCTACATGGATCTGCGCAAGTACGGCTCTGCCCGTCATGCCGGTTTCGGCCTGGGCTTTGAGCGCTGCGTTATGTACCTGACCGGCATCGGCAACATCCGTGACGCCATTCCCTTCCCCAGAACCGTGGGCAACTGCGAACTGTAAGACAATCAAGAAGAGGCGAACCGAGCAAATCGGTTCGCCTTTTTTGCATAAAAACAGGGAGGGCGTTTGCCCTCCCCAGTGTTTCCCCAAAGCCTCGCAGAGTTTGCCGCCTATGGCGGCAAATAGAGTCAAAACTGTTTTCTGCCGGGGCGCGTACCTGGCAGAAAACACTTCTCAGGCTGCAAGTGTGGAATTTGTCCCCCAAAGGGGGACAAATTATGCGCGCAGCAGACTGCCAAAGTTTGACGAAAAAACCCGCAGGGTTTTTTCGTCAGTCTGAGGGAGGGCGTTTGCCCTCCCCAAAGGATTGTAATAAATTACACTGCCAGGAAGAACTTCACCAGGAACAGTGCAGAAATGGCATAAGTCAGGATGGAAACATCCTTGGCCTTGCCGCTGAAGACCTTCATAATGGTGTAGGAAATCAGGCCAATGCCGATGGCGTGACCGATGGAGCCGGAGATGGGCATACCGATCAGCATCAGAGCAACCGGAACCATTTGATCCATATCCTCGAAGTTCACATTCTTCAGACCCTGGAGCATCAGGATGCCCACATAGATCAGGGCAGCGGAAGTAGCTGCGGCGGGGATGATGGCGGCAATGGGAGCAATGAAGATGCAGGCCAGGAACATCAGGCCGGTGACAAAGGCAGTCAGACCGGTGCGTCCGCCAGCTTCCACGCCGGAAGCGGACTCGACGAAGGTGGTGACGGTGGAAGTACCGCTGCAGGCACCGGCAATGGTGCCGATGGCATCGGACAGCAGAGCTTCCTTCATGTTGGGCATGTTGCCGTTTTCGTCTACCATGCCAGCCCGGGAAGCAGTGCCCACCAGGGTGCCGATGGTGTCAAACATGTCGATGATGCAGAAGGTAATGGTCAGGGTAATGACCGTGAACCAGCCGATTTCCACAAAGCCCTGGAAGTTGAACTTGAAGAAGGTGGTGCTGAACATGTCAGCGAAGGGGGGCAGGAAAGAGGCGGTTGCCAGGGAAGCGAAGGGATTGGTGCCCAGGAACAGGAAAGAGCCTGCCCAGTAGATCACGGAAGCGATCAGCATGCCGAAGAGCACAGCGCCTTTGACGCCCCGCTTTGCCATGCCCACAATGGCGAACAGACCCACGAACATGGTAACGACAGTGAGAACCATGGTGGCGTAACCCACGTCACCCATGTTGTTCTGCAGAACGCTGGGGGTCAGAGCGCCGAAGAAGTCCCGCATCACATAGAAGGGAGTGGTGAAACCGTTGCCCTCGGCGTACACGCCAACGTTGGAACCCAGGCCGATGTTCATCAGCATCAGGCCGATGGCAGGGGAGATACCAAGACGAATGCCCAGAGGAATGGAGTCCACGATCTTCTCACGGATATTCAGCACAGACAGAACCAGGAACACAATGCCTTCCACCAGGATGATTACCAGAGCAGCCTGGAAGGAGGCCAGATAGCTCATGCCGGTCAGAGCCACAATATTGCCCACAACCACAGCAAAGAAGCTGTTCAGGCCCATGCCGGGAGCCATAGCAAAGGGCTTGTTGGCAAGGAATGCCATGCAGAACATACCCACGGCGGAAGCCAGGCAGGTAGCCAGGAACACGCCGTTCCAAAGCTCAGCGCCTTCTGCACCGAAGCCGGTGAGCAGGTTGGGGTTCAGGGCGATGATGTAGGCCATGGTCATGAAGGTGGTCAGGCCTGCTACCACCTCGGTTTTGACAGTGGTGCCGTTTTCTGTCAGTTTAAAAACTTTTTGCAACATATTTTCTACCTTTCTTTCTTTATTGTAGGGAAAGCGAATAGAATACACGTTTATTGTAGCACGTTGCATAGGGAAAACAATTAGCAGTGCGGATGAAAATATGAACAAACTGTGACAGAATTTGTGCAGATTGACGGGGCATGAAAAACAAAAGAAGGGGAGAGCGCAGCTCTCCCCAATTTTGGTTTTGATCAGCTTTCTTTGCGCTTGCGAAGCAGGTAAATGTCCAGCTTTTCCTTGACATTCTCCGGGATTTCCCGGCTGACCGGGCAGCGCTTGGCGTTGGCCATTCTCTGGGCAAAGGCAATCAGGAAGGCAATGTCCTTTTCCATCTGCTCCGGGCTCATAACGGCCATGGTGTCGTAGCGGTTGTGAATGGTTGCGGTATTACTGGGTGCATCCCGGGCAAAGGAGACCGCGGGAATGCCGCGATCTGCAAAGGGGGTGGAATCGCTGGAGTACACATCCTGTGTACCGGTGATGCCGAAGCCCAGTTCGCTGGCCATGTAAGTGATATAGTGGCACAGTTTCTCCTCTGCAGTGACGCAGTAGATAAATTTGCCCATGATGCAGCCAATCATATCCAGGTTGATATTCAGCACGCACTTGCTAAGATCCGTGGCTGCTTCGCAGTAGGCCTTGGAGCCCAGCAGCCCTCGTTCCTCGCTGCCGCACCAGAGAAAACGCAGGGTGTAACGGTGGGGCTTTCCTACGAAGGCCCGGGCAATGGCCAGCAAGCCGATGCTTCCGGACATGTTGTCATAGGCACCCTGGGACAAAGAGGTGGAGTCGTAGTGAGCAGTGAAGATTATGTATTTCTCCGTTTCACCCGGCATTTCCAGCAGGACATTGTGGGATTTCCCAATGGTTTCCTCCTGCTTCAGGGTGATCTTGGCGGTGGTGACGCCCTTGGCAATCAAAGCTATGGCATCCTTTGCGTTGATATTGACCCCGGGAATCCGGTTGCCCTTGTGCACATAGCTGCGCAGCTCCCGCTGGTCAATGTCCCGGTCGGGATAGTTTGCATTGCCGCTGTAGGTGACGAAACCCACAGCCCCGTTTTCCAGCAGGTCCTGATAAATCCAGTAGCCCAGGTAGCCGTCGATCATGACGATCTTGCCCCGGCACTGGCTCAGAGAATACTTGTCGGTATTGGACAGATAGTAAAACGGGGCTTCCACCGTGCTGCTTCCGGCACACAGGTAACCCTTGCAGGGAATCTCGATTCCGTCAGCCAGAAATACAGCCTCTTGAATCTGGGACATGGGAACGTCGAAGGGGAGGATTTCTGTTTTCATGCCCATTTTGGCAACCTGGTCACGCAGATACTCAGCTGTTTTCAATTCCTGAGGGCTGCCGCCGGTGCGGACATATGCGGTGTCAGCGAAAATTCGGGTAATCTCGTTTGCGTTCATGCTTGTTTGCTCCTTTATGGCTATGGGGATGCGTTTGGATATAAGTTTCCCGGCATCCAGAGGATGCCGGGGGAAACTTTACTTATAGGAGGCAACGTTCTTGCGAACCAAGGCCCGATGCAGCCGGGCTTCTGCCAGTTTGATGTCCGTATCCGAGGCGTTCTGGTCGTGGAGTACCTGATTGGCCCGCTGGAGGGAAGCCTCCACACGGTTCAGGTCGATTTTATCCGCCCACTCAAAGGTAGTGGGAACCAGAGTCACTTCGCCGTCTACCACACTGAGCATGCCGCCAATGCAGGCAGCGGTACGCCGCTTGCCGTCGGCAATCACCACGGCCCGGCCCATTCCCAGGGCAGCCACATAGTTGATGTGCCGCGCCAGAATGGCAACGTCGCCATTGGTGGTCCGGACAATCAGTTCCTCCGCCTGGCCGTCAAAGAGCAGGCCGTCGGGAGAGACAATTTTCAGATGGAAGGGTGTCATGCCTTCTCACCACCCCGGAACTTGGCAACCACCTCGTCGATGGAGCCGGCAAAGAGGAAGTAAGATTCGGGGATGTCATCGTGCTTGCCTTCAATGATTTCCTTGAAGCTGCGGATGGTTTCCTTCAGAGGAACGTACTTGCCCTGATAGCCGGTGAACTGCTCGGCAACGTGGAAGGGCTGGCTGAGGAAACGCTGCACCTTACGGGCGCGGTTAACCGTCAGCTTGTCCTCTTCGCTCAGTTCGTCCATACCCATGATGGCGATGATGTCCTGCAGTTCCTTATACCGCTGGAGGATGCTCTGAACGGCACGGGCAGTTTCGTAATGCTCGGTGCCCAAAATCTCCGGGGTCAGAATCCGGGAGGAGGAGTCCAGGGGGTCTACGGCAGGGTAGATGCCCAGAGAGGAAATACCACGGTCCAGAACGGTGGTGGCGTCCAGGTGGGCGAAGGTGGTGGCAGGAGCCGGGTCAGTCAGGTCGTCGGCAGGCACATAAACGGCCTGAACGGAGGTGATGGAGCCGTCTTTGGTGGAGGTGATACGCTCCTGCAGGGCGCCCATTTCCGTTGCCAGGGTGGGCTGATAACCAACTGCGGAAGGCATACGGCCCAGCAGAGCGGAAACCTCAGAACCGGCCTGGGTGAAACGGAAGATGTTGTCAATAAACAGCAGAACGTCCTGATGCTTCACATCCCGGAAGTACTCTGCCATGGTCAGACCGCTCAGGCCCACCCGCATACGGGCTCCTGGGGGCTCGTTCATCTGACCGAAGACCATGGCGGTTTTGGAGATAACGCCGGACTCGGTCATTTCGTTATACAGGTCGTTGCCCTCACGGGTACGCTCACCAACGCCGGTAAAGACGGAATAACCGTTGTGGGCGGTGGCGATGTTGTAAATCAGCTCCTGAATCAGAACGGTTTTGCCGACGCCGGCGCCGCCGAACAGGCCGATTTTACCGCCCTTGGCGTAGGGGCAGATCAGGTCGATGACCTTGATGCCAGTTTCCAGAATTTCCGTTGCCGGCTGCTGCTCTTCGTAGGAAGGTGCGGGACGGTGAATAGGCCACTGGTCGCTGCCCTTGACAGGTTCTTTGTTGTCAATGGGCTGACCCAGCAGGTTGAACACACGGCCCAGGCATTCCTCGCCCACAGGCACGGAAATGGGAGCGCCGGTGTCCACGGCCTCCGCACCACGCTGCAGGCCGTCCGTGGAAGACATGGCGATGCAGCGAACCACATTGTCACCGATGTGCTGGGCAACCTCGGCAACGATGGTATTTTCGCCATTGGGAATTTCGATGGCGCTGAGCAGCTGAGGCAGCTGATCGTCAGCGAACCGAATATCCAGAACAGGACCCTGAACCTGGATCACAGTTCCTTTGTTGTTAACCATTGGGGATTCAACTCCTTTTGGTGGAATGGGCACCTTTGGGTGCCTGCGCTTTCCGGGGGAAAGCTTACGAACCGGCGACGATTTCCGTGATCTCCTGGGTAATGGCGGCCTGTCTTGCCCGGTTGAACTTCAGGCTCAGGTCGGCGATCATCTCGTCGGCGTTTTGGGTAGCGGAGTCCATCGCGGAACGCCGGGCAGCCTGCTCGGAGGCGCGGCTTTCGCACAGTGCGCCGTACAGGATGCCGCCCAGATATTCCGGAACAATGGCGGAGAATACTTCTTCGCTGCCCCGTTCATAAATGATCTGGCTTCGGGAAGAACTGTCTTCCTGAGATTCGGGTTTGGTCAGAGGCAGCAGAGCCAGACTCTGGGGCTCCTGGGAAAGGACGGAGACGAAAGCGGTATATGCAACCCGGATCTCGTCAAATTCCCCAGCCAGGAAACCGCTGCACAGCTGCTTGGCAATGGAGAAGCAGTCGCCGATGGAAACATCCGCAGCTTCTCCATAATGCTCGGTCAGGGCAGGAATCTTCCGGGCACGGAAGAAATCCACGGCTTTTTTGCCGATGGGAAGCACCACGGTATCCTTTCCCTGAACCTCCGATTGAACCATTTTAAGGATATTGCTGTTATAGCCGCCGGCAAGACCTCTGTCACCGGCAATGACGATATACAGAACCTTCTTCACAGGCCGCTGCTTCAGGTAAGCAGATTCAAATTCCCGGTTGGTTCGGAGAATGTCCTGAATGGTGCTGTGGAGAATCTGAAAATAGGGCCGGGAGTTGGCAATCTGAGCCTGGGCCCGACGAAGCTTGGAGGCAGCCACCATTTCCATGGCTTTTGTAATCTGCTTGGTGCTCTCCATGCTTCGGATGCGGTTTTTGATTTCCTTGGTGGAAACGCCAGCCATGGGTAACCGCCTCCCTTACGATGCCAGCTGCGCGACCAGTTCGTCCAGCGCCGCTTTCAGGGCAGTTTCGGTGTCGGATTCCAGCTTTCCGGTGGTGCGGATGGCTTCCAGAATCGGACGGTGGTTGTTTTCCATGTGCTCTTCCAACCGCTTCTCGAATTCGGGGATTTTCTCCACATCGATGGAAGCCAGGTAGCCGTGGGTGACGGCGTAGAGGATGCACACCTGCTGGGCCACTTCCTTGGGGCTGTTGTTCTTCTGCTTCAGAACTGCCACAATCCGCTCACCCAGAGCCAGACGGGACTTGGTGTCCGCATCCAGATCGGAACCGAACTGGGCGAAGCTCTGCAGCTCCCGGTACTGGGAGTACAGCAGTTTCAGAGAACCGGCCACCTTCTTCATGGCCTTGATCTGGGCGTCGCCGCCGACACGGGACACGGAGATACCGGGGTTCACGGCGGGCATAACGCCGGAGTTGAACAGCTCGGACTCCAGGAAGATCTGGCCGTCGGTAATGGAGATGACGTTGGTGGGAATGTAGGCAGAAACGTCACCGGCCTGAGTCTCGATAATGGGCAGGGCAGTCAGAGAACCGCCGCCCAGTTCCGGAGACAACTGAGCAGCCCGCTCCAGCAGTCTGGAGTGGAGGTAGAACACATCGCCGGGGTAAGCTTCCCGTCCGGGGGGACGGCGAATCAGCAAGGAAATGGCACGGTAGGCCACAGCGTGCTTACTCAGATCGTCATAGATCACCAGCACGTCCTTGCCCTGATGCATGAAATGCTCACCCATGGCGCAGCCTGCATAGGGGGCGATATACTGCATAGGTGCCAGCTCGGAAGCGGTAGCGGAAACCACGATGGTGTAGTCCATGGCGCCGCCGGCAGTCAGGTTTTCTACAACCTGAGCCACGGTGGAACGCTTCTGACCGATGGCAACGTAGATGCAGATGCAGTCCTTGCCCTTCTGGTTCAGAATGGTATCGGTGGCGATGGTGGTCTTACCGGTCTGACGGTCACCGATAATCAGCTCACGCTGACCCCGGCCAATGGGGATCATGGAGTCGATGGCCTTGATACCGGTCTGCAGAGGACGGTTGACGTGCTTACGCTCAATAATACCGGGGGCGGGGCTTTCAATGGGGCGGTAGCCCTCTGCTTCGATGGCACCCTTGCCATCGATGGGTTCGCCCAGTGCGTTGACAACACGGCCGATCAGGCCCTGACCAACGGGGACGGACACAACCCGGCCGGTACGCTTGACGGTATCGCCTTCCTTAATGCCCTGGTCGCTGCCCAGAATAACGATGGAGACGGTATCCTCTTCCAGGTTCTGGGCCATACCAAAGGAGCCGTCGGGAAATTCCACCAGCTCACCGGCCATGCACTTGTCCAGGCCAGAGGCCTTGGCAATGCCGTCGCCTACCAGGATGACGACGCCGGTTTCGCTGACTTCGATTTTGTTTTCGTAGTTTTTGATCTGACTACGAATGATTTTGGTTATTTCTTCGGGTCTAAGTTCCATACAGTCCCTGCTTTCTCATCAGAGTACGGTTTTGTTCAGCAGATCCCGGATGGCGTCCAAACGGTGGGACACGGTATCATCCAGGCGCTGACCGTCATAGTCCAGGCGCACGCCGCCCAAGACTGCGGGGTCAATCCGGTTGCGCAGGACAACCTGCTTGCCGGTGGTCTGGGACAGCTTCTGGGTAAGCTTGTCAGTCTGGCCGGAGCTGAGGGCTACGGCGGTGACTGCGGTTACTCTCAGAATGCCGTTATCCTGATCGTAATGTTCGGTATAGGCATCGCAGCAGTCGGAAAAATAGCGCATATAGCCTTTCTCCGTCAGAATTTTCAGGAAATTCAGGACATACGGATGCACCGAACCGCGAAAGCTGTCATCCAGAATCTGGCACCGCTCCGCTTTGGTCAGGTTATAGGAGGACAGCAGACGGATAAAATCCGGCTCCTGACGGAAGCTTTGCTGCAGCACAGCAAGCTGCTGTCCGATGAGCTGACTCAAAGACTCTGCTTTTGCCAACTCGTACAGGGATTCCCCATAAACATTTCCGACTTCCGTCATACGTTATCACCCAGTTCGTCAATGAAGCGGTCAATCATGCCCGCCTGATCGGCAGTGGTCAGTTCCCGGGCGACCACCTTGCCGGCAATGGCCATAGCCAGGCCGGAGATTTCGTTCTTGGCGTCGTTGATGGCCTTCTTCTTCTCCAGGGCAATGTCGGCGGAAGCTTTGGATTTGATCTGTGCGGCGGCAGCCTGGGCCTGGCCGATGATCTCCTCACTGCGCAGCGTGGCAGTTTTCTGGGCATTCATGAGAATGCTGTCTGCCTTCTCCTTGGCCTGGCGCATATTTTCCTCGTAGGTTGCCTTGATGGCGTCTGCCTCGGCATGGGCAGCCTTGGCATCGGAAATCTCCTGATCGGCGGCCTGACGGCGCTGATCCAGAATGTTCAGGATTTTATCCCAGAAGAGCTTCTTGAACAGAAACAGCTGGATGAACAGATTGCAGATCGAGGCAATCAGCGTCACGGGATTCACCGCCACAAGAGACTGATAAAGTTCCATGGATTGGCCTCCTTCCGGTCAATACTTTTTTGCGTTGAGCGGAATCAAGCCAGGTAGTTCATGAACATACCGGGAGCAGCGAAGATCAGCAGCAGACCGGTAACGAAGCCGTAAATACCAGTGGTCTCAGACAGAGCAATACCCAGAATCATGGTGCTGGTGACGTCGCCCTTGCACTCGGGCTGACGGCCGATGGCCTCACAGGCTTTTGCGGCACAGTTACCTTCACCGATACCAGGGCCGATACCAGCGATCAGAGCCAAACCAGCGCCGATGGCACAACCGGCCAGTGCGATGCCTTTTGCCAAAATCTGAAAATCGTTCATGAAAGATTCCTCCTAAAATTAGTTACAGTGTGAATATTCAAATGGCGGCTTGGGTTAGTCCCCGGCTGCCTGTTTGATGAAGAGGGTGGTCAGGGCGCAGAAGATGAATGCCTGGATGCAGCCGCCGAACCAGTCGAAGTACAGGCTGGGGATGGCAGGAATGCCCACCGTCAGCCAGGGATAGGTGGCGCCCAGATTGGTGAAAATCGCCAGAACGCCCAGAATTGCCACAATGGCACCCACAATCAGCAGCTTTTTCTGCTTGCGGGTATAACCCAGCACAGCCGGAATGACGCCCAGCACAGTCACGGCGATAGCCACATACATGCTGGAGCCCAGCAGGCCGAACAGAGCGCTGTTGGCTGCGGTGAGTGCGCCGTAAATCAGGGTGCCGATAACGGTGCCGGAGAGAATGTTGCCAAAGTGACGGCAGGCCATGGAAATGGGGGTGAAGCATTCGCTCATCACATTGATGGGAGCCAGCACAAAAATGGGGTCCAGGAAGCCCTTCAGATAGCTGAGGATGCCGGAGGACTTGATTTTGTGATAGGTAATCAGCACAAAGACCACCAGTGCCCAGGCAAGCTCGGTCATCAGGTCAGCGGTTGGGCTCCATACGCCCACCAGGCTGATGAGGTTGGACACCACGCTGGTGATGAAGATGGTGCCGATCAGGGGAATGTAGTGGTCAAAACCGGTGCCCATGTTGCCCCGGACAAACTTCAGCAGGCTGGTCACAGCCATTTCTGCCACAGCCTGCTTCCGGGAAATATTGGTCACCCGAAGCCCGGAACCCAGCCAGATACAAAGCCCTGTGATGATGAGCATCACCAGCCAGCTGGCGGTGAGGGTCTGGGTGATTTGGACGGTTCCGAACAGGGGAACATTTTCAATGGTTGCCAGAACTTTTGCACCGGTAATCGAGATTTCCATGAACATTACCTCACTTCAATAGGTGGTTGACGGATAAAACGGACGACGAATCAGCTTTCAGAGGAAGGCTGATCCTGCTTGGGCATCAGTCTGCCGGTAGCCTGCAGGTAGTAAATCACCACATGGGGGAACAGAATCGGAGCCGCGGCGGCGATAAAGTGCAGCTGGGGGATTAAGAATGCAGCCACCACCCAGCCGGCCTGGACGATCATGCGGATGTTGTAGCTCAGCTGGAACCGGGCTTTCATCTTTCGCTTGTTTTCCATGCCTACGGCGCTCTGCACCGTCAGACATAAAATGGCGAAATTCCCGATGGCGATCACGCTGCCGCAGGCGGCACCCAACAGAATCGGTACAACCCGGAAGGTGCCCACACCAACCAAACTCAGCAAAAACAGGGCGGCAATCAGCCCCACATCGCAAATCAAGGTGCCCAAAGCGATCCGGGCCAGCTCTTTGCGGGATGCAGCTTGTAATTTCATAGTACAGATTTCCTTTTCGGGGAGATTATTTGTGGTCGTTGAATGCGGTGGGAGGCGGCTCCTGGGAGGATGCCTCCTGGGCGGCCTTGCACAGCGAGCGCAGACAGGAACGGGCGGTGCTGATGGAAGTCAGTACCCCCAGCAGTCCCATTACCACCACAATCCACATGCCAAGACCAAACTTATTCTGCAGCCACACGGCAACCAGGAGAAAGAATAATGTGGGAAAAACAACGGAAAAACCAAACTGTCCCACCCACATCAGCAGATTCAGAAATTTCATCATTGCGCCTGCATCGCTCCTTAACGCCATACTCCCAGTAATTACTGGATATTATACCCTATAACAGCCTTGGATTCAATACTTTTTTAGAAAATTGTACAAATCAAGGGGAAAGTTTCCACTTACTTGGGGATATTCCGGAAAAGGGCTTTTCTTTTCCCGGAAGGTGTAGTAAAATAAAGAAAACCGGAACAAAGCCCGCCATTTGTGCATATGGTATTCTGAGGTGATGTGCGTGGCATGGTATTTCCTGGTGGGAACATTGGCGGCGTTTGGAGCTTTGTGCGCTTTGTGGGTAAGCTTCGGCTGGCTGCTGAGCGCTTGCCGGGACGGCTGCCTGGTGTATCTGGGCAAACGGGGAAAGCCCGGATTTGTGGGCATCTATCTGTGGCTCCGGGACTTGGGCGCGGTACGCTGCCCCCTGATTGTGGTAGACCAGGGATTGACAGAAACGGAGCGGGAGTACCTGGATAAACACGGAATTGAACGATACAGCCTGGCGGAATTGCCGGAAAGGCTTGGAATTGGAGCGAACACAAATTGACGGAAGAAATGGAGATTATCCAGGGCGCTATCAGCGCCGTGGTGTATCAGAATTATGAAAATGGCTATGCGGTGCTGCGGCTGAACGTAGGCGGCGGACAGAATGTCACGGTGGTCGGCACCATTCCGCTGCCTGCCGTGGGCGAACGGCTGATGGTCACCGGCCGGTGGAGCAGCCATGCCAGCTACGGCCGACAGTTTGAAGCGGAATTTCTGGAGCGGCTGATGCCCCAGACCGCCATGGAAATTCTGAGTTATTTGAGTAGCCGGGTCATCAAGGGCATCGGCCCCCGGATGGCGGCCCGGATTGTGGAGCATTTCGGCTCGGAAACCCTGCTGATTATGGAGCGGGAGCCGGAGCGTCTGGCGGAGGTATCCGGTATTTCCCGGGAAAAGGCCCGGGCCATCGGGGAAGAATTCAGGCTACAGGTGGGCATGCGGCAGCTGATGGAATTTTTTGCCCTGCACCACCTGCCTGCGGAGCTGGCGGTGCGTACCTATAAGCTGTATGGGGACAGCACCATTGAACTGCTTTATGATGACCCTTACCTTTTGATGGACGAAGGGCTGGAGGCTCCCTTTGGGGCTGTTGACCGGTTTGCCATTGAATTGGGAGTGGCGGGGGATGATCCCCGGCGGATTGAGGCAGGAATCCTGTTTGAATTGAGTTACAATTTAACCGTCGGACACAGCTTCCTTCCCGAGGACAAGCTGATGGCAGCCACAGGTCAGCTGCTGTCGGTGGAGCCGGAAAGCGTGGGCCAGGGAATTGCACGGCTGCTGGAAGCAGACCGGCTGAAAAAGCAGCGCCTGGCAGGAATCTCGGTGATCTATCTGCCCAGACTCTACGAAGCGGAAAGCTACTGCGCCCGAAGTCTGGTGGAATTTGCCGCCCTGTCTTTCCCGGCACCCCACGGACTGGAGAAGAAAATCCGGACGGCGGAGCAGGAAAGCGGCGTGGAATATTCTGACGAACAGCGCCACGCCATCCGGGAAGCGGCAACCTCCGGGCTGCTGCTGATTACCGGCGGCCCGGGTACCGGTAAAACCACCATTCTCAATGGCATTTTGTCCCTTCTGGGACAGATGCAGCTGCGCTGCCTGCTGGCGGCGCCTACGGGGCGGGCGGCCAAACGGCTGACGGAAGTCACCGGAGAGGAAGCTTCCACCATCCACCGCCTGCTGGAAGCGGGAATTGACCCGGGTACCGGCAAAATGTTCTTCGCCCGGGACGAGGATAACCCCTTAAAAGCCGATGCGGTGATCGTGGACGAAATGTCCATGGTGGATGTGGAGCTGCTGTATGCTCTTTTGCAGGCGATTCCCCAGCGAAAACGGCTGATTCTGGTGGGCGACCCCGACCAGTTGCCCCCGGTGGGGCCGGGATTTCCCTTCAGCGATATGCTCCGCAGCGGTCAGCTGCCCACGGTGCGGCTGACGGAGATTTTCCGCCAGGCCCAGAAAAGTCTGATTGTTATGAACGCTCACCGGGTCAACCGGGGAGAAATGCCGGATCTGAAAACCGTAAACAGCGATTTCTTTTTCCTGCGCCGGGGCAACGAAGAAGGGGTTGCCCAACTGATTCGGGATCTTTGCAGTACCCGACTTCCCAAGAATATGGGCATTCCACCGGAACAAATTCAGGTGCTCAGCCCCACCCGAAAAGGCGGTGTGGGTACCATGAATCTGAACCGGCTCCTTCAGGAGACCCTGAACCCCTCTTCACCGGACAAAAAGGAGCGGCAGTTTGGAGAGTTCCTCTTCCGGGAAGGAGATCGGGTGATGCAGATTCGCAACAACTACGATATCCTCTGGAAAAAGACAGACGGCAGCGCCGTGGGAGCGGGAATCTTCAACGGAGACGTTGGAATTATCCGGGAAATCAATCCTTCTGCTGAAACCATGACCATTGTCTTTGATGACCGGGAAGCGGAGTATGATTTTACCCAGCTCAATGAACTGGAACCGGCCTACGCCATGACGGTGCATAAGAGCCAGGGCAGCGAATACCGGGCGGTGATTCTCACGGCCTGGAACGGTTCGCCGTATTTGCTGACCCGCAGCATCCTCTATACCGCCATTACCCGGGCCAGGGAACTGCTGATTGTGGTGGGCAAGGAAGAGACGGTGGCGGCGATGACCCAGAACGCCACCAAAAACCGCCGCTATACCGGTCTGAAGCTTCGCCTGCAGGGGAAGGTAGAATGAAACTGTATCATGCTCTGATGCAGCTGCTGTTTCCGCCAAAGTGCGTTTTGTGCGGTAATCTTTTGGGAAAAGAAGCGCTGGACCTGTGCAAAGATTGTCGTTTGGACGCTCCGGAGTACCCAAACCGGAAAAGTAAGCTTCAATTTCTTGACAGTTTCGCCGCTGTCTGGTACTATGAAGGGAACGTAAGAAGAAGTTTGCTGCGTTATAAGTTTTATCATGCCCGCTCCTATGCCGATGCTTACGGCCGGCTGCTGGCTATGAAGATCCTCCGGCTGTATCCGGAGGGCTTCGATGTTCTGACCTGGATTCCGGTCAGTCCCCTGCGAAAACTCTGCCGGGGATACGATCAGGTGGAACTGCTGGCAAAAGCGGTGGGCAGGGAACTGGAGATGACTCCGGTTCCTGCACTGAAGAAAGTTCGTCATAACCCTCCCCAATCCGGAATTTCCGGAGAAGCCCAACGCCGGGCCAATGTGCTGGGTGTCTATCGGGTGACAGACCCTGGCGTGGTTTGCGGCAAGCGGGTGCTTGTGCTGGATGATATCCTGACCACAGGAGCCACCGCCGGAGAAGCGGCCAGAGTTTTGCTGAGCGCCGGGGCCGGGGAAGTACATTGCGCCGCAGTTGCGGCGGCACGAAAGTAAAGGTGTCATTATGTCTCTGTTTTCTATGTTTTCCAATGACCTGGGTGTGGACCTGGGTACCTGTAATGTGCTGATTTACGCCGACGGCAAGGGCCTGGTGGTTCGGGAGCCTTCCGTTGTGGCGGTGGACAAGAATACCGGCAAGATTCTGCAGGTAGGCGCTGCCGCCCGGAACATGCTGGGCCGTACCCCCGGCAACGTGGTGGCTATGCACCCGCTGAAGGACGGTATCGTGTCTGACCACGAAATGACCGTTCGTATGCTGCAGGAGATGTTCAAAACCGCTACCAAGGCCGGCCTGTTCACGCCCAAGCCCCGTGTGGTTGTGTCTGTACCCTCCGGCGTTTCGGAAGTGGAAGAGCGCAGTGTCATCAACGCCGCCATCGAAGCAGGCGCCCGCCGTGTGTTCCTGATTGAAGAGCCTCTCGCTGCCGGATTGGGCGCAGGACTGGATATCCGGGGCGCCAGCGGCCACCTGGTGGTGGACGTGGGCGGTGGTACCACGGACATTGCAGTATTGAGCATGAACGGCGTGGCAGTTTCCTCTTCTTTGAAAATTGCCGGCAACTACTTTGACGAAATGATTGCCCGGTATGTCCGCCGTCAGCACGGCATCATCATCGGACAGGTAACGGCGGAAAGCATTAAAATTCAGATCGGCCAGGTTTACCCCCGGGATGAAGAGCGGAGCATGAACATCAAGGGCCGGGACTACAAGACCGGTATGCCCAAGAACGTGACCCTGACCTCCAACGAGATTTATGAGGTTCTGCGCCGTCCTGCCCGGCAGATTGCCGACGAAGTGCTGGCGGTGCTGGAGCAGACCAGCCCGGAGCTGGTGTCGGATATCTCCGAGAATGGCATTACCATCACCGGCGGCTGCGGTCAGCTGTGGGGTATGGACTTGCTGCTGATGGAGCGCACCGGCATTGCCTGCATCCTGGCAGACGACCCGGATGCCTGCACCGCCTACGGCGCCGGCAAGAGTCTGGCCTGGATCAACAACATGCAGGAAGGCCCCATCAACATTGCCAGAAAACGGGCAATGCGGGGATAAAAATGCAAAATACGGCTGGAAAGCAGCATGATGCTTTCCAGCCGTTTTCTTATACCTTTTTACCGTGGCAGCAGCCGGACATGGAACAGCCGCTGCAGGAGCCGCAGCATCCGCCCTTTTTCCGATCCCGGCGCATGACAGCCACTGCGGCAATCACAGCCAGAATCAGTAC
>CALXFP010000022.1 GCA_944387615.1 uncultured Oscillospiraceae bacterium | reverse complement strand
TTGCGCACCGCCATGTCGATCAGGCCCAGAATGGTGGTGATGGTGGTCATCAGAATGGGGCGCATTCTGGTAACGCCTGCCTCCACCAGAGCCTGGCGGCGTTCCATGCCATCCAGCCGCAGCTGATTGACATAATCCACAAGCACAATGCCGTTGTTGACGATAATGCCGGTGAGCATCACAAAGCCGATGAGCGAAATGACACTGAACTCCATGCCGCACACCAGCAGGGCCAGGAAGCCGCCGGTGAAGGCCAGGGGAATGGTGAACATCACAATGAAGGGGGATTTCAGGCTCTGGAACTGGGCAACCATTACCAGGTACACCAGCAGCACACCCAGCACCAGCATCAGCAGCAGCTGGTTCATGGCTTCCATAATGCTCTCACTTTCACCGGTGAAGCTGTAGCTGACGCCGTCTCCCAGCTCTGCGGCGGCAATGGCTTTCTGGGCCTGGTCCGTCAGCAAGGTCACGTTGTAGCCTTCTTCCAAAGAAGCGCTGACCGTCAGATACCGCCGCTGATTCAGACGGTTGATGGTGGTCAGGCTGGTGGTTTCCTCCACCTGGGCAAAGTCCTTCAGGGGGACCTTGGTCACATTGCCTTCCTTGTCGGTGACTTCAAAGACATAATCTCGCAGCTCCTGGGCGTCCAGCACCGCCCCTTCGGGCTTTTGGATCACCACCTGGGTAGACATTCCATCCAGTTCCAGAGAAGCAACGTTTCCATCCTCAGTCAAGCCGGCTGCCAGCTCCATATAGACCTGGGCCACGGTCAGACCGTTTTCCATGGCCTTGTTCCGGTCCACCGCCACATGCAGGGCAGGGGCCGCTTCTTCCAGACCGTTGGAAACTTCCGCCACCCCTTCGATGCCTTCCAAAACTTCTCCCGCTTTCCGGGCAGCGTTTTGCAGGGTGCCCATGTCCTCGGCAAACAGGTTCAGGGAAATGCCGCTGCCGGTGAGCATGGACATATCCATCATGGCGGAGCTGGCGCTGACGGTGCAGGGCATGTCGGCGCACAGCTGTTCAATCTGTTTGCCCACGGCAGCGCCGGAAGCACCTTGATCTTTCAGGGTAATATACACCGTCACATTGCTCCCCGACTGGGCCCCGCCGCTCAGCAGGCCGGTGCCGCTGTTCATCATGGCACCGGCAGTGGCGATGCCCTCTACCTGGGAGATCCGCTGCAGCACTTCGTCAGACAGCTCCACAGCCTCTTCCATGGTGCTCTCCTCCGGCATGGTGATGCTGACGCTGATGTTGGGCATATCCATGGTGGGCATGAAGATGAAGCCCCGAACCAGGCTGGCGACCGCGGTAACCACCAGCAGCACGGCACAGAAAATCAGCACAATGGCCTTATGACCCAGTGCCCAGCGGACGCTCTTTTCATAGGCAGGCAGCAGTTTGGTTTCCAGGAAACCGGCCTTGGTGGTGTGCTCTTTGCGAAGCATGCCGGATGCCATAGCAGGCACCAGGGTCAGCGACACAATCAAACTGGCCATCAGAGAATAGGTCATGGTCAGGGCCAGGTCGGTAAACAGCTGCCGGGTAATGCCCTCGACGAATACAATGGGCAAAAATACGCAGACCGTGGTCAGGGTAGATGCGGTGACCGCCCCCGCCACCTGACCTGCGCCGGACACGGTGGCCTGAATCACGGTAGCACCCTTGGCCCGGAGCCGGTAGATATTTTCAATGACCACCACGGAGTTGTCCACCAGCATACCCACCGCCACGGCCAGGCCGGACAGGGAAATCATGTTGATGGTCACCCCGGAGAAGTACATCAGCACAATGGCGAAAATCACGCTGATGGGAATGGCGCACAGGGTAATGAAGGTAGGCCGCAGATCCCGCAGGAACAGATACAGCACCAAAATGGCAAACACCGCGCCCAGCAGCAAGCTGCTGAGAATGGTATTGACAATCAGGTAGATATAGTCACCCTGGTTCATCAGGGCCACAAACTGCAGTCCCGGGTACTGCTGCTCCAGCTCCCGGAACCGGGCCTGGATATTGTTGGTGGTTTCGGCGGTGGCGTAGGTGCTCTGCTTCTCGAAAGAGAGCATCACGCTGTCCTGGCCGTTGAGCTTGGCATAGGTTTCGTTTCGGTTGTCGGTGACCATCACCGTGGCTACGTCCTTCAGGTAAATGGGGTCAACCCCCTCCATACCCAAATCGAACAGCAGCAGATTCTGCAGGGTTTCCAGATCGGTAATCTCGTCACCGATGGAGACCATGTAGTTAACCCCCTCCTGCTCCACATAGCCGGCAGGCATGGCAAAGTTCTGGGCGGTGAGAATCTGGGTCACCATATCCATGGTGATGATTTTGTTCAGGTCGGCCTGGCGCAGGGCGTCTTCCCGGCTGTCTTCAATGGTGTCCATACCGCTTTCAATCTGTTTCAGGGCCATATCCAGAGAAGCGGAGCTGGCGGCCAGCTTGCCGGCAGCGGTGCTGATTTCCAGCATGCCTTCGGTTTTGGCCTGCTGCAGGGCTTTTGCCGCTTCCTGCAGCTGCACTTCGCCGCTTTCTACACCCGCCAGATTCTTCTGCAATTCTCCCAGGGCTGCATTGGTGGTGGCAAGCTGAGCTTCATATTCGGCAATCTTGGCGCCGATTTCCTCATCGCTCACCCCTGCCAGCCCCAGCTGAGCTTCCGCAGCCGTCAGCGCGGCACTGGCCGCCTGATAATTACCCTGGGCGGTGACCAGGGCAACCGCCAGGTCAGTGCCCGGTTCCAGGCCGATCATGGTGTACATGGCTTCTCGTTCCGAGAGGTCTTTGTCCGCTTTTTCCTTCGCCTGCTTCAGTGGTTCAAAGGCAGCAGTTGCCTCATCGAACTTTATTTTGGCCTCGTCACGTACCTTGGTAGCTTCTTCCAGGTCTTTTTTCAGGTCTTCATTCGCCGGGTCAGCTTTTAATGCTTCCTCTGCAATCTTATAGGCTATTTGAGCAGCGTCATAGGCGGCCTGGGCAGTGGTTACCGCAGTCTGTCCCACCGTATAAGCCGTATTGGCTTCCTGGGCAGCCGTCTGCAATTCGGCATAGGTGGGCTTTCCCTCCAGTTGAGCCTGCAGGGCAGTAATCCCCTGCACCTGGGCATCCAGCGCCGCTACAGACTTCCTCAGTTCCGGGATTTTTTTCAATCCCTCAATGCCGCCGGTCAGCTGCTGTACCACCGTCTGCAATTCCACAATCTGGGCATTCAGGGCGGTTTTCATCGCCAGCAGTTCTGCCTGCTTCTGGTTCAGTTCCGCTTCACCGGCGGCAGTCTGGTCAATCAGTGCGTCTTTTCCTTCGTCCAGTTTGGACTGGGCGGTGCTCATCTGGCCCTTGGCGTTTTGCAGATCCTTCTTCTGATCCTCCAGTTCCTGCTGGGCGTCATCCAGCTCCCCGTTGACGGCAGCAATGATTTTCTCATTCAGGGCATCGATTTTCTCCTGCTCCAGCACCACATGCAGCTGCTTCTGGATTTTGCCGGTTGCGGTCACTCTTGCCACGCCGGGAATACCCTCCAGGCGGTTCATCAGGGTTTCGTCCAGAAATTCCGTCAGGGCGATGGTGTCTTTTCCTTCCATGGACACTGCCGCCACTTCCACCGGCAGCATGGAGGGGTTGATCTTCAGCACAATGGGAGCGCCCACCGTATCCTCCCAGCCGGCGGAGAGGCTGGTAATCTTCTGCTGAATGTCCACGCCGATGGTGTCCATGTTCACCTTCTCCTCAAACTCCAGCATGACCATACTGGCGTTTTCACTGGAGGTGGAGCTGACCTGCTGGATATGCTCCAGGGTGGACATGGCCTGCTCCATGGGTTTGCTGATCTCCGTCTCCACCTTTTCCGGGCTGGCGCCGGGGTAGGTGGTGACAATAATCACATAGGGAAAGTCCATATTGGGCAGCAGATCCGGGGTCATCCGGGTAAAGGCCACCACGCCCAATACCAGCACCGCAATCACCGCGACAAACACCGTCAGCGGCTTTTTAACCGAAAATTTCCACATACTATGCTCCTAGCCATAAAAAGTCAACATACAGTCTACCACCGCACACCCGGTTTATCAATGGCCCAGCTATGAATATTTTGTAAAGACAAACAATCGCCGCCGATACCGGCGGCGATTAACTGTCGCATATTTTCTTATTTTCGCTCTTCCTCGGGAATAAAGTCCAGGGTGATGGATTTGAGATTCGTCCGCAGCTGGATGTATTTGACACCGGCGGAGTCCATCATCCGCTTGGATGCCAGGGTGGCCAGGGAATCGGCGTACTTATCCGACAGGTAGTACACTTCCTTCACCCCGCTCTGGATAATGGCCTTAGCGCATTCGTTGCAGGGAAACAGTGCCACATACAGCTTGCTGCCCCGCAGGTCCCGGCCGTTGGCATTGAGGACGGCGTTCAGCTCCGCATGAACCACATAGGGGTACTTGGTATTTTCCCCTTCCCGCTCCCAGGGGTATTCGTCATCAGAGCAGCCTTTGGGCATGCCGTTATAGCCGGTGGAAATGATGATGTTGTCCTGGGAAACAATACAGGCGCCCACCTGGGTGTTGGGGTCTTTGCTGCGCTTGGCTGCCAGCATGGCGATTCCCATAAAGTACTCATCCCAGCTGATGTATTCCGTCCGTTTCATAGTGGTTCCCTCCTGGTTTTTTCTCCATTATACAGAAAACCCAGGCCGGACACAAGTGCCCGATCTGGGTTTTTGCAATCAATCAAAGAAATCTTTCAGGGTGTCGATGAATTTTTTCCGCTTAGGGGTTTCCTCCATGGTGCCGTCCAGCTGCCGCAGCAGATCCTTCTGCTCCTTGGTCAGATGGGTAGGCGTCTCCACCACCACGGTGAAGCGGTGGCTGCCCCGGCGGCGGGGATTGCCCACTTCCGGAATGCCCTTATCCCGCAGGACGAACTCTTTACCGGTCTGAGTGCCCTCGGGCAGGTCGAACTTCACACGGCCATCCAGGGTAGGCACCTCAATCTCTGCACCCAGGGCTGCCTGGGTGAAGGTGATGGGCACCTCGCACAGAACGTCATAGTCCTCCCGGGTAAAGATGGGATGGCGCTTGATGTAGATTTCCACCAGCAAATCGCCGCTGACGCCGCCGTTGCTGCCGACGCAGCCTTCGCCGCGGACGCGGACGCTCTGTCCGGCATCCACACCGGCAGGAATCTTGACCTTGACCCGCTTGGTGCGGCGGACCTTGCCCTTGCCCTTACAGGTGTTGCAGGGGGTCTTGATGACCTTGCCCCGGCCGTTACAGCTGGGACAGGTGGTGCTGGACTGCATCTGCATACCCATAAAGTTCTGCACCGTGCGAACCTGGCCGGTACCACGGCACTGCTGACAGGTTTCGATCACACCGTCGGCGGAGCCGGTGCCGTTACAGGCGGCGCAGTTTTCAATCCGCTGGGCTGCCACTTCCTTCTCACAGCCGAAGGCCGCTTCTTCAAAGGTCAGCTCCAGCCGGGCCATGACATTCTCACCCCGGCGGGGTGCATTCTGGGCGGAGCCACGACGGCTGCCGCCGCCGAAGAATTCGCCGAAAATATCTCCCAGGTCGCCAAAGTCTCCGAATCCGCCGAAACCGCCGCCATAGCCGGGACCGCCGGCACCGGCGCCGAAGTTGGGATCTACCCCGGCGAAGCCGAACTGGTCGTAGCGCTGCCGCTTGGTTTCATCGGAAAGCACCTCGTAGGCCTCGCCCACCTCTTTGAACTTTTCCTCGGCTTCCTTGTTGCCGGGGTTGCGGTCCGGGTGGTACTTCATGGCGCTTTTGCGGTAGGCCTTCTTTATTTCCTCAGGGCTGGCATCTTTCTTGACACCCAGCACCTCATAGTAATCACGTTTATTTTCTGCCATACACTTCAATTCTCCTCAAAAGCCTGCAAAGGCGCTGATACACCAAGAAGGGGCGGCTTACGGCCGCCCCTTTTCTGGGGTGAATCAGTCAACGGTTTCGTAGTCTGCGTCCACAACGCCGTCGTCGCCGGGCTTCTGGTAGCTGCCGCCCTGAGCGCCGCCGTCCTGAGGACCGGCCTGCTGGTACAGCTTCTCGCTGACCGCATAGAATGCCTTCTGGACTTCCTCGGTGGCTGCCTTGATGGCTGCAATGTCATTGCCCTTGTTGACTTCCTTCAGCTTGTCAATGGCGCTCTGGATGGAAGCCTTCTCGTCGGCGGAAATCTTGTCGCCCAGCTCGTTCAGGGTCTTTTCGGTCTGGTAAACGGTCTGGTCGGCCATGTTGTGGGTGTCAACCTCTTCCTTACGGGCCTTGTCTTCGGCGGCGTACTGCTCAGCCTCCCGGACAGCCTTGTCGATGTCCTCCTGGCTCAGGTTGGTGGAAGCGGTGATGGAAATCTGCTGCTCCTTGCCGGTGCCCAGATCCTTGGCGGAAACCTTCACGATGCCGTTGGCGTCGATGTCGAAGGTAACCTCAATCTGAGGCACGCCGCGGGGAGCCGGAGCGATGCCGCCCAGCTGGAAGCGGCCCAGAGTCTTGTTGTAAGCGGCCATTTCCCGCTCGCCCTGGAGGACGTGAACCTCAACGGAGGTCTGACCGTCAGCAGCGGTGGAGAAGATCTGGCTCTTGTGGGTGGGGATGGTGGTGTTGCGGTCAATCAGACGGGTGAACACGCCGCCCATGGTCTCAATGCCCAGAGACAGGGGAGTGACGTCCAGCAGCAGGATGTCCTGCACGTCGCCGGTGAGCACGCCGCCCTGGATGGCAGCGCCTACAGCCACGCACTCGTCGGGGTTGATGCCCTTGAAGCCTTCCTTGCCGGTAATGGTCTTGACCGCATCCTGCACAGCGGGGATACGGGTGGAGCCGCCGACCAGCAGCACCTTGTTCAGGTCGGAAGCGGACAGGCCGGCGTCGGACATGGCCTGACGGGCAGGCTTCATGGTGCGCTCTACCAGATCGGCAGTCAGTTCGTTGAACTTAGCCCGGGTCAGGGTGACGTCCAGGTGCTTGGGGCCGGTGGCGTCAGCGGTGATATAGGGCAGGTTGATGTTGGTGCTGGTCACGCCGGACAGCTCGATCTTGGCCTTTTCCGCAGCTTCCTTCAGACGCTGCATAGCCACCTTGTCGCTGGCCAGGTTGATGCCCTCGGCCTTCTTGAACTCGGCAACCAGGTAATCCATGATTCTCTGGTCGAAGTCGTCGCCGCCCAGCCGGGTGTCGCCGGCGGTAGCCAGAACCTCGATGACGCCGTCGCCGATGTCCAGGATGGACACGTCGAAGGTGCCGCCGCCCAGGTCATAGACCATGATCTTCTGCTCGTTTTCCTTGTCCAGGCCGTAAGCCAGAGCTGCGGCGGTGGGCTCGTTGATGATCCGCTTTACATCCAGGCCGGCAATCTTGCCTGCGTCCTTGGTAGCCTGACGCTGAGCGTCGGAGAAGTAAGCGGGAACGGTGATAACGGCTTCGGTGACGGTCTGTCCCAGGTAGCTCTCTGCGTCAGCCTTCAGCTTCTGCAGAATCATAGCGCTGATTTCCTGGGGAGTGTAGCCTTTGCCGTCGATGGTGACGTGATAATTTTCGCCCATGTGGCGCTTGATGGAAGCAACCGTCCGGTCAGCGTTGGTCACTGCCTGACGCTTTGCCACCTGACCGACCATACGCTCGCCGGTCTTGGAGAATGCCACCACGGAAGGGGTGGTACGGGTGCCTTCTGCATTGGCGATAACAACGGGTTCGCCGCCTTCCAGAACGGCAACACAGGAATTGGTAGTACCAAGGTCAATACCGATAATCTTGCTCATAATGATTTCCTCCTAATATATCCAATGAAAAATGTATACAAAGTAATGGGATCAGTTGGCCACCTGCACCATGGCAAAGCGGACGATCTTATCTCCGATTTTGAATCCCTTCTGGAACACCTGGGCAATCACATTTTCCGCCAGCTCCTCGCTGTCGATGTGCATCACCGCGTTGTGCAGGTTGGGATCAAAGGCATCTCCGATTTCTCCGAAGATTTCCACGCCCAGGCCGTTCAGGATCTTCACCAGCTCGTTCATGGTCATCTCCACGCCTTTTTTGTAGGCGGCATCGGAGGTTTCCTGGTTCAGTGCCCGTTCCAGGTTGTCGTAGACGGGCAGGATCTTCGCCACAGCGTCGGCCTTGCCGTTGCCGTAGGAAGCTTCCTTTTCCTTGACGGTGCGCTTGCGGAAGTTGTCAAACTCCGCCGCTACCCGCAGGTGGGCATCCCGTTCTGCGTTATATTTTTCCTCCCAGGGATTGACCTGCTCGGTTTCCGGTGCTTCCGGGGTTTCCGGCGTCTCCTGGGTTTCCTCGGTTACTTCCGGGGTGAGGATAGTTTCTTCTGCTTGCTGCTGTTTTTCCTTTTTTGCCACGTTCTCGGCCTCCTATATTGTCAGGCAGGAGGGTGTCTCCCGCCGCTGGTTGTTTTCTTTTCTACTGCCCGGCGTCATCCTGCTCTGCCTGGGGCAGCTGGGGGGTCTCGGGCTTGGCGAACATCTTCGACAAACTCTCGGCAAAGTAGCTCAGTCGAGCGGTAACCTTTGCGTAATCCATTCGGGTGGGGCCTACCACACCGATCATGCCCTGAAGGCCGTCGCCAATGTCAAACTTGGTCATCACCACGGAGGTGTCCTTCAGTTCGTCGGCTACGTTCTCCGGGCCAACGATGACCTTGGTGCCGTTGGCATCCTGCATCACCGCCGGAAGATTGCTCAGGGCCTCTTCATCAATGGAAGCCATCACCCGCTGGGCTTTGTCCACGTCCCGGTACTCCGGAAGTCCCAGCAGCCGGGACTGTCCAACCACCGCCATATTGGTGGCAGCGTGGTTTTTCAGGGTTTCCTGGGTAAAGTCCAGGATCACCGGCACCAGGCTGGCGGCAGTTCCTGCCGAGCGCATCACCCGGTCCATCAGCTCCGTGGTGAAGCCTTCCAGGGGAATCTCCGTCATGGTGGCGTTGAGTACGGCGCTGAGCAGTTTCAGATCCGACTCGCTCAAATCCAGGGGCAGCTTGATCAGCTTGTTTACCACCCGATCTCCGGAGAGCATCAGCACCAGAATGAAGCTGCCCTGTCCGGCCTGAATCAGCTCGAAGCGCTGGACACAGGCGCTGCCGGAGCGGGAAGCGGCGGAGATGGCCGGAAGGTTGGTGGCCTGGGAAACCAGCTTGGCAACCTTTTCCACCATTTTGTCCACCCGCTGCATCTTCTCCTCGATGGCGTTGGTAATGGATTTGGTTTCGTCCATGCTCAGACGGTAGTCCAGCATCAGTTCATCCACATACAGCCGGTAGCCCGCCGCGGAAGGGATGCGCCCTGCACTGGTGTGGGGCTGCTCCAGATATCCCATGGCAGTCAGATCGGCCATTTCGTTGCGGATGGTCGCGGAGGAATATTTCATGTCCGGCAGTTCGGTAATGGCCTTGGAGCCTACCGGTTCCGCTGTCCGGATGTACAGATCCACCACGGAACGCAGAACCTTCTTTTTCCGTTCGGTCAGTTCCATTGTGGATTCCTCCTTGCTTTCAATTTCTTTAGCACTCCATATCCTTGAGTGCTAAGCACACTATACCATTGAGTGCTAAAAAAGTCAATGGGTGCTTTTTGAATTATTTTTGAACTTTTTCCCCGGGTTATTCACAATGTACCCGATGGGGGATTTTTCTCCTGGTTCCGGCAGGAAAATTATCCGAATATTTACAGTTTGCCCCTTGTTGGCTTCATAGGAATCCGATATAATGGGGCCATACATGGAAAGGGATGATGCATTTGGATAACAAGCGTACCTTTACACCGGAACAGCTGCACTATCTGCGGCTTCTGGCAAAACAATACCCCACCGTCCAGGAGGCGGCCACCGAAGTCATCCGGCTGCAGGCCATACTGAACCTGCCCAAGGGCACGGAACACTTCATGTCGGACATCCACGGCGAACACGAAGCCTTTTTGCATATTCTCAACTCTGCCTCCGGCGAAGTCAAGGAAAAACTGGTGGAACTGTTCGGAAATTCCATGACCCAGCGAGACCGCAACGATCTGGCCACCCTGATTTACTACCCCGCTGCCAAGCTGGGACTGGTGGCCGACGAGCAGGAAGACTTGGAAGAGTGGTACCGGCTGACCATCCACCGGCTGGTGGAGCTGTGCCGCTACGTCTCCACCAAGCACACCCGGCGCAAGGTCCGTTCCTTCATGCCGCCGGACTATGAGCTGATTATCGACGAGCTGATTCACTTGGCGGAGGAAGGGGGTTCCCGCCGGGACCAGTATGAGAACATCATCAACACCTCCATTCAGATCGGTCAGGCCGCCAACATCATTCAGGCCATCAGCGAGGTCATCAAGAACCTGGTGGTGGACAAGCTGCACATTGTAGGCGATATCTTTGACCGGGGCCCCCGGGCGGATATTGTCATGGATTCGCTGATGAAGACCAACAACGTGGACATTCAGTGGGGCAACCACGATGTTTTGTGGATGGGCGCCGCCTCCGGCTCCCGGACTTTGGTTGCCACGGTGCTGAGCAACTCCATCCGCTACAACAATCTGGACGTGATCGAAACCGGCTACGGCATTTCCCTGCGTCCTCTGAGCATCTTTGCCAACGAAGTTTACCGGGACTGCGATACAAGGCAGTTCCAGGTCAAGCTCACCGGCTCCGACGCCGACCAGTATACCGAAAAGGACAAGCTTCTCTCCGCCCGGATGTACAAGGCCATTACCATTATTCTGTTCAAGCTGGAAGGGCAGAAGCTGCTGCGCCGCCCGGAATTCGGTATGGCGGACCGGCTGCTGCTGGACAAAATTGATTACAAGGCCAAAACCGTGGTCATTGACGGCAAGGTCTACCCCATGACCGACTGCGATTTCCCCACGGTAGACCCCAATAACCCCTACCAGCTGACACCGGAGGAAAGCCACGTCATTGACCTGCTGACGGATTCGTTCCGCCACAGCGAGAAGCTGCAAAAGCATGTGCGTTTCCTCTACTCCAAGGGCGGTCTTTACAAGCTGTGCAACGGTAACCTCTTGTTCCACGGCTGCATCCCCATGACCGAGGACGGCCAGCTCATGCGCTTCACCATTGGCGGCAAGGAGCGCTCCGGACGGGAATTTTTGGACTATGCGGAAAAAACCGCCCGGAAAGCCTACTATGACAAACGGGGCAGTGCCGAAGGCCAGTTCGGTCAGGACTTTTTGTGGTGGCTCTGGGCCGGACGGAACAGTCCCATCTTTGGCCGGGACCGGATGACCACCTTCGAACGCCGGTTCATTGCCGATGAGGAAACCTGGGCGGAGCCGAAAAACCCCTATTACATCCATTACCAGAACCCCACGGTATGTGAACTGCTGCTGGCGGAGTTCGGTCTCAGCGGTCCCCACTGCCACATCATCAACGGTCATGTGCCGGTGAAGGTGCGCAAGGGCGAAAGCCCCATCAAAGGCGGCGGCAAGCTGATCGTCATTGACGGCGGCTTCAGCAAAGCCTACCAGCCCACCTCCGGCATTGCGGGCTACACCTTGATTTTCAACTCCCGGCAGCTGCGGATTGTCTCCCACCAGCCTTTTGCCGGACGGTACAACGCCCTGCACAAAAATGACGACATTGAAAATGAAAGTCTGGTCTTTGAAACCCTGGAAAATCGGATGCGGGTGAGCCAGACCGACGAAGGCGCCGAATTGCAGACCCGGGTGGATGACCTGATGCTGCTGCTGGAAGCCTACCGCTCCGGTGCCGTCACCGAAAATCACAAGTCCTGAAGTTCGACATAACGTTCGCAAGACATACAAAAAACCGCCATAGGTACGTTGCGTTGTACCTATGGCGGTTTCTTATTTTGCTAAAATTTTATTTGGTGCCGAAAATCCGGTCGCCGGCATCACCCAGACCGGGGACAATGTAAGCATGCTCATTGAGCTTTTCGTCCAGGGCAGCCAGATACATTTCCACATCCGGATGGGCTTCCTGCACGGCCTTGACCCCTTCGGGGCAGCCGATGATGTTCATCATAATGATGTTGCGGCAGCCGCGCTGCTTCAGAAAATCAATGGCCGCCACGGCGCTGCCGCCGGTAGCCAGCATGGGGTCCACCACAAAGACCACCCGATTTTCGATATCATCAGGAAGCTTGCAGTAGTATTCCACCGGCTTGTGGGTTTCCGGGTCCCGGTACAGACCGATGTGACCGATTTTGGCAGAGGGAATCAGGGCCACCATATTGTCCACCATGCCAAGGCCCGCCCGCAGCACCGGCACAATGGCCAGCTTCTTACCGGAGAGCATCCGACATTTGGCGGTGGTGATGGGGGTCTCCACGGTGACTTCCTTGGTGGGCAGATTCCGGGTGGCTTCGTAGCACATCAGCCCGGCAATTTCGCCTACCAGTTCCCGGAACTCCTTCACCGGAGTATCCTTGCTGCGCAGAATCGCCAGCTTGTGCTGAATCAGGGGATGGTCAATCACATGAACGGTTGCCATTGGTTATCTCTCCTTTATATTCGTTGCTTACTGTTTGTTCTCTCGTTCCAGCCGTTCCCGCTCCGCCTGGCTCAGGCGCAGGTAGTTGGGCACCAGGCTGTTTCCATCGCCGGGTTCTCCCGCGGCGATCTTTTTTGCCGCTGCCAGGGCAACGCCCGTGGCCCGCTGGTGCATCTGATGCTCTTTCGGCAGCACCAGGTTGGGAATTTCCCCATGTAACGTGCGGTAGCACAGTTCGCTTCCGTCTCCCACCAGGAAAATGGGGCCATCCAGGGTTTTCAGTTCCTCTGCCAGGTCGGCAAGGGCGATGGCCCGGTCTTCCCGGAGCCGCTGCAAGCTTCCTTCCTTGGCAGAAAACAGGGCGTTGTACACCTGACTGCGCCGGGCATCCATGCAGGGGCAGATATACCCCTGGTAGATTCCCAGATGCTCTGCCATGGCTTCCAATGTACTGACGCCGTAGCAGGGAAGCTGGGCGCCCCAGGCAAAGCCCTTGGCTGCCGCCGTGCCGATGCGCACGCCGGTAAAGGAACCGGGGCCTGCGGCCACCGCCACAGCGGTAATATCCGCCACGGTTTTTCCGCACTGCTCCAGCAGCTGCTGGGCCATGACCATCAGAGTCTGGCTATGGGTCAGGCCGGTGTTCTGGTAGCTTTCCCCCAGCAGTTTCCCATCTTCCAGCAGCGCCACGGAAGCGGCCTTTGCGCTGGTTTCAAAGGCTAAGATCCGCAAGGAAATCCCCTCCTTCCAGGGTAATCCGCCGGGCAGTTTCTCCCAGCTTCTCAATGGTAATGGTGACGGCGTCCTCCAGTGCGTCGGCTACATTCTCGCTCCACTCCACAGCGCAGACGCCCCCGCGCTCCAGGTAGTCCTCCCAGCCGATGTCCCACAGGTCCTCGGAAGAGCGCAGCCGATACATATCAAAATGAAACAGGGGCAGCCGTCCGCCTAAGTATTCATTGACGATTGTGTAAGTCGGGCTGGTAACCAGTTCGGCGCAGCCCAAGCCCCGGGCCAGTCCCCGGGTAAAGGCGGTTTTGCCCGCCCCCAGGTCTCCCCGATAGGCCAGAACCGTACCTGCAGGAAGCAGCTTTCCCAAAGCGGCCCCCAGATTTTCGGTTTCGGCAGGGGAGTTGGTAATGAATTCCTTCATGTCAGATTCCTCATCCGTGTGCGTGTTTCAGTTTTTCCGCCTGGTCGCTGGCGGCCAGGGCGCTGATGATCTCGTCCAGATCTCCGTCCATCACCGAGTCAATCCGGTACAGGGTCAGGTTGATCCGGTGGTCGGTGACCCGGCCCTGGGGGAAGTTGTAAGTGCGGATGCGTTCGTTGCGCATACCGGTGCCCACCTGGCTGCGGCGCATACCGGTGACTTCGCTTTCCTGGCGGGAAGCTTCGATTTCATAGAGCTTACTTGCCAGCATCCGCATACACTTTTCCCGGTTCTGCACCTGGCTGCGCTCTTCCTGGCAGGCTACCACAATGCCGCTGGGCTTGTGAATCAGCCGGACGGCGGAGGAGGTTTTGTTGACGTGCTGACCGCCGGCACCGCTGGCCCGGTAGACCTGCATTTCGATGTCCGCCGGGTTGATCTGCACATCCACCTCGTCCATTTCCGGCAGCACCGCCACCGTGGCAGTGGAGGTGTGGACCCGGCCGCCGGATTCGGTCTCCGGCACCCGCTGGACCCGGTGCACCCCGGATTCATACTTCAGCCGGGAGTAGGCACCCTGGCCCACCACCAGGAAATCCGCTTCCTTCACACCGCCCAGTTCCGTTTCGCTGTAGTTCATCAGCTCAATTTTCCAGCCCATTTTGGCGGCGTACATGGAGTACATCCGAAACAGGCTATGGGCAAACAGGGCGCTTTCCTCGCCGCCAACGCCGCCCCGGATTTCCACAATCACGTTTTTGTCGTCGTTGGGATCTTTGGGCAGCAGCAGAATTTGCAGTTTATCGTACAGCTGCTCCTTCTGGGCCTTGGCCTGGGTGTAGGTTTCCTGGCACAGCTCTTTCATCTCCGGATCGGCCATCAGTTCCTGGGCCTCTTCCATATCCTGCTGGGCCTGGCAGTAGGCCTGGTAAGCTTCCACAATGGGCTCCAGGTCATTCTTTTCCTTAATCAGCCGGGCCGCCTTTTTCGGGTCGGCGTAAAAATCCGGCTGCTCGGATTTTGCGCAGAGTTCTTCGTATTTGTTGCAAAGATCTTGTAATTTATTCAGCATTCCTAATCTCCGTATTGGGAAAACCGGCAAAAAGTTTCCTCTTCTTCCGGTAGGATTTCCTATTGTTCGACTTTTTTCCAGACATAGCGCCCCTGATTCGGGGGCATGTTAACCACGACGGTAGACGTTGAGCATACAGCTGGCGGTATCCGTCAGGCGCTGGGTTTGTGCCAGGCGCTGGGCGCCCTCTTTTCCGATGCGAAACACATGGGGCGTCATGGACAGCAGATTCTGCACCTGCACGCCTTCCACGGTAAAAGAAAAGCGGATGGGGATGGAAGTTACCCGCTCAAATCCCGGCACTTCGGGAATGGTATCCTTTTCTTTGAAATTCAGCTGGTCATAAATGATGGATTTCAGCCCCAGCAGATGATCCTGGGCTGCCAGCACCTGGAACAGGTAGCCGCCGGGTTTGACAATCCGGTGAAATTCCTCCGGCATGGTCAGGGCAAACAGGCTGGTAATCAAATCGGCGCTGGCGTCTTCCACCGGAATGTGGGCGGCGGTGGCACACAGCCACTGATGGCCCTTGTACTTTCCGGCGGCAAAGCGTACCGCTTCTTTGGAAATATCCACGCCGGTGAGGGAAAGTCCCAGTGCCTGGGAGAGTTTGACGCAGTAATAGCCTTCCCCACAGCCCACGTCCAGAACCGTGCCGGAAATTCCCAGCTCCCGGGCGGTTTGGATCAAGGTTTCGGCAATGGGCGCGTAAAATCCGCCGTCCAGAAATTCCCGGCGGGAAAGCACCTGAAGCCGGGTATCCCCGGGGCAGCGGGAATGCTTCTGCTCCACAGTCAAAAGATTCACATAGCCCTGGCGGGCAATGTCAAAACTGTGATTTTTCGGGCAGACATAGCGTCTGTCCTGGAAATTCAGGTTTTCTCCGCAAATGGGGCAAAGCAAATTCATAACGCAACCCTCCATTCTTTACTATACCCTATTTTTCGTTTCTAGTCAAACGAAAGATACCGCCAAACCATACCGGAGGGAACGCACAGGAAAGGAAGGGATTTTTATGCGAAGAATTCTGGCAGCGCTGCTGTGCCTGCCCTTGCTGGCCATGCCGGTTCGGGGCGCTCAAACCCAAAAATATGTAGCCCTGACCTTTGACGACGGGCCTTCGGGCCGCTTTACCCGGCAGCTGCTGGATGGGCTGTACGAACGGGGCGCCAAAGCTACGTTTTTTCTCTGCGGCTATCGGATTGCGGAATATCCGGACATTACCCAGCGGATTCTGGACGAAGGGCACGAAATCGGCCTTCATGGGTATTCCCACAAAAACATGCAGGACCTGAGCCGGCGGGACATTGCCCAGGAGATTTCCCAGACCCAGGAGCTGCTGCCCCCGGGCTGCAATCCCATGTTTTTTCGCCCGCCCGGCGGCTGCTGCGCCGACAACGTGCGCCAGGTGGCCGAAGCCCGGGATCTGGCCATCCTCAGCTGGTCGGTAGACCCCAAGGATTGGGCCACCAAGAATACCGCTGCCATTGAAAAAGCGGTGCTGGAGCATGTGGACGATGGGGATATTGTGCTGCTGCATGATATGTCCGTCAGCTCCGTGAAAGCAGCCCTGGATATTGTGGATGTTTTGCAGGAAGAGGAATTTGAGCTGGTTACCGTGTCGGAGCTGGTTCGCCTGCGGGGGGCGAAGGTATTCCCCGGCAAAACCTACACCGCATTCCCAAAAGCATAGCAAATGGCGCACCGTAAAAACGGTGCGCCATTGATTGTCAATTAGCCGGGCTGATTTTCAAATGCAGTAACTTCGCTGGCTGCGTCCATTTCGTAGTAAGCCAGCAGAATTTTCTCAGCCACCGGTGCCAGATAGGAACCGCCGCCAACTTTTTCGCCGAAGACGGCCACAGCCAGATCCGGCACGGTTTCCCCTACCCGATGGGAGAAGCATACAAATGCGCCATGGTCAGAACCGCCGGAAGAGTGCTGCGCAGTACCGGTCTTGGCATAGACGGTAACCTCGCCCTTCAGCGGCCACACGCCATCTTCGTCGGCATACTGGTCCTGCCAGCCGCCGAAGTATTTTCTGGCGGTGCCTTCCGGCTGGGTGATGACCTTTTTCATACCTTCTTTGTAGGTTTCAATGGTGGTGGACATCATTTCCAGCTGGCTGGCAATGGCAGGCTGGTTTTCGTAGACCATGGTACGGTAGTCCGAGGAGATAACCCGGCTGAGGAAGGTGGCCTTCATCCGGGTGCCGTTGTTTGCCAGAGTGGAAGCGTAAACACACAGCTGCAGGGGGGTGTAACGGTGTTCGCCCTGGCCGATGCCGCCCAGAACACGGTCGCCTGCACCGAAGGTAACGTTGGCGCCAGTACCGTACACCTGCTTTTTCCGATCGGGATCGTTAAAAAAACCGGTTTTTTCCGTCAATTCAATACCGGTAGGAACACCAAGGCCCAGAGACTTACAGGTTTCTTCCACCATTTCCCAGGTACACCGGTAGCCCAGCTCGTAGAAAAACACGTTACAGGAGCCGCAGAGCGCCATCGTGCCGTCGATGATGCCGTGGGTAGCGCCGCCGCTGCTGGTATAGAGCAGACAGGTGGGCTTAAATCCCTGATCCGCAAATCGCAGGTACACACCGGTATCCTCGATGGTTTCTCCATATTTCAGAATGTATTCGCCTTCGGAGTCCCGGTTTTCCATGGCGGAAATCAGCGTACACATCTTGAAGGTAGAGCCGGGGGCATATTCGGCGCCAAACGCCCGGTTAAAGAAGGGGTTTCTCTCATCCTTCATAATCTCGTTCCAGTCATCGTACATGGTAGCCAGATTATAAGTAGGATAGCTGGCGCAGGCCAGAATTTCACCGGTCTGGGGGTTCATCACGATGACGGCGGCACCCTGGGCATCCCGGCCGGTGTTTTCACCTTCTGCCGTGTTGATCTGGGGGTCGTTACGCTTGTGCATGATTTCCGCCAAAGCGTCTTCCGCCACTTCCTGAATCTTGATATCCAGGGTAGTTTCTACGTTGTTGCCGGCCACAGGGGACTTTTCACCAATCACGTTGCCGTCTTTATCGTATTCCGGGGCGTAGTACTGACGGATGATGGCGCCTTCTCGGTTAACTTCGTCCACACGGGTACCGTCGATGCCGTGCAGGTACTCTTCAAAGGCCTGCTCAAAGCCGGTTTTACCCACCATGGCGTCCATGGAGTAGTTCTGCTCTTTATATTCTTCCCACTCGTCGTTGGTCATACCGCCCAGGTAGCCCAGCACATGGGCTGCGTACTTGGTGTGGTATTCCCGGACGGTGGAGGATTCGACCATCAGGCCGGGAGTGTTCAACTCCAGCAGAGCCGACAGGTGTTCGTCGGAAACGTCCTCCATAAAGGTGTAGGTGGGCAGGTTGGTGATACCGCGCAGGTCAAACTCATAAAGGAAGCCAATGACAGCCCGGGCATCCTGATCGGACCATTCCTCGGGGATGTCATAGCGATCCCGCAGCTTCTGCACCAGCAGGGGAGCGGTAATGTCGGAGTCCAGTCCCCGGTCCACCATGAACTTCTGGAAGTTGCTCTGCCAGGAGCTGTTCAGGGAAGTCAGGGTGTATTCAAAGGGCAGGGTTTGGGTAATAGGGAAGTGGTCATTGTAAGTAACGCCCAGTTCCCGGCACTTCTGCACCAGCCGGAACAGTGCTTCGTTACGGCCGGAGTAGGAATTGATAACGTAATGGTTAAACACCAGGTCATAAGACGCACGGTTGCCCACCAGGACGTTGCCGTTGCGGTCCAGAATATCCCCTCGGGCGGCACGAACCGTGGTCAGGGTGGTATAAACCTGGGTATTATCGGTATTACCTTTTGTTTCGATGATCTGCAGGACAAACAGTCGGAAAGCAAACAGCATCAGCAC
>CALXFP010000021.1 GCA_944387615.1 uncultured Oscillospiraceae bacterium | reverse complement strand
GAGGGCATGTTTGACCAGGTGGACCGGGTGCTGTATGATCTGAAGCACAACCCGGCTTCCCGGCGGATTCTGACCAACATCTATAACTTTGAAGACCTGCACGAGATGAACCTGTACCCCTGCGCCTACTCCATGACCTTCAACGTCACCGACGACACCCTGAACGCCATTTTGAACCAGCGCTCTCAGGACATGCTCACCGCCAACAACTGGAACGTGGTGCAGTACGCTGTGCTGACCCACATGATGGCCCAGGTTTCCGGGCTGAAAGTGGGCGAGCTGGTGCATGTGATTGCCGACTGCCATATCTACGACCGGCACATCCCGGCGGTGAAGGCCATGCTGGAAAAGGAAGGCTACCCGGCTCCGAAATTCTCCATGGACGAAAGCATTACCGATTTCTACGCCTTTACCAAGGACAGCTTCCGGATGGAAAATTACCAGTACCACCCCTTTGATTTTGAAATTCCCATGGCGATTTGAGGAAAAGCATATGGAACTGATTGTAGCGGTATATGACGATTGGGGCATCGGCCGGGACGGAACCCAGCCCATTGCCCTGTCTGCGGACCGGAAATTTTTCCGGGAAACCACCCGGGGAGCCATGGTGATTGTGGGGCGGCGCACCATCCAGGATTTTCCGGGACAGAAGCCACTGCCTGGTCGGGTCAATGTGGCCCTGAGCCGCAGCTGCCAGGAAATTCCGGGTTTTACGGTGTGCCAGACCCCGGAGCAGGCACTGGAACTGGCCCGCAGTGCCGGACGGGCCATGGTTATCGGCGGCGGCAGCGTTTACCGGCAGATGCTGCCTTACTGCGACAGCGCCTATGTGACAAAGGTGCATGTTTGCCCCCCTTCTGATACCTTTTTCCCCAACCTGGATCAGGACCCCCAGTGGGATTTGCCCCAGACCATCCAGTCCGGTGAGGAAAACGGCATTGCCTATGAAATGCTCCTCTACCGGAGAAAACCCCAAGAATAAGGAGACTTTTTATGAAATATCTCATTTCCCTGCTGCTGACTGCCCTGATGCTTACCGGCTGCGGCGGCAGAGAGAATGGCGGATACCGCCAGATTACCCAGGAAGAAGCGGCGAAGATGATGGAAAGCGGTGACGATTACATCCTGCTGGATGTGCGTACCACCGAGGAATTTGCCCAGGGCCATATCCCCGGCGCCATCTGCATCCCCAACGAAACCATCGGCACTGAGGAAATCCCTCAGCTGCCGGACAAGGACGCCACTATTTTGGTCTACTGCCGCAGCGGCAACCGCAGCAAGCAGGCTTCCCAGAAGCTGGCAGATCTGGGTTATACCAATGTGCTGGAGTTTGGCGGTATCAACACCTGGACCGGCCCCACAGAAACGGAATAAACAGAATCAGCCCGGAGCGTACTGCTCCGGGCTGATGATTTATTTTCGGGTGCGTTTTGGCTTGGCGGGGACGGGCTTTTTCCGGGGAGCGGGGGAAGGTTTTCCGGCAGGACGGCCTTTTGCCGCTTTCGGAGGCGGGGCGGATTTGCCCGGCTTGGGGGGTACCGCCCGGATCAGGCACTTGGGGCCGGAACCGATGAGATCTTCCCGGTGGGCGGCCAGCAGGGCTTCTCGTACCAGGTAGTAGTTTTTGGGGTTGCGGTACTGAATCAGCGCCCGCTGCATGGCCTTCTCATGGGGGTCGGTGGGAACGTAGACCTTGTCCATGGTTCTGGGGTCCAGCCCGGTATAGTACATCACCGTGGACAAGGTAGAGGGGGTGGGGTAGAAGTCCTGGACCTGCTCCGGATTGTAGCCCATGTCCCGGATATACTCCGCCAGCTGTACCGCCTCTTTCATGGTGGAGCCGGGATGGCTGGACATGAGATAGGGCACCAGGTACTGATTCATGCCGTACTGCCGGTTCAGAGCGAAGTATTTGTCCACGAACTGGTTGTAAACTGCATTTTTGGGCTTGCCCATCCGGCTGAGCACAGCATCGGCCACATGCTCCGGGGCCACTTTCAGCTGCCCGGAAATGTGGTACTGCACCAGTTCCTTGAAGAAGGTGTCTTTCTTATCCGCCAGCAGGTAGTCAAAGCGGATGCCGCTGCGAATAAAGACCTTTTTCACTCCGGGAATTTTCCGCAGTTTGCGAAGCAGAGCAATGTAGTCGCTGTGGTCGGCCTTCATATTTTTGCAGGGGGTGGGGTAGAGGCACTGCCGTCCGCCGCAGGCGCCTTTGGTCAGCTGCTTTCCACAGGCCGGGTGACGGAAGTTGGCGGTGGGGCCGCCGACATCGTGGATGTAGCCTTTGAAATCCTTGTCCTTGACCATTTCCTCCGCTTCTGCCAGAATGGACTCGTGGCTTCTGACCTGAATGATCCGTCCCTGATGGAAGGTCAGGGCGCAGAAGGAGCAGGCGCCGAAACAGCCCCGGTTGCTGACCAGGCTGAACTTCACCTCTTCAATGGCAGGTACGCCCCCGGCTTTGGCGTAGCTGGGGTGCCAGGTGCGCATATAGGGCAGGGCGTAGACCCCATCCATTTCCTCCATGGTCAGAGGCTTCTGGGGCGGGTTCTGCACCACAAACTCCTTGCCGTAGGGCTCCGCCAGCCGCTTGGCGGTGAAGGGGTCGCAGTTTCCGTACTGAATCCGGAAGGATTCGGCGTATTTCCGCTTATCCGTTTTCAGGGCTTCAAAGGCAGGCAAAACGATGGTAGGCAGGCTGTCATCGAGCTGGGATGTTTTGAATACCGTGCCGTCAATGTAGGTAATGTCCTTGACATCCAACCCGGAGTTCAGGGCGTCGGCAATCTCGACAATGCTTTTTTCACCCATGCCGTACATCAGCAGGTCGGCCTGACTGTCCAGCAGGATGGAGCGCTTCATGCTCTCCGACCAGTAGTCGTAGTGCCCCAGCCGCCGCAGACTGGCCTCAATGCCGCCGATGAGGATGGGCACATCCTTGTAGCTCTGGCGGATCAGGTTGCAGTAGACAATGGTTGCATAGTCCGGCCGTTTGCCCATGACTCCGCCGGGGGTAAAGGCATCGGTCTTGCGCCGGTGCTTGGTGACGGAGTAGTGGTTGACCATGGAGTCCATGTTGCCGCCGGTGACCAGAAAGCCCAGCCGGGGCCGGCCAAAGACCTGGATGGACTGGGGATTTTTCCAGTCGGGCTGGGAGATGATGCCAACAGAATAGCCGTGGCTTTCCAGAACCCGGCTGATGATGGCGTGACCAAAGGAGGGGTGGTCAACGTAAGCGTCGCCGATGACATAGACGAAGTCGCACTGCTGCCAGCCCCGATCCAACATTTCTTGCTTATTTGTGGGCAGAAAATCCATATTCTACCTCCTGAGAACCATTTTCCCTCATTATAGCAGATTTTTTGCCGAAAGGGAAGCAAAAAAAGCGTGCGCAATTTTGCGCACGCTGGTTGAAAGGACACTTATTGTTTCTGAAGCTGTTCCAGGGCCTTTCTTACTACCTCCGGCATGGGAACGCCGGCATGGCCCAGATTTTCCATAATGGACAGTACCTCGTTGCTGCAAAAGCCGATGCATACCGCATCCCGGACGAAGTCCGTGCCGCCCAGGCGGTCTACCTGCACTGCCACTACCACAAACAGCAGCATCAGCCCCTTCCGGCACAGACCCTGAAAGCCGTAAGAAGAGTTATATGCGCCGGTTTCGGACTTGGTGCTTTTGTGAAACACCAGGGCCACCAGCGAGCCGCTGATATAATCAATACTGATGCACATAATCAGCGCCGACAGGGCCGCATCCCAGCCGCCGAAGGCCGCACATACGCTGCTGCCTACAATCCCTGCCAGAGTACAAAGCATTTGTTTCATTTCTTCACCCCCCTTTGCCCTCAGGCAAAAGAAGGCCCCGGGTTGCCACTGCTTAGGCAACCCGGGGGAAAATTACTTGTGCTGAACCTTCCGCTTCACGCCGTCGGTGCCGATGATGTAGGTGTTTTCCAGCTGTCCTACCAGATTGGCTTTGACGGAGTCAATGTAGATTCTTCTGAGCTTGTCCCGTTCGGCAAGCTCTTCGGCAGTTAAGCCTTCTGCGGTTTTTGCTTTTTTTGCCAGGACGTTGATCCGGGCAATGACTTCATCCATTTTCATATACAATTCCTCACACATAGCGGTGGATGACCACCGAAATTCGGTCCTTTTTGGTTTTCCCGCCCACACTGGCAAGCTTCAGCTTTCCAAAGCCCCGGAGGGAGATTTTCTGACCTTCCACAATCAGTTTGTCCGGTTTTTCGCAGGGGAGCCCATCCACGGCAGCTTTCCCCGCCTGAATGTGGGCAGCCGCCAGACTCCGGCCCATCCGAAAACCGGAAGAAATCACACTGTCCAGCCGCAGCGATGCCAGCGTGTCCCGGATTTCCCGGATTTCCGGTTCGGGAATCCGGGCGTTTTCCAGCGCAATCCGGGAAAGATGCAGCTTTACCCGTCCGGCGGAGGTGAAATTCTGCAAGATATAGGGGGCAATGTCTGCGGTAACGAAAAAATCGCAGCTGCCCTTGCCCACGCAGATATCGCCCACAGTTTCCCGTCCGATTCCGGCACCCATCAGGGCGCCAAGAAAATCCCGGTGGGTGGGGGTGTCTCCCTGGTAAAAGTCAGCGTGCAGGCACACGCAGGGGCTGTCCTCGTCCATCAGGGCGCTTTCTTCCAGGTATTCCGGCAGGTACACCAGCATTTTCCGCTCCGCCTCGGGGTAGCCTCCGAAGGAAAACAGTCCTTCCGCTTCCCCAAAGAGATATTTCGCCATTTCCAGCTCCCGGGGAGAGAGAAAACAGGTGCTTGCGGCGATATTTTTCTGCATTCCGGCAGTGATTTTGTCCCAAAGCTTGGCAAGCAGCAGCTTATCTTCGCTGGTATGGGCAATTTTTTCGATATTTTTCCGATCCATGGTATCACCGAGGGCATTATACCACATCTTTTTCCCGGTGAAAAGAAGTTTTTCTTGTGTGAGGGGGATTTATCGGGTATAATGGGGAAAAATTCACCGGATTCGCGGAAGGAGAGGACTATGACCATCGGAATTATTGGCGGCGGCGCATCGGGAATGGCGGCGGCTCTGGCTGCGGCGGAAAATCCCCAGGCCCAGGTGATCCTGCTGGAGCGTCAGGCCCGGGTGGGGCGGAAGCTCCAGGCAACGGGCAACGGCCGCTGCAACTTAAGCAATCTTCATGCTGGGCAAGGAGGATACCATGGGGAAAATCCTGCCTTTGCCCGGTATGCACTGGAAGCCTTCCCTCCGGAAAAGACTCTGGAATGGTTTCGCCAGCTGGGGCTGTTTACCGTGGCGGAAGATTCCGGTCGAGTGTACCCCTATTCCGACCAGGCCAATTCCGTGGTGGATGTGCTGCGCTTTGCCCTGGAAAAGCCGAATATCCAGGTAAAGCTGGGGATAACCGTGGACAAGGTGCGAAAGACCCAGGACGGCTTCCGCCTGGAATTTGGCGGCGAGCCCCTGGAGTGCCAGAAGCTGATTGTCGCCTGCGGCGGCCTGGCAGGGACCAAGCTGGGCGGTACCATGTCCGGCTACCAGCTGCTGCGTTCTCTGGGTCACCGCTGCACCAAGCTGCGGCCTACTCTGGTGCAGCTGAAAACCGGCTGGGGCGGCATCGCCGGACTGAAAGGCGTCCGGGCCAACTGCCATGCCGCCATTTTCCGGGACGGTCAGCCGTTCCGGGAGAGCAGCGGAGAATTGCAGTTTACGGACTACGGCCTGTCCGGCCCGGTGATCTTTGAAATCTCCCGGGATGTGTGTCAGGGAAAGGGGGACTGGCTATGCCGCCTGGACTTCCTGCCGGAAATTCCGGAAGAAGTGCTGAAAGAAGAACTTTTGCGCAGAAAAACCACCGCTTTGCCAGCATCAGAACTGCTGACAGGGATTCTTCACAACCGGCTGGGCCGGGTGCTGACCCAGGCGGTGGGAATCTCCCCCAACTGCCCCATTTCTCAGCTGTCAGACTACGAACTGTCCCAGGCCGCCGCAGCGGTAAAGGGGTTCGAGGTGGAACTGACGGAGCCTATGGGCATGGACTGTGCACAGGTTACCGCCGGCGGGATTTTGACCTCAGAATTTGACGAAACCACCATGGAAAGCCTTTTGGTGCCCGGTCTCTACGCCTGCGGCGAGGTGCTGGACATCGACGGAGATTGCGGCGGATACAATTTGCAATGGGCATGGAGTTCCGGCCGCCTGGCAGGAGCCCATGCCGGAAGGAGCATGCTATGATACGATTGCGGGATATTTCCCTGCCCCTGGAGCACAATGCCCACCAGCTCCAGTTTGAAGCAGCCCAGATGCTGCACATTTCCAATTCCAAAATCCGCCAGCTTCGGATTGTCCGCCGCAGCGTGGATGCCCGGAAGAAGCCGGAGGTAAAAATCATCTATACCATCGACGTGGCGGTGGAGGGAAACGAGAAGAAAATCCTCCGCCAGTCCGGCTGCAAGAAAGCAAGCCCTGCGCCGGTTTCCTACTACGCACCCCCCAAGCCCTCCGCCCCGCCTCAAAAGCGGCCGGTGGTCATCGGTTTCGGCCCGGCGGGCATGTTTGCCGCTTTGATTCTCAGCATGGCAGGGTGGAAGCCCCTGGTGCTGGAACGGGGGGAGGATGCCCTTTCCCGGCATAAGGCGGTGGAACATTTCTTTGAAACGGGAGAGCTGGACCCCCGGAGCAATGTCCAGTTTGGCGAAGGCGGCGCCGGAACCTTTTCCGACGGGAAGCTGAACACCGGGGTAAATAATCCCAGAATCGGCTGGATTCTGGAGCAATTTGTAAAAGCCGGAGCCCGGGAAGACATCCTCTACGATGCCAAGCCCCATGTGGGCACCGACGTGCTGCTGACGGTGGTGCAGAACCTGCGGCGGCGGATTGAACAGCTGGGAGGCGAATTCCGGTTCCGGACCCAGGTCACCGGACTGCAAGTGAAAAACAACCGGCTCACCGGCGTAGAGCTGGCAGACGGAACGGTGATTCCCTGCGACAGCGCCGTGCTGGCCATCGGCCACAGCGCCCGGGATACCTTCCAGATGCTGCAGGACAAGGGCGTGCCTATGGAGCCCAAGCCCTTTGCCATGGGCGTGCGGATTGAGCATCCCCAGTGCAGCATTGACCTTGCCCAGTACGGTCAGGAAAATCCTGCCCTGCCCCCGGCGGATTACAAGCTGGCAGAGCACCTGGAGGAGGGAACGGTTTACACCTTCTGCATGTGCCCCGGCGGTTATGTGGTGGCGGCAGCCAGTGAAGAAGGCCGGGTGGTCACCAACGGCATGAGCTATGCCGACCGGGATGGGGAAAACGCCAATGCCGCCCTGCTGGTGACGGTGAATCCTGCCCAGTTCCCATACCAAGGCCCCCTGGGCGGCATGCGGTGGCAGCGGGAGATTGAAGAAGCAGCCTATAACCTTACCGGCAGCTACCGGGCACCGGCCCAGAAAGTGGGGGATTTCCTGGCGGGAGTGGCCAGCACCGGAGCGGGCAGCGTGCAGCCTACCTACCGGCCAGGGGTTGCCTGGTGCGACCTGCACCAAGTTCTGCCAGGTCTGATTACGGATTCTCTTGCCCAGGCGCTGCCCCGGCTGAATCAGAAGCTTTCCGGGTTTTCCAACCCGGATGCAGTGCTGACGGCACCGGAAACCCGCAGTTCTTCTCCGGTACGGATTGTCCGGGACGAAAGCCGCCAGTCAGCCATCCGGGGGTTGTATCCCACCGGAGAGGGAGCCGGTTACGCCGGAGGCATCATGTCCGCAGCCATTGACGGTATTGTCACCGCCGAAGCAATTTTGGGAGAAACCTATGGAAGAAAAGAAAATCAATAAGTTTTTGCGCCGCCAATTTTCTGCCATCTGCTGGATTCTGATAGGCTATAACGTGCTGATGAATGTGCTGGTGTCAGTGAGTATCGGGTTGGAGGCCGCGAGCCAGAGCCTTGCCGCCATGCTGCATGGAGAATTTTCTCAACTGGACCTCAGCGGCCTGATGGACAACGCCTGGGGCTATATCCTCACCATCGCCGTGACAGGGGTGATCCTGCTGGCCTGGAAGGATAGGGATTATTGGAAGCAGGAGGTATTTCGGAAGGAGAAACCCATGTCCGCCGGAGTCTTCTTCTGCCTGATGAGTCTGTGCATCGGCTCTCAGATGGTCAACAGCCTGTGGATTACCCTGCTGGAAAGCTTGCTTAACCCATTCGGCATCTCGGTGATGCAGATGCTGGAATCCGTGTCCGGTGATAGCGGAAGTTTCAGCATGTTCCTGTACGCCTCTTTCCTGGCCCCGTTTTCTGAGGAAATTCTCTTCCGGGGACTGGTGCTGCGCAGCTTGCAGCCCTATGGAAAGCGCTTCGCCATTTTTGGCTCGGCGCTGCTGTTTGGACTGTTCCATGGCAATCTGCTGCAAACACCCTACGCTTTCCTGATGGGGTTGGTGCTGGGGTATATGGCGGTGGAATATTCCATCCTCTGGTCCATGGCGCTGCACCTGTTCAATAACCTGGTGCTGGCAGACCTTCTGACCCGGCTGACCAAGAACTGGCCGATGCTTGCCCAGAGTGCCGTGAATCTGTTGATTTTTGGAGGATTCGCTCTGGTGTCCCTGGCAATCTTAATCAGCCGCAGACGGGAAATTCGGGCCTATCGGGAGGCGGAGGCCATGGATGGCCGGTGTATGAAATGGTTTTTCCTGAACTTTGGGTTCATCGTGCTTGCAATTTTTATGCTGGTGAATATGGTGGCCCTGCTCTTTGCCTGAACAAAATGCCCCTCGGAAACTTCCGAGGGGCGGAGACTGTCGAAAAATCCCTTGCGGGCTTTTCCGACAAACTTTGGCAGTCTGCTGCGCGCATAATTTGTCCCCCGATGGGGGACAAATTTCACACTTGCAGCCTGAGAAGTGTTTTCTGCCAGGTACAGAAGGTGAATTGCCCCAAAGGGGCAAGAGAAGCCACCCTGGGGTGCGCCCTGACAGAAAACGGTTTTAACTCTATTTGCTGCTGTCGCAGCAAACTCTGCGAGGCTTTTGTGACAAGCTGTGCCCCTCGGAAACTTCCGAGGGGCGGTTTTTATTTTAGAAGAAGAAACAGGGCAAGGGCAACTTGCGCTGCCAGAATCAGGGGGATGCCCAGGGTGAATTTCAGGTGCCGGGTTTTGTGTCGGACGGTGTACATGCCCAGCAGACACCCGACGCTTCCGCCCAGGGCGGCGGCGGTCATCAGGGTGGCTTCCGGAATCCGCCAGAGATTTTTCCGGGCTTTGTGCTTGTCCACAAGCATAAGCACAAAACCAATTGCATTGATTATAAGCAGGTAAAGCAGGATAAGCTTTGTCATGGGGATTTCCTTTCAGGAGGGATTACAGTGAAAAAATTCTGGATTTTGACAATTACCGTGGCGCTGTGCCTGGGACTGATTGGGTGCAGTCAGGAAATGACCTTTGAAACCGTGGCCGACGAACTGATCCAGTCGGTGATGGCCCAGCCAAGGGAAATTTCGGTGCGGCTGCCGGATGACGCTCTGGCACCGGTGCTGGACAGCGATGCTCAGCAGATGTACGTCAGTGAAGAGTACGAAATCGTGATTGAAACCCTTTCCGCCGGGGATTTGGATGCCACCATCCAAGCCATCAGCGGCTACAGTCGGGACAATGTGACCATTATGGAAACCCAGTGGGACGACGTGACCCGCTACGATTTCGTCTGGGCCAGCGCCGGAGAAGAGGGGGACCGTCTGGGCCGGGCGGTGATTCTCGATGATGGGAATTATCACTACTGCATGTCGGCTCTGCGGGATGCGGACACCACCAAAACCAGTCAGATTGTCTGGAGCGATGTGTTTGGCTCCTTTAGTCTGGTGTAGCGGATTCGTACTGCGCCAGTGCCTCCCGGCACAGATCCTGGCATTTTTGCACCACGGACTGGGGATGGAGAATCTTTGCCTTGGCGCCGAAGCCAATGACCCAGCTTAAAAAGATGGGCGATACCGCTACATCCACGGTAAAGACAAAGTGTTCCTCCCCGTCGGGGATCAGCAGAATGTCCCGGCCAAACCGGTCAATGACTACGTTAATGAGGCTGCGGTGGAAGCGCAGCTTCACCGTGGCCATTTCGCCGGAATACATCTGAAACAGCCGGTTGGCATGCTCTATCAGGGCCTTTCCGGTCAGTTCCGGGCAGGGGGTCCGGGGCAGCTGGAGCCGTTTGATATGGCTCATCCGGTCTACCCGGTAGGAGGTTACGCCGTGGCGGGGAGAATGGGCCAGCAGGTAGCAATTTTCGTTGTCCTGGCACAGACCGTAGGGACTGGCCTGGTAATCCCGGTCCCGGTAGCACCGGCTGCCGTCCAGGCCGTAGTCAAAATAGCGGAAGGAGATCTGCTGATTTTCCGCAATGGCGTCCTGAATGGCGTCTACGTTATAGTAGATGGTTTCATTCATGCTTTTGACCCGCCCGCTGACCAGCACATCCCGGCGCATCAGCCGGGCATCGTAGACGCTGCACTGGCTGCACAGCTTCTCAATCAGCTCCCGGGACTTCTTCTCGGTCAGGAAACGGCTGGATTGCACGGCGTCAATCAGCAGCTTCAGCTCCGGCAGTTCAAAGTTCCGGGAGGCAATATAGTATCCCCCGTTTTTGCCGGGGATGGAGACAATGTCCACGCCGTAGTCCTGCAGCGCCGCAATGTCGGAGTAGACGGTTTTGCGGTCACAGACAATATTGTGCTGCTGTTCCAGCATGGCAAGCAGCTGCGCCGCTCTCACCGGGTGATCCTGGTGGGAGTTTCTTTGTAAATAGTCCAGAATGTAGAAGATCTTCAGCTTCTGATTGTCGGACTTGGGCACGAAAATCCCTCCTTTTTTGTTTTGGCCCATTATAGCACAAGCCCCCCCTCCCTGAAAGAGGGGAATTTGCATTTTGCCGGGGAATGTGCTATACTGTCCAAAAAGGAGGGGGCGTTTTTATGTATTTTGGATGTCACTTGTCCGCCGGAAAGGGCAATGCCGCCATGGTCAATACGGCGCTGTCCATCGGTGCCAATACCTTTGCCTTCTTTACCCGCAACCCCCGGGGCAGCAAGGCAAAACAGGAAGATCCTCAGGATGCGGCAAAAGCGGTGCATCTTTTGGAGGAACACAACTTTGGAAAACTGGTTGCCCATGGCGCATATACCATGAATCTGTGTACCGCCGACCCGGAAGCCCGCTCCTTTGCGGCGGATATTCTGGAAGATGACCTGCGCCGGATGGCGGCGCTGCCTGGAAATTTCTACAATTTTCACCCCGGCAGCCATGTGGGCCAGGGTGTGGAGGCAGGAATTGACTACATCGCCCAGGCGCTGAAGCAGGCCCTGCGCCACGACTACCCGGTTACGGTGCTGCTGGAAACCATGGCGGGCAAAGGCAGCGAAATCGGCGGCCGGTTTGAAGAAATCCGCATGATTCTCGATGCGGTGGGAAACAGTGATATGGGCGTATGTCTGGATACCTGCCATGTTTACGACGGCGGGTATGACATTGTAGGGAATCTGGACGGCGTGCTGGCGGAATTTGACCGGGTCATCGGCCTGAACCGGCTGAAAGCCCTCCACGTCAACGACAGCAAGAATCCCTTCGCCAGCCACAAAGACCGCCATGCCTGTCTGGGAGAGGGAAGCCTGGGGCTGGACACCTTCCGGGCCATCGTCAATCACCCGGTTCTGCGGGACAAGCCCATGATTCTGGAAACTCCCAACGAACTGCCCGGCTACCAAAGAGAAATCGCTTTGCTGCGGCAGATGCAATCTTAAGAAAAAGTTTATTTGACAGATTGAAAAAAGTGTGTCATTTTATAGGTAAAATCCCTGAAAGCCCTGGGGAAATATCCCTGGAATTACCAATAAACCGGGCAGGACGCCCGATGCGAAAGAGAAAGGAGGGGGGCAGGCCATGGAGCAATTTCTGAACGCCCTTTCCGTAGATCAAACCTTGCTGGCAACAGAGTATGTGGGATTTCTGCGGTGGGCAGTGCCTGTTCTCACGGCAATTTTGCTGCTGCGGTGTATCCTGCCGCTGCTGACCTTCCGACGGGAACCGGAGATCTGGGCCTGGCTGAACATGGCCACCGGTCAGCAGGTGCCCATTACCCACTGGGAAAATGTCATTGGCCGGAGCAAAAACTGTGATGTGACCATTGATTTCCCAACAGTCTCCCGCAACCACGCGGTTTTGACACGATATGATGACGGCAGCTGGACCATAACCGATGTAGGCTCCAAGGAAGGCACCTGGGTCAACGGACGCAGAGTGCAGATCTGCGCCTTGACTTCCAAGGAGAAAATCTCCATCGGCGGTGTGGACATGCAGCTGCAGCCCATTACGGAACGGCAGGAAGAACGCCAGGCCCAGCTGCGCACCAAGGCAGCCAACGGCTGGGATACGGTGACCAATCTGATGCTGCTGACCATTTTGCAGTGCGTGATGCTGCTGGGCTTTCTGCTCAACAGCCAGCAGTCGGATTTTGTGAACGTACTGCAGGGCTTTTTGGGCATTGTCCTGTGTCAGTGGATTCTGTACATTTTCTATTGCCTGATTCAGCGAAAATCCTTTGAGGTGGAGACCATCGCCTTTTTCCTGTGCACCATGGGCATGGCGGCCATTTCCACGGTAAAGCCCGGAGAGACGGTGAAACAGCTGCTGGCCATGATTATGGGTGTGGTGCTGTTTCTGATTATCGGCTGGTCTTTGCGGGACTTGGAGCGGGCCAAGGTGGTGCGGTATCTGGCAACCATCGCCGGTGTGGGATTTCTGGTGGTGACGCTGGTATTCGGCACGGAGTACTACGGCGCAAAAAACTGGCTGATTATCGGCGGCATGTCGTTGCAGCCTTCGGAATTGAGCAAGGTCTGCTTCGTCTTTGCCGGTGCTTCTACCATGGACCGGATTATGACCAAGCGGAACCTGATTTTGTTCATCGTCTATTCGGTGATCATCTGCGGCCTGCTGGCGCTGATGAATGACTTTGGTACGGCTCTGATTTTCTTCTGCGCCTTCCTGGTGATTGCGTATCTTCGTTCCGGCAGTGTGGGCACCGTGGCACTGGCCATCACCGCACTGGGCTTTGCCGGTGTGATCGGCCTGAAAATTGCGCCCCATGCCCTGCAGCGGTTTGCAACCTGGCGGCACATCTGGGAGGACCCCCTGGTCAGCGGTTATCAGCAGACCCGGGCACTGATGTGCATTGCCTCCGGCGGCCTGCTGGGCTTAAGCCCGGAGAAGGGACTGCTGCAATATGTGTTTGCGGCGGATTCCGATATTGTCTTTGCCACCATTTCGGAAGAATGGGGGTTGCTCACGGCGATGATGACGGTGCTGTGCATTGTGGCCCTGGGATTCTTCCCCATCCGCACCGCCCGGGTGGCCCGGAGCAGCTTCTATTCCATCGGCGCCTGCACCGCTGCCAGCGTGCTGGTGATTCAGACGGTGCTCAACTGCTTGGGCACTCTGGACATTCTGCCCTTTACCGGTGTGACCTTCCCCTTCGTCAGTAACGGCGGCACCAGTATGATTGGCGCCTGGGGACTGCTGGCCTTTGTCAAAGCAGCGGATACCCGGCAGAATGCCAGCTTTGCCGTGCGTCTGATGAAGAAAGGAGAGTGAGCCAATGAATCGCGTAACCAAAAGAACCTGGCTCATGAGTGTGTTTATTGTTCTCCTGCTGGGAGGCATGCTGTTTTTCCTTTGGGAGTATCTGACCAAGGCTGACCAGTGGGTGGGCTTTTCCGGCTCACCCCATGTGTACAACAGCACCAACTTAGGCTGCGGCACGGTAACCGACCGGTCCGGAACCATGCTGCTGGACATTACCCAAAACAGAACCTACGCTTCCGATGCCCTTACCCGAAAATCCACCCTCCACTGGCTGGGCGACCGGGACGGATTTATCAAGGCTTCGGCGGTTACCAACTATGCCGGTCAGATGGCAGGCTTTGACCTGTTCAACGGAATTTATGATGCGTCCGGGGAAGGGGGAACTGCCAGAGTGACCCTGTCCGCTGCGGTGCAGAATACCGCACTGGAAGCCCTAGGCAACCGCAAGGGCACCATCGGTGTGTACAACTACAAAACCGGCGAAATTCTCTGCGCCGTGACGTCTCCTACCTATGACCCGGACAATGTGCCGGATATCGCAAACGATACCAGCGGCGCTTATGACGGTGTGTATCTGAACCGGTTTTTGCAGTCTGCCTACGTCCCCGGCTCCATTTTCAAGATTGTGACGGTGGCCACGGCGCTGGAAACCGTGCCGGATATTCTGGATCAGACCTTCACTTGCTACGGCAAACGGGAATACGGCACAGAGGCGGTTACCTGTGAAAAGGCCCATGGTCAGCAGAACCTGAAGCAGGCCTTTGCCAACTCCTGCAACTGCGCCTTTGCCCAGGTGGCGGAGCTGATCGGCAAGCAGAACATGGTCAAGTATGTGGATAAGTTTGAAGTGGTCAAACCCCTGTCCTTTGATGGTGTGACCACTGTGAAGGGCAATTATGATATCTCCGATACCGCAACGGTATCCTTTGCCTGGAGCTGTATCGGACAGCATACCGACCAGATCAATCCTGCCCGGTATATGGCCTTTATGGGTGCCATTGCTGGCGGCGGCAAAGGCGTCATGCCCTACCTGATGGAGCAGGTGACCAACGGCGGCCAGGTGACCTACCAGGCCAAAACCCAGTACACCGACCGGATCATGTCCGAGGAAACCGCAGCCACGGTGCGCCAGTACATGCGCAACAATGTGCAGGCGGTCTACGGCGACGGCAACTTCCCGGGACTGTCGGTGTGTGCCAAATCCGGCACCAGCCAGCTGGGCGGCAGCGAGGTTTCCAACGCCATGTTTGCCGGGTTTGTTGAGAACGAAGAATACCCCCTGGCCTTTATTGTGGTGGTGGAAAATGGCGGCTACGGCAGCCATACCTGCGTGCCGATTTTGAGCAAAGTACTCAGCGCCTGCAAAGCGGTGATGGACGGGGAATAACCTTTGTGCATTGTTTACAAAAAATTCAAGAAATCCCTTTTGTTTCTGTGGTGTTTTTCTCGTTGACAAATGTCCTTGTGTGAGATACAATACTTCCAGATTCGGAAGGAGGTATATGCATATGAAGGCATGGTCTGCGTTTGATTTTGCTGATTCCCGCTGCTGCGCAGCGGCATATTCCTCTGGGCGGATTTGCCCCCTTTTGGACACTGCCTTGTTGCCGGTAGTGTCCATTTGCGTTGACCGTATAGAGATTCTGAGATAGAAACTGCGGCCGGGGATTCTGTGTTGTATGAAGAAGCGGCTGCTGCATTGCGAGCCGCTTTTTTATAGTATTTTGGATGAGAAAAGGAGAACACGTTATGAAAAAGTTTGTTGCTTTGCTGCTGGCTTGCCTGATGGTGGCTGCCATGTTCGCAGGCTGCGGCGCTTCTGAGCCCGAAGAGACTCAGGCTGCTGCCAATAACTCCGGCGAAACCCAGGCCGCTGCTGCCGATGGTTCCGCTCCCGCTATCAAGATCGGCCTGACCGGCCCCCTCACCGGCGGTACTTCCGAGTACGGCCTGGCTGTCCGGGGCGGCATGGAAATTGCCGTGGCTGAGATCAATGCCAAGGGCGGCCTGCAGATCGACTTCAAGGCAGAAGACGACGAAGCCGACGGCTCCGACAAGGCGGTTTCCGCTTACAACACCCTGAAGGACTGGGGCATGCAGATCTTCGCCGGCGCTGTGACCACCGGCTCCTCCCTGGCCATCGCTGCTGAGGCTGCCAATGACCAGATCTTCATGCTGACTCCCTCTGCTTCTGCTGTGGACGTGGCTATGACCGGCTCCAACATCTACCAGATGTGCTTCACCGACCCCAACCAGGGCGCTTCCGCTGCTGAGCTGATGTCTCAGAAGTGGCCGGATGCCACCATTGGTGTGATTTATGACTCTTCCGATGCATACTCTTCCGGTATTGTGGAAGGCTTCCTGGCCAAGGCTGAGGAGTTGGGCCTGAACGTGGCAGTCAGCGATGCATCTTTCACCGCTGACAACAAGTCCGACCTGTCCACTCAGGTTACCAAGTGCAAGGACGCTGGCTGCGACCTGGTGTTCCTGCCCTTCTACTACACCGAGGCTTCTCAGGTCCTGACCTACGCCAACACCGTTGGCTATAAGCCCACCTTCTTCGGCTGCGACGGCATGGACGGCATCCTGAACGTGGAAGGCTTTGACACCGCTCTGGCTGAGGATCTGGTGCTGATGACTCCCTTTGACGCCAACGCTACCGACGATGCTACCGTTTCCTTCGTGACCCAGTTCAAGGAAAACAACGACGGCAAGGTGCCCAACCAGTTCGCAGCTGACGGCTACGACGTCATCTACGCCCTGTACAATGCCTGTGTGGCTGCCGGTATCGATGGCAATACCCCCGCTGAGGAAGCCTGCGCTATGCTGCAGGAGCAGTTCGCCACTATGACTTTCGACGGTCTGACCGGTAAGTCCATGACCTGGGATGAAAACGGTATGATTTCCAAGGCTCCCGCAGCCGTGGTTGTCACCGACGGTGTTTACGTTCCCATGGATTAACACATCCCGGGATGGGAAGGGTAACCTTCCCATCCCTAATGTGCGTTTTCGACAGTCAATGAGAGCGGCAGAGCTGGACGGCATTACCGCCGTCATAGGCTGTCGATATCATTCAGAAAAGAGAGGTAGCTTATGCAGATTTTACAGTATCTGATCAACGGCATCAGCATCGGCTCGGTTTACGCCATTATCGCGCTGGGCTATACCATGGTCTACGGTATTGCCAAGATGCTGAACTTTGCCCACGGCGATGTGATTATGGTGGGCGCCTACATATCCTTCTGCGTGACCAATTATCTGGGACTTCCGTCCTTTGTTTCCGTACTGGCTGCTGTGGTGGTGTGTACGGTGCTGGGCATCGTCATTGAAGGCCTGGCCTACAAGCCTTTGCGGGGCACCCCCAGCCTGGCGGTGCTGATTACCGCCATCGGTGTCAGCTACTTTTTGCAGAATGCGGCCCAGCTGATCTGGTCCAGCAGCCCCAAGAATTTTACCAGTGTGGTGACCATGGACCCCATTGTGCTGATGGACGGCAAGCTGGTTATCACCGGCGAGGTACTGCTGACCGTGGCGGCCTGCATTGTGGTCATGGTGGGCCTGACTCTGTTTACCAGCAAGACCCGCACTGGCAAGGCCATGCGGGCGGTATCCGAAGACCGGGACGCAGCCCAACTCATGGGCATCAACGTCAACCGGACCATTTCCACCACCTTTGCCATTGGCTCGGCTCTGGCTGCGGTTGCCGGTGTGCTGCTGTGTTCCACTGTTCCCACTCTGATGCCCACCACCGGCTCCATGCCTGGTATCCGGGCATTCACCGCAGCGGTGTTCGGCGGCATCGGCTCCATCCCCGGCGCTATGCTGGGCGGTATCCTGCTGGGTATCATCGAAACCTTCTCCAAGGCGTACCTGTCCACCCAGTTCTCCGATGCCATTGTGTTCTCGGTTCTGATTATCATTTTGCTGGTGAAGCCTGCCGGACTCTTGGGCAAGCAGATCCAGGAGAAGGTGTGAGGTAGCGCTATGAAGACAATGCTGAAAAACAAAAATACCCGCACCAATCTGCTGACCTATCTGGTGGTTATTGTTGCCTTTGTGGTGATGCAGGTGCTCAATTCCCAGGGAATGCTGGGCAGCTCCATGAAAGGCTACCTGGTTCCCATTTGTGTGTACATCTCTCTGGCAGTATCTTTGAACCTGCTGGTAGGCGTCTGCGGCGAGCTGAGCCTGGGCCATGCGGGATTCATGGGCATCGGCGCCTTCTCCGGCATCGTCATTGCTGCGCTGCTGAAAGACACCATTGCCAACGACGCGCTGCGGCTGGTGTGCGCCATGTTCGGCGGCGGCATCCTGGCTGGCTTTGTGGGCTTTGTCATCGGCGTGCCGGTGCTTCGGCTGCGGGGTGACTACCTGGCCATTGTGACCTTGGCCTTTGGCGAGATTATGAAGAACATCGTGGGCAATACCTACGCCGGTATTGACGACACGGGATTTCATATGGCGGTTTCCACCAGCAAGATGAAGCTGGAAGCCGGCGGCAAGTACATCATCAACGGCCCCCTGGGCGCCACCGGTGTGGAGAAACTGGCCAGCTTTACCATGGGCTTTTTGCTGGTTCTGTTTACCCTGTTCGTGGTACTGAATCTGATCAACTCCAAGGAAGGCCGGGCCATCAAGGCCGTCCGGGATAACCGGATTGCTGCCGAATCCGTGGGCATCAACGTCACCGCTTTCCGGATGAAGGCATTCGTGGTGTCCGCTTTCCTGGCAGGTATGGCCGGTGCCTTGTTCGGCCTGAACTACTCTTCCATTACGGCCACCAAGTTCAACTTCAATACCTCCATCAATATCCTGGTATTCGTGGTGCTGGGCGGCATGGGCAATATCCTGGGCTCTGTGATTTCCGCAACGCTGCTGTATGTGCTGCCGGAAGCCCTGCGGAGCCTGGAGGACTACCGGATGATTTTGTATGCGGTGGTGCTGATTGTGGTGATGCTGTGCACCTGGTCGCCCAAGGTTAAGGAGGTCTTGTCCGTGGTGACGGATAAGGC
>CALXFP010000020.1 GCA_944387615.1 uncultured Oscillospiraceae bacterium | reverse complement strand
AAGTCTACGTTGAATTGCACAAGATAGTAGCATTCTTTTTGGTGAATGTCAACAATTATTCTGTACAATTTTTCCGGAATTTGCGGGGGAGGGTTTTGATACGAATGTAAAATTCCAAAGGTGCAAAAAGCGGCCCTTACTTCCTTTTTCGGTGGATTTTTTGAATCAGACCGATGGTTTGCCCGGACAAAATCACCGTCAGCAGGGAGAAGCCGATCCGGCGCAGAGGGATATAGCTCAGCGACAGGGTCAGAACCAGCAGATCACTGGCCAGATATATCCGTTCAATGGGCTGCTTCGTCAAATGAGACAAGCTCATGGCCAGCGCATCGTCGCCGCTGGTGGCGCCTCCTGCTCGGACGCACAGTCCCGCGCCGATGCCGATAAACATAGCACCAACAATGGCCGCCAGCAGGGGCATCCGGGCGATCTCCGGCCACAGCGGGGGGAAGCATTCACAAATGGCATAGGCAGAGGCATAGCCGCAGGTGGCAATCAAGGAATAAGCAATAAAATCCTTGCCCAGAGTTTTCCATCCCAGAGCATAGCAGGCTGCATTGAGAATCACACTGGAAATCGCCGGAGAAATCCCCAGCCAGTGGTCAATCAGCAAAATCATTCCAAATACGCCGCCCTCTGTCACCCCGGACAATGCGTGAACATTGTACATGCCAAAGGCCTGGAATGCGGAGGCAAAAAACGCTACCAACACATTCACCGGTTTCAGTTTTGGGACAAAGGACGACAATTTTCTCATATTTGTAGCTCCCTGAAAAACAGTTTGCTCCATGATATCATGAAATCCGCTTGGCTGTCAAGCTGGTCAGAGCAGGCAGCGAACCCGTCGGCGCTGTTCCCTTCCCCCTGGTTCCGGTGCGTCAGTGCAGAACAGGCCATACAACTCCCCGCACCGCTTTTCCAGCTGCCAGTGGGGATGCTCCACTTTTTCCCCGGCATTGCGCAGCCACCCCCGCTTTTTCTGACCATTCAAAATCTCCCGTCCCCGGCTGTTGAACGCCAGCACCCGGGTATAGGGCACTTCCTGCTGGAGGATTTCCCGGGTAATACCCAAAAATGCGCACATCACCATCCGATCCAGCCGAGTTCTGGTGTAACGCTTGGATTTCACCGCCGTAAGCACTTCTTCCAGGCTGGATTCCTTACGGGATGCGTGCATCAGCTTGCGCCACAGCCCTTCACTGCCATAGGGAAGCTCTTCAAATTCTTCGTCGGTCATGGTGCGAAGCTTTCCCAGCACCGCTCGCTCCCCTGCTGCCAGAGTGTGCAGCGGAGCCTGGGCAAACAGGGAAACCGTCTGTTCCGGGACAAAGGGCTGCCAGGTTTCCCATCCCAGCATCAGAGAACGTACCGCGGTGGCAGAAGGATTTTCCTTGTCAGCAGTTTGGGCATGGTAGCTTCCCTGACGCCGGATGGGAAATACCGTAAGATCCGCATTTTGCCTGCGGATTGCCTTGCAGTACTCCACCGCCAGAATGTCGTTGGGCTGGCGCAGGATTCCTTCTTCACCGCCCAGCTCCGCCAGAGCCGCCTGCCGGGCCGCCGGGAAGGAAATACCCGTTTCCAAAAACTTACGCAGCACCTGTTCAAATTCCGATGAACACAAAATCTCCGCCGTATGCATCAAGGCTGCTCCGTCGGCGGATTCTGCCCCAAAGCACAACGTATCGCAGACCCGGGACAAAATCTCCACGCCCCCCTGGGCAAACCCTTCCGCAGAGGAAAGGGACACCGTCACCGGCATCTCCAGCACCAAGTCTGCCCCGCACCGCAGCGCCGCTTCTGCGCGGATGCTTTTGTCCACAAGGGCGGGGTGTCCCCGCTGGACAAAATTTCCGCTCATGGCGCACACTACCGCCGTTTCCGGCCCGAATTCCTGACGAATCCGGTCAATTTGCTTTTTATGTCCCAGGTGGAAGGGGTTATATTCGCAGATAATCCCGACGGTTTTCAAAATACCCTCTCCTTTTTCCAAAATTTTTCTTCTGAGGGCTTGAGAAATTGAAGAAAATGAAATATAATACTTTTAGCTATGGCTATCATACCACGTTTTTGGCAAAATGAAAATATTTATTTAGGAGGCATCCCCCAATGAACGTTTTGATTATCAATGCCGGTTCTTCCAGCCTGAAGTATCAGCTGATGAATCCCGATACCGGCGTCGTATCTGCCAAGGGCCTGTGCGAGCGTATCTACATTGACGGCCGTCTGACCCACAATGCCAACGGCAAGAAGATCGTCAAGGACATCCCCATGCCCACCCACTCCGAGGCCATCCAGGCAGTTCTGTCCATCCTGGTTGATCCCGTGGAAGGCGTGATCAAGTCCACCGATGAGATCGATGCTGTGGGCCACCGCGTCCTGCACGGCGGCATGGAGTTCTTCGACTCCTGCATCATCAACGATGAAGTCATCGCCGCCATCGAAAAGTGCATCCCCCTGGGCCCCCTGCACAACCCCGCCAACCTGATGGGCATCCGTGCCTGCCAGGCAGTTATGCCCTCCACTCCCCAGGTTGCCGTGTTCGACACCGCTTTCCACATGACCATGCCTCCTGTGGCTTACCGTTACGCCATCCCCACCGAGTACTACAAGAACGACTCTATCCGCCGCTACGGCTTCCACGGCACTTCCCACAAGTATGTCACCAAGCGTGCCATTGAGCTGATGGGCCGCAAGGACATCAAGCTGGTCAACTGCCACCTGGGCAACGGCTCTTCCCTGTCCGCTGTGAAGGACGGCAAGTGCCAGGATACCTCCATGGGTCTGACCCCTCTGGCCGGTGTTCCCATGGGTACCCGTTCCGGCGATCTGGACGCCGCTGTGGTGCAGTTCGTTATGAACAAGTACGGCATGAGCGCTGACGAGTGCCTGAATATGCTGAACAAGAAGTCCGGTGTGCTGGCTCTGAGCGGCATCTCCTCCGACTTCCGTGACATCGAAGAAGGCGCTGAGGCCGGCAATGCTGACTGCACCCTGGCTCTGGACAAGTTCGCCTACGAAGTGCGCAAGTATATCGGCTCCTACGCTGCTGCTCTGGGCGGTCTGGACTGCCTGGTGTTCACCGCCGGTGTAGGCGAGAACTCCGCTTCCATGCGGGCTCGGATCTGCCAGAACCTGGAGTACCTGGGCGTGAAGCTGGACCCCGAGAAGAACAACGTCCGCGGCAAGGAAGCCATCATCTCTGCCTATGACTCCAAGGTTACCGTTTGGGTCATCCCCACCAATGAAGAGCTGATGATCGCTCAGGATACCGCTGAGCTGGTCAACGCTGCCAAGTAAGAAATAAAATAAAAGGTTTTGTGCCGGAGCTTTCGCTCCGGCACAATGCTTTTTCACCTATCGAGCAGCGCCATCGCCAGGTCAAAATCTTCTGGATTGTTGATATCCACAGCCTCTTTGAAGGACACTTCTTTCACAAAGGGCTTTTTCCCAACCCGGCGGTGGTATGCTTGGTATGCTTCTTTTGTAAAAACGTACACGCCGGACGTCTCCCGATAAATCGGTTTCAGGTCTTGGCTGCGAGGCACATTGGTTGGGTCAAAGTTCAGCGGCTCCCCATCCTGCCAGAGATAGTCCTGGATTTTCACAGCACAAAATGCGGAGTCGTATGCCCCGGAACGAACCGCCTCAATACATTGCCCCATTGTTTCTGCGGTCACAAATGGCGCCGTGGCATGGGCGTACACATAGATATCCGCATCATGGCTTTCCATAAAGCAGTCGAAAATCTGATTAAAATTGGAGGCAGGCAGATCCAGATAGTCCGGCCGTCGGGCAAAGGTAACCCCCTCCGGCAAGAGGGGAACAATGCTTTCATCGCTGCAATAGACATAGATGTTATCCAGCATTTTCGTTTTTTTCAAACTGTCCAGTGCATATTGCAGCAAGGGCTTGTCTCCCAGCATCTTTGTATTTTTCCCAGGCAGGCGCTCGTTGTCAAGCTTGATGGGCATGATGGCTGTTATCTTCATATCTTCTCCTCTTCCAATAACCGCTCTAAAATCGACCAGCAACAGAAAAAACGATTTCAAGTTTCTTTCTACTGTGATACTAAACAGTTTGTGCAACTTTCAGAAACAATTTCTCAAAAAACCGGCTGTCCAGATTTTTCCTGGACAGCCGGTTCTTCTTATCGACCAAATCTTGGGTTATAGTCCTTTTTTCTGCCTGCTTTTCGGATTAGAATCACCACCACCAGCACTACCACAGCACCGGTGAGGAAGGAAATCCCCATCATCAGAAGCACCTTACCGGGCTGCTCCGGAGGTACTTCCGACGCCTGCACCACTGTCGGCTCTGTTACCATGGTGGCAGGTTGGGTAGCTTCCGTGGTAGGCGGAACAGTCACGACTGTGGTTTCCTCTACCACCTGCTGCTGGGGGAAGGCTGTCTGTGCGTAGTACTGCCGGGCATACCGGAACAGCCACGCCGTCTTTTCGCAGCGCTCCACATCATCTTCTCCGCCGAACAGGACCACCACCAGATCGTGGGTGTCCCCATTTCCATCTGTCACCGGCAGGGCACTGACCAGATTGGCACCGGAGCGATTGGTAGTTCCGGTTTTCAGGCCCAGGCAATCCGGGAAGTTATACAGAAGAGCATTGGTGGTTTTGGCATAGGCCACTTTGCCCTCCGGGGTTTGTCCAAAGCTGGGAAGGTCGGTTTTGGTCATTCGGGTAATGTTCGTCAAATGTTCCCGATGGTTGTTCAGCAGATACTGGGTCAGACGGAACATATCTTCCGCACTCATCTCATTCTGGCGCTTGGACGCTGTGGGAGACTGGGTATAATCCGGCAGCCCGTGAGGATTATAGAAAACCGCAGAAGCCAGCCCCAGTTCCTGGGCCCGCTGATTCATCAGCTGGGTAAAAGCTTCCTCCGACCCGGACACCATTTCTGCCAGTGCCGTGGCCGCTTCATTGGCCGACACCACCAGCATGGCCCGCAGCAAATCCCCCACCGTAACCTGAGCTCCCAGGGCCAGCGTTCCGTATTTCCCCTTCTTCCGGTAGATGCCGTCCTCGGAATTTGCCAGGCGGTAAACATCCTCGGATACGGTGTAAACACTCTCTTCCGTCAGATTTCCGGCGTCAATGGCCTCTTTTACCAGAAGATAGGTCATCAGTTTGGTGGTGCTGGCGATCTGGGTGGAAACATCCCCATTATACGCATACAGAACGCAGCCTGTATTGGCATCTCCCAGCACGACGCCATGCAGATCCTGAAAATACCCCTCAGACTGCTGCTTTTCCAAATCGTAATGGTATCCGGTTGTGGTGTCCAATGTCAGGGTGTCCTGGCCCGTGTACACCAGATTCAGGTCAAAATACATGCCCAAATCCGCCATCCGGACATAAATATCGGCGGGGCTTTCCTCTGAGGGGTAATGCAGATAAGTGGGAATGCGCATTTCCTGATCGTCAAAAAACAGTTTGTTATAGCTGGTGCCGGCGTAGATGCAGTCACCTACCTCCAGTTGGGTATTGGGTTCCCCTTCTCCACCCACCGGGGTATAGGCCTGTCCCTTGCGGATCACAATCCGCGTACCGGATTCCTCGTCCGGCTCAATGGCAATGGAAAATCCCTTCCCTGTGCCGGACAGAACCACTGCCAGATCTCGAAGAGACACAAGCAGGTTATTGTCATAGGAGCTTTGGTAAGCTTTCACCACCACAGCCTCCCGGCCATCCACAGAAACGGACAAATTGCGTCCATCCAACTGGGCTGCGCTTACGGTTAGCAAACCAGCACCGGCCAGAGATATCAGCAAGCAGCATGCCAGAAATAGGCTGACTACACGTTTTCCCATAGTGTCTCTCCTTACGCAGTGATTAGAGTTATCATATCATATTCTGCCCAAAAAAGCAATTCGCCAAAATACGCCAATCTTCTCGGACCTCTTTAAAAAAGGAGCGGTACTGTTTTGCAGTACCGCTCCGAAAGATGGGCAATATGAAATGGAACACTTCTCGCTGCATCACAGCAGCATGCCGGCAAAGCACTGGCCTGCCAGCATCAGTCCCAGGCCGGTGGCAAGGATCGCCAGCTTTCCTTCGGGACCGGAGGCAATGCGCTGCACCAGGGAGCTGAAAATCCGCTCCGCAATAGTGAAGACCACGCCGCCTGCCAGGGCCAGCTGCCAGATCTGCCAGGCAGGGATTTCTCCCGCCACCCAGGGCAGAACGCCGAAGGTAATGGCAGCCAGAATATCCGCCTGAATCCAGCAGTATTCTGCCTGGGGCGCAATGTAAGCATTCAGAATCAGCGCCAGAACGCTCAAAATCAGAAGATTGGGGATGTTCAGCGCAGGCATTACCACCGCGGGCTGGAAGGTTCTGCACAGCATGTACACCAGCATGGTCAGTGCAACCACGGCGCACAGCAGAATATTCAACATTCCGGATTGTTTCTTCATGGCTTAACCTCCCCAGGATGTGGCGCCGGAGGAAGTATCCGCGCCGGTGACAAAGCCTACGGCTGCATTGACGCCTCTGGCAATGGCTTTGGAGGTGACAGTGGCACCGGTCAGAGCATCCACGCCCTCACCGATCTGGGCATCGCCCTGGGTTCCCAGGAACTGGATCAGGAAATCCGTATCCAGCAGCGCCTGTGCGCCCAGTCCCAAGGTTTCCTCCATGTCACGGACCGTCAGGCCGGTGACCTTACCGCTGTTGTCCACGCCCACCAGCATATAGATGTCTCCGGCATATCCGGCGGTTTTGGTTTCCAGGACATAGCCGGTTTCTCCCTTGTAAACCGCCACAATGGCTTCATCCTCGCCGGTATAGACTTCCTGGGTAAAGGTAGTGCTTTCCGGCAGCATGAAGCGGATCATTTCTTTCTTTTCCGCAGCTGCAATCTCACTTGCCACCCCGGACAGGCCAAACCGTGCACCTGCCAGTACAGCAGCAGATACCACAATGGCAGCCAGGGCCGTCAGAATCTGTTTTACTTTCATGCGGCGCCTCCTTTGCTGCCGAAGCGGACAGGTGCCGTCCAGCGATCCATTGCCCAGGACAGGGCATTCATAATCAAAATGGCATAGGTGACGCCTTCCGGGAACAGGCCGAAGTAGCGAAACAGCACCGTCAGTGCGCCGCAGCCAATGCCGTAGAGAATCTGTCCCTTGGGGGTAACCGGAGAGGTGGCATAGTCGGTGGCCATGAAGATGGCGCCCAGGATCACGCCGCCGCCCAGCAGGCTGTACAGCATCCAGCCGAAGGCATCATCGGTTTTGTGGAACACCAGGGTCAGCACCGCCACGGTTCCCAGGTAAGCAACAGGGATCCGCAGGGAGATCACCTTCCGCCAAACCAGGTAAGCACCGCCCAGCAGCAGAGCCAGGGCAGAGACTTCTCCGATGGAGCCGGGGATGTTGCCCAGGAACATGTCCATCAGGCTCTGCTCCGGCAGAGCGGGCATCACCATATGGTGCAGAGGGGTGGCAGTGGTTACCGCATCCATGCCGCCAAAGAAGCCGTTGACTGCGGCGTAGCGCACCATGGAAGTGGGGAAGAGCAGAACCAGCAGGGCTCTTGCCGCCAGGGCGGGGTTAAAGGCATTCTGGCCCAGACCGCCGCAGAAAGCCTTCACCACCAGAATGGCAAACACGCTGCCAAAGGCGGCAACCCAGTAAGGCACGGTAGCAGGCAGGGTCATGGCCAGCAGCATACCCGTGACCACTGCGGAGCCGTCCAGCTCCCGGTGATCCCGGAAGAGGAAGCGGTTGGCAGCCAGTTCCGTAATCACAGCCGCCGCAATGGAAACGATGGTCACCACCGCAGCCCGGATGCCAAAATGGGCAATGCCGAAAATCAGCGCCGGCAGCAGGGCGATATTCACATCCCGCATAATCCGGCGGGTGGAGTCATTTCCCCGAACGTGGGGAGAAGAAGATACCGTCAAATTCATTTGCCAGCAGCCTCCCTTACTTTGGATTTTCCCTTGCGGATCACTTCCACCAGAGGAAGTTTCCCCGGACAGGTATAGGCACAGCAGCCGCACTCAATGCAGTCCATGACATAGTAGCGGTTCAGCTCTGCAGTATTGTCCCGATACCGGTACAGATACAGCGGCTGCAGGTGCATGGGGCAAACCTGCACACACCGTCCGCAGCGGATGCACAGGGGATTCTCTTTCTCCTGGTTGCGGAACTGAGCCAGGCACAGCACGGAGTTGGTGCCCTTGATGGTCACCACGGACAGATCATCCTGGGCAAAGCCCATCATGGGGCCGCCGCAGATGACCTTCCACACATCTTCCGTCAGGCCGCCGGCGGCTTCGATCAGTTCCTCATAAGACGTACCAATGCGGCACAGGAAGTTCTTGGGATTTTTCACGGCCTCGCCGGTTACGGTGACAATTCGCTCGGTCACAGGCTGACCCAGGCACACCGCCCGGTAGACAGCGTAGAAGGTTGCAGCGTTGAACACGGCGCACTGTACGGAGGAAGGCAGCTGTCCTGGAGGAATCTGCCGTCCGGTAACCGCCTGAATCAGCTGCTTTTCCGCACCCTGGGGGTAACGGGTGGGCAGCACCTGGATTTCCACGTCGTCCTTACCTGCCAGAGTCTGCTTCAGTGCTTCTACCGCCTGAGGCTTGTTGTCCTCAATGGCCAGCACCACCCGCTCAGGGTTCAGGATTTTGGTGACGATGCGCATGCCTTCCAGCACCTGATCCGGGCTGGTACGCAGCAGAATGTCGTCAGCGGTGATGTAAGGCTCACACTCACAGGCATTGGCAATCAGGGTGTCGATTTTGCCCAGGCTGGTCAGAGCCTTCATATTGGAGGGGAAGGCAGCGCCGCCGTGGCCTACCACACCGGCCTCCCGGATGATGGCAAGCAAAGTATCCACATCCAAGCCGGAATAGTCCGGATGGGGCACCAGGGTAGTGTCCGGGGTATCCAGGCCGTCATTTTCAATCACCACAGACAGGATGTCCCGTCCGCTGGGATGCCGCCGGGGCTCCACAGCAATGACCTTGCCGGAGACAGAGGCATGGACAGGCACACACAGTCCCTGGCCGTCGCCAATCTTCTGTCCCTTCTTGACCAGATCTCCCACCTGCACCAGAGGGGTGCAGGGTGCACCAATGTGCTGCTGCATGGCAATGGCAACAGTCTTTGGCTGAAAAGCGGTGTCCAGCTGGGCGTTGGAGGAAAGCTCCTTCCGTCCCGCCGGATGCAGGCCGCCGAAGAAAAGATGTTTCATAGATTCACCTTCTTATTGTATTAGGTTCGGATATAGTCTTCAAAACCGGGACTGTAGGTAATGGTCCCGTCCTGGGCAACCCACATGGCCAGAGCCTGGGTTTTATCCAGAAGCGCCTGTCCCTGCTCCTGATCCAGCAAAAACAGCGCCGTTGACAGGCAGTCCGCCAGGCCGGAGTCCGGGCAAAGAATGGTCACAGAGCGCCAGTAGTTTGCCGGCATCCGGGTTTCCGGGTCGATGATGTGGTGATAGGATTTCCCATCCACCACATAGTAGCGCTGATAGTCACCGCTGGTGACCACGCTGCCGTCAGAAATGTTCAGGGTGTGCAGGTAACCTGCATCCCCTTTTTCCGGGGACTGGACTCCCACAACCCACTGGGCGCCGGTTGCCTTGGGGCCGGTGGCACAGACGTTTCCGCCGATGCTCACCAGCATTCCCTCTTCAATCTGGGCGCAGACCCGCTGGGCAGACCAGCCTTTGGCCACTGCCCCCACATCCAGGCGAAGCTCCGGGTCCGCCAGGAATACCGTACCCGCTTCTTCGTCCACGATTACATCGTCCAGATTGCAGTGGGCTGCGGCTTCTTCCAGCGCTGCCGCATCCGGCAAGGCGGCGTGTTCCGGATCGTCAATGCCCGCCGTCCGGGCATCGTGCCACAGCTTCAGCACGCTGCCCATGGCAACGTTGACTTTTCCGTCGGTCAGGGCGTAGTACTCCTTGCACTCCAGCAGCAGATCCACAATCCGCTGGTCTACCGCCACCGGGGCAATGCCCGCCTGATCGTTGATGGTTTTCAGGTTGGCAATGCCTTCGTATTCGTGATAGATGTCGAACAGCTGGTGATATTCCAGCAGCCTGTCGTGGATTGCCTGGGCCTTCTCCTGAAATGCTTCCTCCGATTCGGCATACCCCAAAATGGTGGTCACCGTATCAAACAGGGTCAGAAATGTGGCCTGGTACTGGGTTGGCCCCTCCGTTTGGGCGGGGGATGCACAGCCTGTCAGCAGGCAGGCAAGACACACAAAGCAAATCAGGATTCGCCGCATAACTTCACCTTCCGCTAAAAATCAGAGAATTAACCGGCAGCCTTGGCAATCAGGGCCTGGAAGCCGCCCACAGCGATGGTCACAGAGGAAGCCAGATCCGCTTCGGTAACCTTGGTGCTCTCATCTACGGCAATGCCGCTCACTTCCTCAGCGGTCTTGCCGGTAACGTAAGCAGCAAAGGAAGCAGCCTGCTCGTTCCATTCGTAGGTGCTGCCAGCGTAAGCCTTCATGCCGTAAGCTTCGCCCAGCTGGTTCTTGGTCTGGGGAGCGGCAGTCAGGTCGGTGGTAATCTTGCCGGTGGCATCGAAGCTGACCTTGGCCTGCAGGCCGTCCAGGATGCAGCTGGTGATGGTATCGCCGTTCATGGTCAGAGCGGTGACGTTCACATCCAGCTGAGCGGTGCCGTCCTTCTCTGCCTCAGCATTGACGCTGCTGTCCAGGGCATTGAGGGTGCTCAGCACCAGCTTGTCGCCTCTGTGGGCGCCCAGGTGGGTGGCAGTCTCGGCAGCCATGGCAATGGCATCCACATAACCGCCAATGTAAATGGTAGCAACGGAAGCCAGGTCAGCATCGGCAGCCTTGCCGGACTCGTTGACAGCGCCGGTCTTCAGTTCCTGGGCAGTCTTGCCCACGGCGTAATCCGCCAGAGCCTGAGCCTGCTCGTTCCACTCGTAAGCACTGCCGGCGTAGGCCTTCATGCCGTAAGCTTCGCCCAGCTCGTTCTTGGTCTGGGGAGCGGCGGTCAGGTCGGTGGTGATGACGCCCTTGGTATCAAATTCCACGTTGGACTTGATGCCATCGATGGCGCAGGAGTCAATAACGCCGTTATCGTCCACGGTAACAGCAACCAGGGTTACATCGTACACGGCGCTGCCATTCTTGTCTGCGGTAGCGTCGGTGCTGTCGGCAATGCCAGTAACCACAGCCAGGCCAGTCTTGACAGCGTCGTCACTGCTTCCGGCGGTGGTAGCCTGAGGGACGGTGCCTTCGGTGCTCTGGGTAGGGGCAGCGGTGGCGATGGGCTGGGTGGGGCAAACGTGTACATGGGCGCCTGCACAGCCGCCCAGCAGGCCGACAGCCATAACAACCGTCAGCACCATGGCGAGAAACTTCTTCATGGGGATTCCTCCATATCGTTATTTTTATTCCGATATTTTTATATCAGATTAACCTTAACTGTTCATAGATGAAATCTAAATAAATATTAAGATTGTCAAAAATTTTTCACAGATTTTCCATACTCTCCGATTCTTCCCTCTGTTTCCGGGGAATGGTCACCACAAAGGTTGTGCCAACACCCAAGCGGCTGCTGACATCAATTTCTCCTTTGTGATCCTCCACCACCTGGGCCGCAATGGCAAGACCCAATCCGGTACCCTTCCCCTGCTCTTTCGTAGTAAAGAAGGGTTCAAAAATCCGGGAAATCACCTCCGGTGCAATACCGGTTCCGGTATCATTGACCGTAATCTGCACCGTATCCTCCTGAGCCTGGGTGGAAATGGTCAGCGTTCCGCCATTGGGCATGGCGTGAAAACCGTTGAGAATCAGGTTCAGCAGCAGCTGGGACAGCTGGATTTCATTGCCCAGAATACACATCTCCGGACAATGCAAATCCGTCTGCACCGTGATGGTTTTGCTCTGGGCCGGTTTTGCCACATGGAGGGCTTTGTGCACCAGTTCATCCGGAGAAAGGGGGCGAAAGACCGTTTCCGAATTTTTCCGGGACAGGTCGGAAAGCCGCTGAATCAAGGTTTTGGCTTTCAGGGAAGTATTGTAGATTTCCAGCACATCGTCATAGATATCCTCATTTTCCGGAGGTAGCTTTTCCAGAGCCAGCATGCTGTAGCCCATAATGGGAACCAGCAGATTGTTAAATTCGTGGGCAATGCTGGATGTCAGGGTACCCATGATTTCCAGCCGCTGGTGGTGGGCCAGCTGTTGGGTTTTCTGATTCAGCGCTTCCATGGCGGCATTTTTTTGCTGCAGCAGTTCCAAGTCCCGACGTCCCTGCTCGGTTTTCAGGATAGCCGCTGCGATCAAGGCGCATCCCGCCGCCAGCAGCATGCAGCACAAAAGTCCCATGGCTCCCGGCATCCACAGCATTCCCTCCGGAGCACTTCCCAGGATGCCGATGGTAAAATAGCCGTTTCCGGACACTTCCGCTGGAATCACCCCGATCCAGGAATCGGCTCCCATGGCAGCAGAATGGGACTCCTTCTGATTTTCCAGGGCATCCCATACGATTTCATATTCCTGCTTCCGCGCCAGTTCCACCGCGATTCCGCCATCCCGGGGATGAATCAAGGCGCTGCCGGAACGGTCCATCAGTACCACCTGATAGCTTTCATCTGCGGGTACACAGTCCCGATAAAAAGAAATCAGATCCAGGACGATTCCCCTGGCCTCACCTTCCGAAGGAACCTGCACAACTGCCAGGTAGACCTCCCCGTTTTCTCCCAGGCATGGCAGCACGTTCATCCCCGGATTCCATTGGGCCTGGGGCGGCAGCTGATATTGTCTGCCGTCTTGAGCGTATAAGCTTCCCTGGGTATCCAACTCCATGGGAAATCCCCCGGTGCCCTGCTCCAGCTGCGCAGTGTAGGGCATCAGCAGCTGATGAATCCGGCTGTCCATTTCCCATGCCTGAAGCAGCAGCTTCTCCTGAAACTGCTGCACATTCCGGGCTTTCTGCCCCGCTCCCAGCCAGATTCCCGCCGCTACTCCCAGCAGCAGTAACCCGAAACCAAACAAGAAAAAAATCCGGTTTTTCCCGGAAAACACATTCTTCATCCCGATCCCCCTTGTCAAATGCAGCCTCTTGCCTTATACTATCATCATAACCAAGTTGTGCAGATCTGTAAAGGGGGGAATTCCCATGGAGGATATGGTGCTGATTGTGGATGACGACGAAGCCGTGCGCACCATGCTGTATAAAGCCATCCGCAGCAACGGAATCGAAGCGCAGCAGGTTTCCAGCGGCGAGCAGGCTCTGCAGTGGGTTTCCCAGAATCGGTGCGATCTGATCATCATGGACATCAATATGCCGGGAATGGATGGATTTCAGGTGATCCAGACCCTGCGCAATCGGGGACTGCGCATCCCCATTATGATCGTCAGCGGCCGTCAGGAAGACTACGACACCCTTTACGGGCTGGATATCGGCGCAGATGACTATGTGACCAAACCCTTCAATCCGGTGGTCCTGGGAGCCAAGGTCAAAGCCCTGCTTCGCCGGAGCAAGGCCAGTTCTTTTGGTGACAGCGCCGTCATTGTGGCCGGTCCCTTCCACTATAACACCATCACCATGCGCTTTTACAAGGACAATCGGGAAATCTCCCTCTCTTCCAAGGAACACGCCATGATGAAGCTGTTCCTGGACAACGTCAACCGGGTTTTCTCCAAGGATATGCTCTATACCCTGGTCTGGGGAGAAGCCATCATTGACGAAAACGCCATTATGGTCTACATCAACCGCCTGCGGCAGAAAATTGAGGAAAATCCCTCCAAGCCCCGCTACATTCAAACTGTCCGTGGATTGGGTTACCGATTTGTGGTATAAAAATACTCCCTGCGTCTGCTCCGGAATCTCACCGGAGAATGCGCAGGGAGTTTCTTTCTTATAAAAGGACTTGCGTCCACTGTTCTTCCCGGAATCCCACCAGCACCGAACCATCCTCGGTGACCACAATGGGCCGCTTGACCAGCATTCCATCACTGGACAGCAGGAGCAGCTGCTCATCCTGGGACATCTGAGGCAGCTTGTCCTTCAGGCCCAGAGCCTTGTACTGCAAGCCGCTGGTATTGAAAAACTTTTTAATCGGCAGACCGCTGACTTCCTGCCACCGGCTCAGTTCTTCATAAGTGGGATTTTCTTCCTTGATGTGCCGGGCGGTATAGGTCAGGCCGTGATCGTCCAGCCACTTTTTTGCCTTTTTGCAGGTGGAACAGGGAGGATATTCCAAAAACAGCATAGTATTTTCTCCTTTACTGCCATTTCAGCAGGCGTTTGACAAACTGCTTGAAATAGTGAATTTCCAGATAGTGGTGCCACCGGAAGGGTCTGCGTCCGTCCAAATAGTCGGCAAAGAAGCTGTGCCCCGCCTTGTAGCCTTCATACAGCGAATCTGCGAAGGGGCCATACCAGTCGTCCTGGAACCAGTTATACTGGTACAGATCCCAGTAGGACTTCATATACCGGACGAAACATTTTTTGTAGTGCTTTCGGGTCAGATATTGTGCATCCGGGGGTTGATAGCCCTGATCTTTGGCAAACCGTTCCAGTTCCGGGGTCCATCCCATAATGAACGGGCCCACAAAATCGATTGGGTACAGCGGGATGTTGGCATCGATATAGGTCACCTGAAGCTGACGCATCCGGTTGACGTCGGTCTGATTGTCGTCACTGATGACCAGCCGCTCCACAATCTCCACTTTCTGTCCAGAATTGGCAAAGAGCATATTGTGGGGCAAAGAGCCGGACAGGCTCGCCACCACTTTGCTGTGGCGGATATAGTGAATCATCCGCCCCAGGGGTACCTTCTCCGGGTAGAGAACGGTGTAGCCGTTCTTCTCGAAGAAATTGTCCAAGGCATCGAAACCAAATTCAAACTGCATACCCTTTTTGAACTGGCTGCGGCTATAGTAGATTTTTTCCGGCGTTTCCCAGCTGGGATCCGGCACCACATTGTCCGCCACCGCGTCAAATACCTTCACCAGCTTGGGGGTATAGGCCTGGCGCATGTGAATGCCCAGTTCCGGGACGATCACCTCCCGGTAGGTGGTGGGGCGGTTGATGATTTCCAGCTTGTCCCAGATTTTCAGCAGTTCCAGAAACTCCCGGTAATTGCCCCGGATTTCCCACTGCTCTCCTTCGTCCAGGAAAAACACATATTTGTCTACCGTGGGGTCATTTTCCAGGAAGTACCACAGCCGGGTCACACCTTCAATGAGAAAATGCCCCCAGTGGTTGACCAGATATCCGCAATAGACCACCTTTTCATCCCGATATTCGGCATTTTCAAAGGGGTAGCTGCCCTGTACCCGATCCGGGATGGCGGACAGGTCCACATACTGTCCCTGCTGATCCACCACGCCGCCCTTTCCGAACAGCAGGCCATAGGCCGGGTTTCTGCGCAGAGGCAGAATGGTTGCCCCACTTCCCTGCCAGATTTCCGGCTCTTCCCGGACCTCTACCGGGAATTCACACCATTTTCGCAGCGCCTCCGCCTTTTTCGGGCGCAGATACTGATAGTCAATTTTCTCCATGCACATTCTCTCCTCAACTGAGCTGCGACTTGCGCTCTGTTTGCACATCTTCTCCGTCACCGGGGATTACTATTTTTCCCAAACCCTCCCACAGCATTTGAAAACAGAGCATTTTCTATTGATATCCTCGTCATTTTACCATGCCTGCCGGAAAATGTAAACCGCTATTTCGGCACCCTTGATTTCTCCCGACGGGACGATATAATAGGGATATGCAGCACGAAAGGAATCAAATTGTCTATGGATCTTCGCAGTTTGAATATTTTTATCGAAGCGGCAGAGCTGGGCAGCTTTACCCGAACCGGGGAAAAGCTGGGCTACTCCCAGCCTACCATTTCCTTTCAGATCAAGCTTTTGGAAAAGGAACTGGGGGTGCAGCTGTTTGACCGGATTGGACATACGGTCAGTCTGACCGATGCCGGACGGGATCTGCTGCCCTATGCCCAGAGCATTTGCCATCTGTCGGAAGAGATGGTGCTGGGAACCGCTTCCCGGCAGGAACCCAAAGGACTTCTCCGGCTGGGCGCTCCCGACTCTCTGTGCGGCCCCCTGATTGCCGGGCACTTCCGGCAGTTCAGCAGCACCTATCCTCAAATCTGCCTGGAAATCTCCACCGGCGACACCGGGCAGCTGCTGGACTTTCTGGATCACAACCTGGTGGATATGATCTGTACCATTGACGATCGGGTTTACGACACCAACTATGTCATCGCCAGCGAAGAAGAAATCCAGGTGCACTTTGTGGCCTCTCCGGATCATCCCCTTGCCAAGGAAAGTCAGGTGCCCCTGGAAGAACTGGTGCGCTTTCCCTTTCTGCTGACGGAGCGGGGGATGAGCTACCGCAGAATGATGGACGAAAAGCTGGCCCGCAATTCTGTGCAGCTGCGCCCCATTCTGGAAACCGGGCGGGCGGATCTGCTCTGCGCTCTGGCAGAAGAGAATGCGGGTATTGCTTTCCTGCCGGACTATGTCACCGAGGACAGTGTCCGTGCAGGACGATTGGTTCGGTTAAACGTACCCCAATGCCAAATCGTGGTGTGGAAACAGCTGCTTTATCGCCGGGAAAAATGGGTATCCCTGCAAATGCGGGCCATGATCGACCATCTGTCCCGGATCACCCTGCGTCAGAAATAAGGGAGATTTTTATGAGACATCTTATTTTACTTCTGACAATTCTTTTCCTGCTCAGCGGATGCGCAAGCCCTGCTGCACCCCCTGCGCAGCCCACGGAAACTGCCCCAAGTTTTACCTTACAGGAAACCACTGCCCCGCCTGCAACCGTCCCCACCGAACCGGAGGACGATGCCCTGGTTCGGGTGAAGGATTACCTGCCGGATGTGCAGCAGGAACTGATGTACGCAACCCGGGAGAATTTCACCGGAGAACAGATTTACAGCTTTTACGAAGCCTATCTTCGCTACGGCACGATAAAAAAGCTTCAGGCGGTATCCCAGGAACTATCCCAGATGGGGCTGAATCTCAAAATCTGGGACGGCTTCCGCCCGGTAAGCGCCCAATTCCGCCTGTGGGAAATTTGCCCCGATCCGACCTATGTTGCAAACCCGGAAACGGGTTTTAGTTCCCACAGCCGGGGAAATACGGTGGATTTGACCCTGGTGGACGAAACCGGTCAGGAACTGGAAATGCCCACAGGCTTTGACGATTTTTCCGCCCTGGCAGACCGGGATTACTCCGACTGTCCCACTGTGGCCAGGGAAAACGCCCAGCTTTTGCAGGATGTGATGGAACGCGGCGGTTTTACCGGCTACTTTGGAGAATGGTGGCACTTTTCCGACACCCAAGACTATCCGGTGGAGGAAACTTTTGAACCCCCGGCGGGATAACGCAAAAACGGTCTGCGAAGAAACTCGCAGACCGTTTTCTTATCCAAATTCCGCCATATCCAGCACCTGACCGTCCCGGGTCAGCGGGTCCATTTCCCCGTTTCTCAGGATGTAGCTTTCCCCGCACAGCAGCAGTCCCTGTTCGTCCTGGTAAAAGTAGCTGCCATCCGGCAGGGCATAGAAGGTTTTTCCGAAACTATCGGCGTAGGTAATATCCTCAAACAGCCTCCGCCCGTCCAAGATCGCGTCCCACACTTTCTGGTAGTGAGGCAAAATATTGACCTCCGTCAGCCCCAATCCTGGTACAAACCGAGGAAAGTCCGGCGAAGATTCCCCCGGCTCCTCAGGCTGGACGTACACTTCCCGGGCCAGGTTCATGGAGCCTGCGCTGATACCTATGACGGTGCCGGAGAAATCTCTCAGCAGCTTATCCAGCCTGATTTCCCGAAAAAAGGCGTTCTGGGTGGGCACGTGGCCTCCCGCCAGCACAATCAGATCCGCCTGGGCAATCAGATTTGGGGCCTGATGGGCATTTTGTCCATCCAGCACCTGATAGCCGGAAAAGGGCATATCTGCCAGAGAGAAAGCTGCCGCGGTATCCGCCCCAAAATGACAGGTCATGTGGTGATCCTCCGGGTCAGAGCAAATGAACAGCGCCCGAGGCTCCGGCGGCAAAGCCGAGCGCAGCCGCTCCACAAAATCATTGGCGCCGCTGAGTATCGCCCGGTCCGCCCCTTCCACATAGGGGCTGCTGGTAATGAATACCTTCATACAATCTCTCCCTGCATCCTGGAGTTATAAGCGAAAATCCGGGAAATACTCCCCAACAAAATCCACTTTTTCCACCCGGAAGGACTTTCCGTTCAGATATTCCAGCGCCCCTGCCTCGGTGGTAAAGCAGAAGGTCAGTTTGTAGGAGTACAATGCCTGGTAGCTGCGGTCGTAACGTTTATCCAGTTTGCCGTACTTCCCATCTCCCAGCAGCGGATGCCCGGCATGGGCAAACTGGGCCCGGATCTGGTGGGTTCGGCCGGTAATCAGCTCACATTCCACCAGGCTCAGTCCGCTGCGGCTGGCAAGGACTTTGTAGTTGGTCTGGCAGGTTTTTGCCCCCGGCTTGGGGCTGTCGCTGACGAATACCCGGTTCTTCTTTTCATCTTTGAACAGGAAACCCTTCAGGCTACCCTCTTTTACCTTCGGCGTTCCTTCCACAATGGCCAGATACCGCTTGTCCAGTTCCCGGTCTTTGATTTTCTGGTTCATCACCCGCAGGGCTTCCGCAGTTTTCGCCGCAATGACGATGCCGCCGGTATTGCGGTCAATCCGGTTGCACAGCGCCGGAGTAAAGGCGTTCTCTTCCCGGGGCCGCCACTCCCTCTTCTGGTAGAGGTAAGCCTGGATATGGTCAATCAGCGTCCGTCCATATTCTGCGCCGTCATGGGGATGCACCGCAAGCCCCGGGCGCTTATCCACCAGCAGAATATGGTCATCTTCGTAGACAATGTTCAGCTTGGGCGTCGCCACTGTCAGGTAAGCATTTTCTTCCCTGGGTTTGTCGAAAAATTCATCGTTGATATACAGCTGAAGCACATCCCCTGCCTGAAGCCGGGTATCCCGCTCCACACGCTTTCCGCCCAATTTGATGCGTTTCAGACGGATATATTTCTGAGCCAGGGAGGCCGGCAGCAGCGGAACGGCTTTGGCGAGAAAGCGGTCCAGACGCTGTCCCGCGTCGTTGGGGCCAATTGTCAGTTCTTTCATGAATTCCTTCCTGTATGTTCTTCAAAATGTCGGTTCATCTGATCCGTGAACTCCTGGGCTGCGTTGTAGCCCATCTTCTTCTGACGGTTATTCATAGCGGCAACCTCCAGAATCACCGCCAGGTTACGGCCCGGGGTGATGGGGATGGTATACTTGGGAATTTTCACTCCCAGAATTTCCGTGTACTGCTCATCCAGTCC
>CALXFP010000019.1 GCA_944387615.1 uncultured Oscillospiraceae bacterium | reverse complement strand
CAGAATTGGTTGTATTTTACGTCAGCGGTGACAAAGGTGTCGCATCCGGCCTGGACGGCCTGAAGCCATTCACTTCCGCAGGCTCCGCCGCCTACGGCAACCCGGTGAACAGGCTTTCCTCCGTCAGCGTACCGAAGTCCCGGACAACCCAGATGTTCCTTGACCCGGGACAAAAAGTCGTCCAGAGACTGGGGCGCAACCGTTCCTGTCCGCAGCAGACCGTAAGCCCGACCGTCAGCATCCAACCCCAGAGGATAGGGAACGGTAATGTCCTCCAGTCCCAAAGCTAGTGCCAGTACGTCGTTCACACCGCCGGGAGCCATGTCCAGATTGGTGTGGGCGTTGATGGCGCTGATGCCGTTTTTCAGCAATGTATGAATGCACTGTCCTACAGACGATGCGTCTGTGACGGATTTCAAAGGGGAGAAAATCAGCGGATGATGGGTTACGATCAGCTTTGCACCCAGTTGTACCGCTTCTTCGCACACGGACGGAAAGGGGTCCAGTGCCACCAGAATCTTGGTAACCGGTGCGGCAGAACTGCCGCAAAGCAAACCGACATTGTCCCAGCCTTCTGCCATGTTACGGGGAGCAAGAGTTTCCAGAAAAGTTACGATATCGTTTACACAAATCATTGCAAATCCTCCGTTTCTATGCCGATGCGGAACCATTCATCCATACTTTCGGGCAGCAGATTGTTGTGCGCAAGATAGAAACAGTTCCATATTTCCGCTGCATCATCGGCAGCTGCGTCCAGGGTGTGTACCTGACCGATGGCATCCGTATATTCTCCCCAGCTGGTAATGACGGGATAGGAGCGGCTTAGATTTAAGATGTACTGAAAGTAAGGGTTATTCTGAGCACCAGCCAGTTCAACCAATAGCGGTGCGACGGCGGCTGTGGAGCGCTCGCCCAGGTCTTCTTCCAGATTCAGATCATAATTAGCCCAGATAATCAGAGGAACCGTCGCTTGGGCAATTTGTGTTCTGTCTCCCAGAGTCTTTGTCGTGATAGTATCAATAAAGGAAGGAGAGTGATCGCCCAGCATACACACAATTACGTTTCGGTCTACCCCGCGGAAGTATTCACACAGCTTAACAAATGCCTGATCAGACAAGGAAATACAGGAAAGAAATTCATTCAATATGTCTTCCATGCTGGAATCAGCGTAATTTTGCACATGAATGAGGTCGTCTTCCGGAGGATTTACATTCCAGTCACCATGATTCTGAATGGTCAGGCAGTACGCAAAAATAGGATCTTCTTGTGAAGCTGCGGCTTCATACCATCGAATCAGATTGCTGTATACACTTTGATCAGTGGAATGCTTCCGATTACCATAGAACTCAAGGTCATCATAATCCCCAATAAAATGAATTTCATCAAACCCCATAGCAGGATATCCAATGGAGCGCCGGTAATTCACGCTGCTCATACAGTGCGTGCCAATGGTGTAATACCCTTGTTCTTTCAGCAGGGAGACGATACTGGCGGTGTCCTCCATATGAAGAATGTTAAAAGGGGTTCCTCCAACAACCGACTGGGGATTTCCGGTAAGCAGTTCTGTTTCCGTAATATTGGTTCCACCGCCAACTTTCGTAACGGCACTGCCCAAAATAGCTCCATCCAAATTGGGAATGCAGGATAAGTAGTCTTTATCGGTCTCAATATCCGTGACCACAGCAGGGTCAAAGAAGGTTTCGTTCAGAATCAGAATGATGTCTGCCGGCTCTTGCTCTGAAGCGGGAACTTCCGGCATTGGGATCGCAGACAGTGCATCCTGACTATAACCATTTGGTACAGGCAGTTCAAACTCCAATGTTCCGGAATAGAGAATCAAGGGATATCCATGACATTGTACGGTGGTGCTTGGCTCCCAAGAATTGCGCACTGTTTTCAAGTAGGGGGTTGCTTTACTGCTGCCAAACAAGAATGCCGCAATCAGAATCAGAGTAAAAGACACACCAATTCGCACGCGCCGCTCCCAGCGATGGGAAGGAAAGCGGCGTTCGCACAGAAAATATTCACCCAGGGACAAAAGAACGCAGCCCAAAAAGAAACCAATCTGGAGAAAGAATCCAGGCAAAAGATGGGAAGCAAACAAGTTATAACTTCCGATAACGGAAAGCGCAGTGCGGGCATTGCCCAGCTGTTCTACAGTTAGAAGGGAACCGTGGAGTGCCAGTGTATAGTGATTCACAATACCCAGCAGGGTTATGAGAAAACTGAACAGAATCCCTCCGGTACAGACATGTTTCCAAGGGATGGACAAGAGTAAATAAAAACCCCCTAGAAGCAGGATATTCCATACCAGATACTGGGGGATAACTTCTCCAACAACATCTTTGACGCTGCTGGCATACTGCAGCTGAAAGAAAGCAGCCAGGCAGATTATTGCGGCATAAAGGCATTGAATCAGTCCTTTTATAGCCAATTTTGTACTTTCCTGTTTCGTGGAAATTCCTCCTTTGGTAATGGATTATGAAAGGCCCATCATAGATTCCAGCAATCTTATCAGCTGGAGTTTTTGTTCGTAGACTGGTCCGCCAGAGGCTGACAGCCCCGTGACCGTTTCCCGAAGACCGGCAAGTATTCGTTCGCTGTAGGGCATCAGCAATTCCGAACCGCTTTCCAACAGAGCAGGAGACAGGTAGCATTGGGCTTCGTCCAATACAAAACCGGGCTCATATACGATCTCCATAACGGGATAGATAAACTTGCCGTCCTGCGCCAAGGTCTCCCGGCAGATGCGGTATCCCTGATCGGTCAAGTAACGGCGCAGGGCTGGTGTTTTGCTCTGGCACTGAAGAATCAAACGGTACTGTGGGGATTTCAGCCAGGGAGCGGCGCTGAGAATGGAAATCATGGTGTCGGCGCCCATGCCTGCGCAAACCAGAGTGTCAAAATCCTTTGGGATGTTTTGAACACCGTCAGACAGGCAAAACACGATGTTTTCCCGGACACCGTATTTTTCTGCGTTTCGGCGGGCGCTGTCCAGGGGGCCTTGATTGACATCGGATGCAATAACAGACCGGGCAGTTCCGCTCAGCAGCAGATGAATGCTAAGATAGCCGTGGTCACAGCCCACATCTGCCACCCGGTCACCGGGATGGACAAAGCCGCAGCAGGCCAAAAGACGGTTGGAAAGGGGGATTTTCATAAACGATACCTCCATAAAAAATGCCACCCCGGCAAGAAACCGGGATGGCATAGCCGGGCGCAATCAAGCGTTCTTTTCTGCCTCAGAAGCTTCGTAAGCCTCCAGGAAGTGGTTCAGCTGGGCCAGGAAGGGCTCGCAGTCCACACCGTGAACCATGCAGGCTTCCTCAACGGTCTCGCCCCGGGAAGAGGGGCAGCCCAGGCAGTGCATACCAATGGCAAAGAACAGGGGGGCAGCGTGGGGTGCGATGTCCAGAATGTCCCCGATGATGGTGCTCTTCTCAATTTTAACAGCCATGATGATGACCTCCTATTTGTTTCTTGGGCTATTATAACCGCGCAGCAGGAAAAAAACAAGAGGAAATATTCTTTGCCGGGGAAAAAGTGCCGGTTTTGTCACTTGCGGTATTTCTGCTTTTTTAAGTCCCGGGTGGCGGGGTTATCAATGAGTTTGCCGGACTCGGTAAACCGGGAGCCATGGCAGGGACAGTCCCAGCTGTGTTCCTGGGGATTCCATTTCAGGGCGCAGCCCATGTGAGGACACCGCTTTTTGGAAAAGGTCAGCAGATCCTTGGCAGCTTCCATGGCGTTTGCTCCCAATTGGGGATGGAGCATACTCCGGGAAGGGGAGAACAGGTCAGCGTAAGGACTCCCTTTCCCGCAAATCAGGTCAGTCAGCACCCGTGCCGCAACCATGGAACTGGTCATGCCCCATTTGTTAAACCCCGTCGCAACGTACAATCCCGGAGTTTTGGCGCTGTACTGTCCGATATAGGGAATGCCATCCAGGCTCATGCAGTCCTGGGCCGCCCAACGGTGAGTGATGGAAGCCTGGGGATAATACTGTCGGGCAATCCGTTCCAGTTCCTGCCAGCCGCCTCCGGGCTTGCCGGTACGGTGTCCACCACCGCCCAGAATCAGGGAGTTTCCCTGACTGCGGAAGGAAAGACCATCTTCCGCTTCGTCTTTGTACATTCCTGTAAAAGAAGGCACATTTTCCAGGGAAAGGGCATAAGAGCGCTGCTGGTAGAGCTTCATGAAGTAACTTCCGTGGGTATTAAGGAAAGGAAAATGGGTGGCTACGATGATGCTGTCGGCATAGATTGTGCCGTGATCGGTTACAGCCTTTTTCTTTTCCAGATGGCGCACCGGGGTGCTTTCGTAAACTGCCAGATCTTCTGTGATGGCGGACAGAAATTTCAGCGGGTGAAATTGGGCCTGGTCTGGAAAGCGCACAGCGCCGCTGACGGGGAAGGGAAGGGGAAGGTCCTGTACAAACTCTGCCGGATACCCCAACTGCTGCAAGGCGGTCAGTTCTGCCTCCAGATTTTCCTTCCCGGTCCGGGAATAGACAAAGCTGTCCTGGTTTTCAAAATCACAGTCCATGTTCTGACACAGGCTGCGGTATGTCTGCAAAGCGTCCTGATTGGCTTTCAGGTATAACCCTGCTTGTTCACTTCCCAGGGTATCCAGCAGCTTGCGGTAAATCAGAGCATGTTGAGACGTAATTTTTGCCGTGGTATTTTTGGTCACCCCGCCGGCAAGCACATCCGCTTCTGCCACAATGCAGGAAACCCCTGCCTGGCGCAGCTGATAGGCACAAAGCAGCCCTGCCATGCCGCCGCCGATGACCAGTACATCGGTGTGAACGTCTCCCCACAGCGGCGGAAAGTGGGGGAGCTTCCCGGTAGCACTCCAAATGGATTCCATAAGCAAACCTCCTTTTGTTTCGTAGTATAGACATAAAAACGGAAGTTCTTTCACACCCGGCGGAAAAGCGGCAAAATTGCCTGTGGTTGACTTTACAGGGAAAATTGCGTATAATACCATTGAATTATTATGGATAACGATGGCAGGTAAGGAAAATGGCAACAAAAAAGCAAGAACAATATGGCAATTCCAGCATCTCCATGCTCAAAGGAGAGGACCGGGTTCGTAAGCGCCCTGCGGTTATCTTCGGCTCCGATGACCTGGAAGGCTGCAAGCATGCGGTGTTTGAGATTCTCTCCAACGCCATCGACGAAGCCCGTGAGGGCCACGGCGATACCATCATCGTCACCCGCTACGAAGATTTGAGCGTGGAAGTGGAAGACTTCGGCCGGGGCTGCCCGGTGGATTATAACGAAAAAGAAAAACGCTACAACTGGGAACTGGTGTTCTGTGAAATGTACGCCGGCGGCAAGTACGGGGAAAACGGCGAAAATTACGAGTATTCCCTGGGCCTCAACGGCCTGGGCTCCTGCGCTACCCAGTACGCATCCGAATTTTTCGACGCAACCATCCGCCGGGATGGATACCGGTATGATCTGCACTTTGAAAAGGGCCGCAATGTGGGCGGACTGAAAAAGGAGCCCACCGACCGGAAGAAAACCGGCTCCTGCTTCCGCTGGAAACCGGACAGGGAAGTGTTCACCGATATCCGCATTCCTGTGGAGTACTACCGGGACGTGCTGCGCCGTCAGGCCGTGGTCAATAAAGGTATTACCTTCCGCTTCCGCAATCAGGTGGGCGGAAAGTTTGAAACCGAAGAATTCTGCTACGAAAACGGCATCCGCCAGTATATTGAGGAATTGGTAGGAGACAACGCCTTCACCATGCCTGTCTACTGGGAAACGGAGCGCCGGGGTCGGGATGCGGAAAACCGCCCGGAAATGAAGCTGAAAATCACTGCTTCTTTCTGTTTCAGCAAGCAGCTGAGCCACACAGAGTACTATCATAATTCCTCCTGGCTGGAATACGGCGGCAGCCCTGACCGGGCTGTGCGGCTGGGATTTACCGCTGCCTTTGATAAATTCCTCCGGGATAACAACAAATACACCAAAAATGAAAGCAAAATCCTGTTCCAGGACATTCAGGACAGCCTGGTGCTGGTGACCAACTGCTTCTCCACCATCGGCTGCTTTGAAAATCAGACCAAAAAATCTGTAAACTCCAAATTCACCCAGGACGCCATGACGGCCTTCTTTAAAGAGCAGCTGCAGGTCTGGTTTATTGAGAACGCCCAGGAAGCAGCCAAAGCCGCCGAGCAGATTCTGGTGAATAAGCGGGCCAGAGAGTCCGCAGAGAAAACCAAGTCCAGTGTCAAGAAAAAGCTGTCCGGCTCCATCGATATTGCCAACCGGGTGCAGAAATTTGTGGACTGCCGCAGCCGGGACACCAGCCGCCGGGAACTGTATATCGTGGAGGGTGACTCCGCCTTGGGCAGCGTCAAGCAGAGCCGGGATGCGGAGTTCCAGGGCATCATGCCCGTCCGAGGAAAAATCCTGAACTGTCTGAAGGCAGACTACAGCAAAATCTTTGCGTCTCCCATCATTACGGATTTGATGAAGGTGCTGGGCTGCGGCGTGGAGGTTCAGGGCAAGAAAGCCAAGGAACTGAGCAGCTTTGACTTAGATAACCTGCGCTGGAGCAAGGTGGTCATCTGTACCGATGCGGACGTGGACGGCTTCCAGATCCGCACCTTGATTCTGACCATGCTCTATCGTCTGTGCCCGACGCTGATCCGGGACGGCTATGTGTTTATCGCGGAATCTCCGCTGTTTGAAATCACCTGCAAGGACAAGACCTGGTTTGCCTACAACGAGCAGGAAAAGGTGAAAATCCTGAAAGAGCTGGAGGGTAAAAAGGTCACCATCCAGCGCTCCAAAGGTCTGGGCGAGAACGAACCGGAAATGATGTGGATGACCACCATGAATCCGGAAACCCGCCGACTGATCAAAGTCATGCCGGAGGATGCCGAGCGCACCGCCCACTATTTTGATGTTCTCCTGGGGGACGGCCTGCAGGAAAGAAAGAACTTTATTGCGGAAAATGGAGCGAAATATCTGGAACTGGCAGATATTTCCTGATGTTTTCTGGATGCTTTGTAAAAAGTTGTAAAGGAGCCAACTATGGCACGCAAGAAACAGGAACCGGAACAGAACAAACGAAAAATCAATACCGACGGCATTATGGGACTTCATGGCTCCACCACGGAGCAGCCCATTTCCGAAACGCTGGAACTGAACTACATGCCCTATGCCATGTCGGTGATCGTCTCCCGGGCCATTCCCGAGATTGACGGATTCAAGCCTTCCCATCGGAAGCTGCTGTATACCATGTACAAAATGGGCCTGCTCACCGGCGGCAGAACCAAGTCGGCAAACATTGTGGGCCAGACCATGCGGCTGAACCCCCATGGTGACGCCGCCATCTACGAAACCATGGTGCGTCTGGCTAAGGGTAATGAATCCCTGCTGCACCCCTTTGTGGATTCCAAGGGTAACTTCGGTAAGGTCTACTCCCGGGATATGGCTTACGCAGCTTCCCGATATACCGAAGCCAAGCTGGACCCCATCTGTGGGGAAATTTTCCGGGATATTGACAGCGATACCGTGGACATGGTGGATAACTATGATGCCACCATGAAAGAGCCAACCCTTTTGCCCACCACCTTCCCCAACGTGCTGGTTTCCGCCAACCAGGGCATTGCCGTTGGCATGGCCAGCAACATCTGTTCCTTCAATCTGAAGGAAATCTGCGATACCACCATCGCCCTGATGAAAAATCCGGATCACGACCTGCTGGAAACCCTGCCTGGCCCGGATTTTTCCACCGGCGGAGAACTGCTGTTTGACGAAGGTGCCACCCGGGACATCTACACCACTGGTCGGGGCAGCTTCAAGCTCCGGGCAAAGTGGAGCTATGTCAAAGACGGCAATTTGATTGAAATTACGGAAATTCCCTACACCACCGCCACCGAAGTGATTATGGATAAGGTAGCGGAGCTGATTAAGGCGGGAAAAATCCGGGAAATTGCCGACATGCGGGACGAAACCGACTTAAACGGCCTGAAACTGACCATCGACCTGAAACGGGGCGTGGAACCGGAGAAGCTGATGCAGAAGCTGTTCCGGATGACCCCTCTGCAGGACAGCTTCCCCTGCAACTTCAACATCCTCATCGGGGGCATGCCCCGGGTGATGGGTGTAGGAGAAATTTTGCAGGAGTGGACCGCTTGGCGCACCGAGTGCATCAAGCGCCGGATTTTCTTCCAGATTCAGAAGAAGGAAGAACGGCTGCACCTGCTGAAAGGTCTGGCCCGGATTCTGCTGGACATTGATAAGGCCATCCGTACCATCCGGGAGACGGAACTGGAAAGTGAAGTGGTGCCAAACCTGATGATCGGCTTCGGCATTGACGAGATCCAGGCCAACTTCGTGGCGGAAATCAAGCTGCGCAATATCAATAAGGAATACATCCTGAAGCAGACCAAGGTCATCGACCAGCTGGAGCAGGAAATCGCAGACTTGCAGGATACCCTCAACAGCTCCCGGAAACTGAAAAATGTGATTATCCGGGAACTGGAGGCGGTTTCTTCCAAGTACGGAAAACCTCGGAAAACGGAAATTATCTACGATTTCCAGGAAGCGGCTGTGGAGGAAGAGGAGCCGGCAGCGGCGGATTATGCCGTGACGGTATTCTTGTCCAAAGAGGGCTATCTGAAGAAGATTACCCAGCAGTCCCTGCGGATGAGCGGCGAGCAGAAGTTCAAAGAAGGCGACAGCCTGCTTATGTCCAAGGAAACCACCAACCGTGCGGAATTCCTGGTCTTTACCGATCAATTCCAGTGTTATAAGTCGAGATTATCTGACTTTGACGACGGAAAAGCATCTCTTCTCGGTGACTATCTGCCCCAGAAACTGGGATTTGAGCCGGGAGAGAACATGGCGGCGCTGGTGCTCTGCGGAGATTATAAGGGCTTTGTGCTGTTCTTCTTTGAAAACGGCAAGGTAGCCAAGGTTTCCCTGTCCGCCTATGAAACCAAAACCAACCGGAAAAAGTTGACCGGCGCCTATAGTGATAAGAGCCCTCTGGTCAGCGTTATGGCGCTGGAGCAGGATGCCCAGATGGTACTGTATTCTTCCGATGGACGGGCTCTGATTTTCTCCACCGCCCAGCTGCTGCCCAAAACCACCCGCAATACTCAGGGCGTGGCAGTGATGAATCTGAAGAAAAAAGCGGTATTGACTCAGGCGGCACTGCTGGAAAATAGCGGAATCGTCAACGAAAACCGTTATCGCAGCAAAACCATTCCCACAGCGGGCATGCTTCTGAAAGATGAGGACAGCCCGGATAAACAGCAGACATTTGACGTATAATCCGGGAAGAGATTCCAGGAGGAGGTTCCAATATGGGCAAACTTTGGCGTGATTACGGATGGATTCCGGTTACCATAGTGGGCAGCAGTCTGTTTGCCCTGGGATTTGTGCTGTTTTTGCAGCCCAACGACCTGAACCCCGGCGGTATTTCTGGTCTGGCCATGGCCTTTGTGGAGGTGGCAGGATTTGGAAGTGTGGGTACTTTGTCGATCCTGCTGAATTTGCCCTTGTTTGTCCTGGGCGGCGCGAAAATCGGCAAACGGTTTTTCTGCGGTAGCCTTTTGGGTATGCTCTTGAGCTCTGTCCTGATCGACGGGCTGAGCGGCATTGCCAATCTGACCTTGGAACCCCTCATTGGAGCGCTGTATGGCGGAACGCTGTGCGGTCTCGGGCTGGGGATGGTTTTTGTCTGCGGCAGTTCCACCGGCGGGTCAGATATTCTGGTGCGGCTTTTGAAACTGCGCTACCGGAACGTACCCATTGGACAGATTACCATGGCATTTGATGCCTTTGTGGTGGTGCTGACAGGCATTGTGTTCCAGGATGTGACCAAGGCGCTGTATACCGGTGTAGCGGTGTTTATCACCGGCAAGGTGATTGACGCAGTGGTCTATCGGTTTGACTATTCCAAAGTGGCGCTGATTATCACCAAGGAACATGCCGCCATCGCCCAGGCCATCGGTACAAAGCTGGACCGGGGAGCAACCTTGCTCCATGCGGAAGGAAGCTATACCCATCAGCAGATGATGGTGGTGCTGACGGCGGTGAAGAAGCAGCAGATTACGGAACTCAAGGAACTGGTGATGGAAATTGACCCGGCGGCTTTTGTGATTGTACAGGAGGCCCACCAGGTGCTGGGAGACGGATTTTCCCGGTATTCTCAGAATTCCCTTTGATAGGAGACGGGGTGTATGTGCAACAGAAAGAAACTGGCCTGTATCCTGATTGGTCTGACTGCCAGCCTGCTGTTGTCAGGCTGCGGCTGGCTGGATGGCCGGTATGCGTCCGTTACTTCCCACCAGAGTCAGCGGCAGAATAATCAGTCAGAAGTGATTTCTGCCTCCAGCTATGGGGAATTGATTGAGGCTCTGGAAAAAATCGTGGCATCCGGAACAGAGATGGCCGCCATCAATATCTCGGAATATCCCCAGCAGACGGTGCAGCAGGGGATGGAGCAGGCTGTGCGTCACGTTATGGTCTATGATCCCATTACCGCATATGCGGTGAAGGAAATCAACTATGAACTGGGCACCAGTGTGGGCCAGCCTGCGGTGGCAGTAAGCATCCAGTATCTTCATGGCCGGACGGAAATTCAGGGAATTCGTACAGCCCGGGACGTGGAAGCAGCGAAGCGGATTGTCACCGACGCAATGGCAGGCTTTGAATCCGGAATTGTTCTGCTGGTGGAAGACTATGAACCGGTGGACTATACCCAGCTGGTGCAGGACTATGCCCTGGAGAATCCTCAGATTGTGATGGAAACGCCCCAGGTAACGGAAGCGGTTTACGGAAGCGGTATCAGCCGAGTGGTGGAACTGGTGTTTACTTACCAGAACAGCCGGGACTCTCTGCGCCGAATGCAGTCGCAGGTCAAGCCGGTGTTTGACGCGGCTTCTTTGTATGTCAGCGGCGACGATGCTGATCGGCAGAAGTACGCCCAGCTGTACGCTTTCTTGATGGAGCGTTTCGACTATAAGGTGGAAACTTCCATTACCCCTGCCTACAGCCTGCTGCGGCATGGGGTGGGGGACAGCCGTGCCTTTGCCCGGGTATACGCAGCTATGTGCCGTGGTGCGGGGCTGGAATGCCTGATTGTCACGGGAACCCACGCCGGTGAACCCTGGACCTGGAACATCGTGCTGGATGATGGTCAGTATTATCATGTGGATCTGCTGTGGTGCAGTGCAAACGGCGGATTCCGGGAACTGTCGGATACCCAGATGGAAGACTATGTCTGGGATTACTCCATGTATCCTGCCTGTACCGCTGCCGGTCAGGATGCTGCGGTGCAGCCCACCGAGCAGACTGAGGAAACGGTGGCAGAGACAGCAGAAACCCAGGAAGAAAAATAATTTGACATTTTTGAAAAAAAGGCTTGACATTTTCTGAAACTTCGCTATAATAAGCCATGTTCCCCGCGGGTGTAGCTCATCTGGTAGAGCGCCACCTTGCCAAGGTGGAGGTAGCGAGTTCGAGCCTCGTCACCCGCTCCATAAACTCCGATGCAATCGCATCGGAGTTTTTTCTTTTGCTTGAAGCGGATTTTGAATTTGTTACACTTCGTTTACAGTTTGTACTTCCGAAAAACTTGCGGCTGCCGGGATTCTTTGGTATAATGAACCAAAGAATTTGCACAATTCGCCTGAGGAGGTGCTTTTATGAACTTAAGCATTGATGGACGGAAAATCCTGGCGCAGCCGGGGCAGAGTTTGCTGGACTTGGTCAAGCAGCTGGGGGTTCAGGGAAAAACTTTGTCTCAACGACCTCTGGCGGCCAAACTGGCAGGAGAAGTGTTCACCTTGAATTACGTTCCGGTGCGGCAGAAAGAGGCGGATGCTGAAAGGCCTTCTATGCGGCGTGCCATGGCGGCATCCAAAGGTGAGGTACGTCTGCTGTACTATGGCGATGCAGCGGGGAAGGAGTGCTATGTCCGGACCACGCAGTTTGTGCTGTTCCTGGCCATGGAGCAGCTGTGGCCCCAGGCCAAAGCCAAAATGAACTGCACCTTGGGTTCCAGTGTATTCATCCAGGTGGATGGAGCGGCGGACTTTTCTGCATCCCGGCTGAAAGAGCAGGTGCAGAAACTGGTGCAGGCCGATATTCCCCTGATTCGCCGCAGAGTCAGCCTGGAAAGTGCCGTTGCCCGCTATACCAAAGCCGGTCAGCTGGATAAGGCCAGACTTCTGTCCTGGCGGACGGAAACCTATTTTGATGAGTATTCCTATGAAGACTTTGCCGATTACTACTACGGCGAAATGGTTCCCTCCACAGCCTATCTGACGGTGTGGGATATTCTCCCGGCGGATGGCGGATTCATCTTTGTCTACCCCGATGATGAAAACCCCGATACCTGTGCCAAGGTTCCCTCCATGCCCAACTTCTTCAGCGTCTATAATGAAGGAGAGCGCTGGTGCACCCTGATGGAATGCGAGACCGTGGCGGATTTGAATGATTTGACGGTCAGCGGACGGATTCGGGAGCTGATTCGTGTAAATGAAGCCCTGCACGAGAAGCGGTACTCTCAGGTGGCAGATCTGGTGTGCCAGCGTGGGGCCAAGGCTGTGATGCTGGCAGGGCCCAGCTCTTCCGGAAAAACCACCTCTGCCCACCGTCTGGCGACCCAGCTGCGGGTTCACGGGAAAAAACCCATCCTGATGAGTCTGGACGATTACTACATTGACCGGGACAAAATTGCTCCTGGCCCGGATGGAAAGCTGGACTTGGAACATATCAACACCATTGACACAGCCCTGTTTCGGGAGGATATGCGCAAACTTCTGGAAGGGGAGGAAGTGGAGCTTCCCGCCTTCAATTTCCGTACCGGGCGCCGGGAATGGCGAGGCAACCGCCTGCAGCTGCATCCGGATTCTGTGATTATTGTAGAGGGCCTTCATGGGCTGAATCCTGCCATGCTTCCGGAGAACGTGGACAGAAGCCTGATCTTCCGACTCTATGTCAGCCCGCTGCTGCCTCTGAATCTGGATGACCACAACCGGATTCCCTCCAGCTACCTGCGCCTGCTGCGGCGGATTGTGCGGGACTACGAAACCCGGGGTTCCTCCGTTCAGCGCACCCTGGATATGTGGGACAGCGTCCGCCAGGGGGAAAAGCGCTGGATTTTCCCCTATCAGGAAAATGCGGATGTAATTTTCAACTCCTCCACCCTCTACGAACTGGCGGTGCTGAAAAAGCACATTTTCCCGCTGCTGACAGCGGTGGAACCAGAGGACGAATACTACGACGAAGTACGCAATATTGTTAAGGTGCTCAATTACGTCAAGGAAGCGGATGTGGACGATGAAATCCCTCCCACCAGTCTGGTGCGGGAATTCATCGGCGGAAATTCTTTCTATCGATAAACGTGCAAAACGAGGGCGAAGAACGCCCTCGTTTTTTCAGCTAAAAAGAAACGGTGACAGCCCGAAAGCTGTCACCGAAATTTTACGTCGTTAGCCTGCGGCAGCAGGACCTACAGGATAGCCCAAGAGCAGGGATACCGCTACACAGATTACAATGCTGACAAAGGCTGTAACCATCCACAGACTCCGTCTGCGGGAAAATTCGCCGGTCAGATACAGCCAGCCAACGCATAAAAGAGAGCCAAAGATGGCGATAATGGCGGTAACGACCTTCAGAACACTCCAATCTCTGCTGGCGCAGAGCAAATACAGCCCGAATACCAGGGTATCGCCTAAAATAATCTTGGTCATCAGGCTTTCCATTTCCCGATACCGGTTACGACTACGTTTTGCCACTTCTCATCCCTCCAGGATTTTCTCTTGGGGTTATCATACCACACACGCTCGAAAAATGCAATATTTTCTGAGCAAAACCGCAAATTTTTCCGAAATACTTGCGCCGGATAAAAAACAATGGTATAATAATTCCCAATTCTGTTTGTTTATTGGAAGGCTTGTACCATTATGGGAGAACCGCAGTACCGTTTGGAGGGAATTGTTCATAGCCGGAATGAAACCATGGAGGATTTTGAAGGCCCTCTGGACGTTATTTTTGAGCTGCTGAGCAAAAATAAAATTGAAATCCAGGACGTGTCCATAACGGCGATTCTGGAGCAGTATCTGGCATATCTGGAAGAGATGAAGCGGATGGATATGGAGATTGCCAGCGAGTTCATCACCATGGCCTCCCACTTGATGCTGATTAAAACCAAGATGCTTTTGTCCGCCGCAGAACAGGCGGAGGCGGAAAGCGAGCTGGATTTGCTGCGGCAGTCTCTGGTAGAGCGCAAGCGCAAAGAAGCGATGGAACAGATTCGCCTGGCGGTAACACTGCTGGAAGAGCGCAACGAGATCGGCAGGTGCCTGTTCACCAAGGGGCCGGAGCCTTTGCGCCGGGAACAGGGATACCGCTATCAACATGATGTGCGGGATCTTCTGCGGGCGTTGGATATGATTGCCGAGCGCAGTGCCCGGCAGCTGCCCCCACCCACTACCAATTTCCAGGGCATCGTGGGCAAGGAGCCCTACCCCATCGGACGGAAAACCGGAGAAGTTCTGCGTCAGCTGGTGCTGCGGGGCGTAGAGCGGCTGAAAAACCTTTTCCGGGGCAACAAAACCCGGTCGGAAGTGGTGGCTACGTTTCTTGCCATCCTGGATTTGTGCAAAACCAACACGGTAACTCTGGAAGATGATATCAATGGAGAAAACCCCAACGTCCGGCTTCTGGACGAGGAAGAAAAGAAGGAGATGACCTGATGGAAACCGAACAGCTGCAGCGTGCCATTGAGGCCATTGTCTTTGCCGCCGGGGAACCCATTACCATCCAGCGCCTGGCCTTTGCCTTGGAGACGGACCCTTCGGAAATTGAGCAGGCAGCGGATGCGTTGGCTGACGACTACGCCTTCCAGCGCCGGGGCGTCCGGATTCTGAAACTTGACAAAGCCTATCAGATGGTATCTTCCGGAGAAATGGCAGAGTATGTGACCAAAGCTCTGGAAACCCGGAAACCGCCCAAACTCTCTGCGTCCCAGCTGGAAACCCTGACCATCATTGCCTATTATCAGCCGGCAACCAAGGCTATGGTTGAGCAGATTCGTGGTGTGGACAGCGCTTACTCCGTATCGGCGCTGCTGAATAAGAAGCTGATTGAGGAGGCGGGACGACTGAATGTTCCCGGCCGCCCCATCCAGTATAAAACCACGCCGGATTTCTTGCGTACCTTCGGCATTTCTTCCCTGGAGGAGCTGCCTCCCATCGAGAAGATTGCCTTTGGCGAACCCATTGAACTGCCTCAGGAAGCGGCTGCGGAGGAAAACGGATGATCTGGTGGATTGCCCTTGCCGCAGTTGTCGCTTTGGGCGCAATTCCCGTGGGACTGTATTTTGCTTATGATGCCGATGGTTTTCGGGGGCGGTTGATTCTTGGCCCCATCCGGTATACCTTGTTTCCCCAGCGGAAAAAGGAGAAAGAAACGCCGGAATCGGATCAGAAAGTGCAGAAAAAAACAGAGCCCCAACCGACACCCGAAAAAGCAGCACCCAAACCGCCCCAGCCTCCGAAACCAAAGCCGGAGGAAGAGACAAAACGGGGCGGCAGTTATCGGGATTTTTTGCCCCTGATTCGGGTAGGATTGGATTTTCTGGGGGATATGCGGCGGAAAATCCGGGTAAAGCGTCTGCGCTTGCACCTGGTTCTGGCGGGGGATGATCCCTGCGACCTGGCAGTGAATTATGGAAGAGCCTTGGCTGCGGTCAAAGGATTGACAGCCCAGTTGGAACGGGTATTTGTGATTCAAAGCCGGGATGTAAATGTAGAATGCGATTTCGCAGCAGACCAGACCCGGATCGCTGGGGAAATCGATGTGCGGATCACCCTGGGAAGACTGCTGGCTTTGACAGCGGTGTATGGCATCCGGGGATTGAAAGAATATTGGAATCTGAAGAAGAAACGTAAAGGCGGTGCTGAAAATGAGTCAGAAACTTCCTAATATGCTGGAAACAACCATCCAAAAAATCCGTGAGATGGTGGATGTAAATTCGGTGATTGGTACTCCCATCACAACTCCCGACGGTGTGACCATTATTCCCGTATCCAAGGTCAGTGTAGGCTTTGCTGGTGCCGGTTCGGATGGCCGTGGCAAGACTTCCGGGGAAGATCCCTTTGGCGGCGGTGCTGGCGGCGGCGTGAAGGTAACGCCGTTGTGCTTTCTGATTATCAAAGATGGTGCGGTGCGGATGATGTCCGTTCCGGAACCTGCCAATTCCACAGCCGACCGGATTGTGGAAATGCTTCCCGACACGCTGGACAAGCTGACAGCGTATCTGGATGCCCGAAAAGAGGCAAAAGGGGAATAATCTGCTTTCCCTGGGGCAAACTAGCTCCGGGTGAGGAAAATGAAACGACGATTCGCCGGAGCGGCGGCTGCACTGCTGGCCGCCGCTTTGCTTTTGCCGGTAAAAACCGGTGCAGTTTCTGCGGAAAAGGCCTATGTGCTGGATGCGGTCAGCGGCCGGGTGCTGTATGAAAAGCGGGCTGCGGAGAGAAGCCTGATTGCCAGCACCACGAAGATTATGACAGCCCTGGTGGTGTGCGAGCAGTGTAACGTGCTGGACCGCATGCGGATTCCCAAGGAAGCCGTGGGAATCGAAGGCTCTTCCATGTACCTGAAAGAGGGAGAGGTGCTGAGCATTCAGGAACTGCTCTACGGACTGATGCTCTCTTCCGGCAATGATGCGGCAGTGGCGCTGGCAATCTACTGCGGAGGAACGGTGGAAGGGTTTGCGGAAATGATGAACGACAAAGCCCGGGTGCTGGGCCTGTCGGGTACCCATTTTGAAAACCCCAACGGTCTGGACAGCCCCGGCCACTATTCTACCGCCCGGGATCTGGCGGTATTGGCGGCCTATGCCATGGAAAACCCGATTTTCTACAAAACCGTATCCGCCAAAACCGTAAAAGTTGGGCAGCGGTATCTGACCAACCACAACAAGCTCCTTTGGCGTGTAGAAGGCGCAGATGGAGTGAAAACCGGCTTTACCAAAGCAGCAGGACGGATTTTGGTATCCTGTGCCACCCGGGATGGCCGCCGAATCATCGCGGTCACCATCAATGATCCCAGCGATTGGCAGGATCATGCCGCACTGCTGGAAGCTGGCTTTTCCCAGTATCGCCATGAACAAATTGTCAAAGCGGGAGATCTGGTTGGCAGTATGGAAGTCATCGGCGGGGAAAATCGGGTTGTGGAGATTCTGACGGCGGAGGATTTTGAATACGCCATTGCCGATGGAGAAACACCTCAGGTGGTTTTGCCGGAGCCGGGATTTGTCTATGCCCCTGCAGTGGAAGGCGCGGATGCCGGATGGGCCTATGTGCTGATTGGCAATAAAACCGTAGGGAAGTTTCCGGTGGTCTACGGTCAGACGGTGGAGAAAACGCCGGAAGAGGAAAAATCTCTCTGGCAGAAATTGCTGGGCAAGTAAAAACCATGGGCTTTCCCTGGGGAAAGCCCAACGAAATATTTGGGACAAGGAGAAAACCATGGGCGAGCGTTTGCAGAAAATTCTATCTGCCCGGGGCGTTGCCTCCCGGCGCAAAGCGGAGCAGTGGATTCAGCAGGGGAGAGTCACCGTCAACGGCGCAGTAGCCCAACTGGGAGACACAGCGGATGCTGACCGGGACGAAATTCTGCTGGACGGAAATCCCTTGCCGGAACCGAAAAGCTATGTGTACATCCTATTGAATAAACCCCGGGGCTATGTCACCACCCTCAGTGATGAGAAGGGGCGCCCCAATGCGGCACAGCTGGTGCAAGACTGCGGCTGCCGGGTCTATCCCGTGGGGCGGCTGGATATGGATTCCGAAGGGCTGCTGCTGTTTACCAATGACGGTGACTTTGCCAATGCGCTGATGCACCCGAAGCATGAGGTAAAAAAGACATACGAGGTATGGGTAACCGGCTATGTGCCCGGTGCTGAGGTCAGACTCTGCCGGCCCATTACCCTGGACGGCTATACCATCCGCAAGCCGGAAGTCCGGGTACTGAAAGCGGAAGATAACAAGGCCAAATTCCTGGTTACCATTCACGAGGGGCGCTATCGGCAGGTGCGCCGGATGTGCCAGGCGGCGGGAATGCAGGTTACCAGGCTTCGGCGCATTCGGGAGGGAAGCTTGTCTCTGGGAAAGCTTCCCTTGGGCACCTGGCGCTATCTGACGCCGGAAGAGGTTGCGCTTTTGCGCAAACCGTGAGCGCCGACGGATATCCGCCTCAAAAGGAAAATTGCAGGATTGCGCTTTTGGACTTGCAAAAAAGCAAATTATTTGCTACTATGGGTATACCACACAGCAGATTGTAGCCAAACAGGGAGGCAAATATGGGTTACGATATTTTGTCGATTCTGCAGGAGAAAGAGTCCACCTTTTCCAAGGGGCAGAAGCGCATTGCACGATACATTACCGAGGCCTATGACAAGGCCGCATTTATGACCGCAAACCGACTGGGAAAAACGGTAGGAGTTTCGGAATCCACCGTAGTTCGGTTTGCGGTGGATTTGGGTTTTGACGGCTATCCCAGCATGCAGAAGGCCATGCAGGAGATGGTCTTGAATCGTCTGACCAGCGTACAGCGGCTGGAGGTTGCCAGCGACCGGATTGGAGATCAGGACGTGGTATCCATGGTTCTGCACTCTGATATGGAAAAGCTCCGCCAGACCGAGGAAATGATCGACCGGGGAGAATTCCGTGCGGCGGTCAATGCCATTTTAAAAGCCAAACGGGTCTATATTCTGGGTGTGCGCAGTGTTGCACCCTTGGCGAATTTCCTGGGGTATTACCTGAATTATATGTTCAACAATGTTCATATTATTTCCGGATTCAGCGCAGGAGAGATGTTCGAGAAAATCGTTGGCGTCAACTCCGAGGATGTGATTGTGGCTTTCTCTTTCCCCCGGTATTCCGCATCCACCACCAAGGGCGCCAAGTACTGCCGCTCCGCCGGGGCTACGGTTATCGGCATTACCGACAGCAAGCTCTCTCCTCTGGGCCAGTGCAGTGACCATGTGCTGGTTGCCAAAAGTGACATGGTTTCTCTGGTGGATTCTCTGGTAGCACCGCTGAGCCTGGTCAATGCCCTGATTGTGTCGGTGGCTTCCCGGAGAGAAAAGGAGCTTTCCCAGACCTTTGCCAATCTGGAGCGGATTTGGGACGAATACAATGTTTATGAAAAGCAGGTTGAGCCATGAGAGCATTTGACGGAATTGTCATTGGCGGCGGCCCTGCCGGTATGTTCGCGGCGATCACCGCTGCACGCCAGGGAAGCCGGGTGCTTCTGCTGGAAAAAAACCAGCGCCTGGGGAAGAAGTTGCTCATTACCGGAAAAGGACGCTGCAATGTAACCAACGACTGCACAGCCCAGGAAGTATTGCAAAATACCCCTCGCAACGGCCGCTTTTTGTACAGTGCCATGACCGCCTTCCCGCCGGAGCGCACCAAAGCCTTTTTTGAAGAGGCAGGCTGCGAACTGAAAACCGAGCGGGGCAACCGTGTATTTCCGGTGACGGATAAATCGTCGTCCATTCTCGACTGCCTGCAGCGGCAGATGCGGAAATTGCCGATTACCGTCAGTACTGCGCAGGCAGAAGAAATTCTGACGCAGCAGGGCCGTGTAACCGGCGTGCGCACCCGGGAGGAAACCTACGGTGCTGGCTGGGTGATTCTGGCCACCGGCGGCGTGTCCTATCCTGCCACCGGCTCCACCGGTGACGGCTATGCCATGGCAAGTGCGTTGGGACATACCATCGTTACCCCTGAGGGAAGTCTGGTTCCTCTGGAAATTTCGGGAACGGACTGCCCGGATATGCAGGGCCTTTCTTTACGCAATGTGGGCGTGAAGTTGGTCAATGCCAAAGGAAAGGTACTGTACCGGGACTTCGGGGAACTGCTGTTTACCCATTTTGGTGTCTCCGGCCCCACAGTTCTGTCCGCCAGCTGCCATCTGAAAGGGGAGGGCTGCAAGCTCATCATTGACCTGAAGCCTGCCTTGGAGGA
>CALXFP010000018.1 GCA_944387615.1 uncultured Oscillospiraceae bacterium | reverse complement strand
CAGACCTTCAGCATCCGCAGATAGTCGTCGATGCTGTTGACGGAGAAATAGGCAACGTTCATACCCATTTCCTCAAAGGCGGATTCCAGTTCCATGTTCCGGTCGGTGCCGCAGCTTGCCAGAATCAGATCCGGCTCACAGGCAATCAGCTGCTCCAGGTTCAGTTCGCTGGAGGAACCCAGATTGATAACATCTTCTTTCAGGGGCAAATCGAAATACGTCCAGGTTGCATTGGTGGTGGCCACAATGCTGTCAGCGCCGCCTGCAATGCACCAGACGTCGGCGTAGCTGGCTGTCAGGCAGATTACCCGCTGGGGATTGTCTACCGTCACTTCCCGTCCCAGGTCATCGGTAAAGCGGACTTCGCTTCCCGATGCGGCAGCTGTCTGAACGGTGCTTTCTGCCGCAGATGCCTGGGTTGTTTCCGTTACCTTCTGGGTTTGGGGTGCGCAGGCACACAAAAGCAGCATGGTAATGATGGACAAAATGATGATTCTTTTCATAATACTTCTCCTCTGTATCAACAACAAAAAAACCGGACGCAGACGGAAAAGGGCACACGATCCCCCTCCCGTAAGGAAAAGAAAAATCGTTTCAAAGCCCTTGCATCGTCTTCAGCGATCCGGCAGATTTATCTCGACTTGGTTATTCTACCAGTACCGTCCTTATTTGTCAACCGAAAAGGCCGGTTTTCACTGCGTTGTGTCAAAGAACATGTGCATCTTTTCCCGGATATTCGTATTCTTCAGCCCAATCAGGTTGAACTCCCGGACAACGTGCTTTCCCTGTATGGAAAACTTGGCCAGATCCGGATCAGAATCGGCCAGAATGTTGTATACAAAAGAAACGCCAATGCCTTGCTTCACCAGATCCAGAATGATATGAAAGCTGGAGATACATATGAGCCGCTGAAAACGTTGGAGAGATTCGTTATATTCCAACAGCTCCTGCTCCAAAATCGCCCGGGTTCCGGAGCCGGCCTCCCGATGGATCATGGTTTCCTGCAGCAGCTGTTCAATGGTGACTTCTCGTCCGGCAAAGGGGTGATCCTTTCGGCAGATTCCCACAAACGGTTCTCTGTGAAGCAAGATGCTGTCATAGCGCGTCTTGTCAAAGTAGCCCTCCACAACCGCAAAATCCAACTGATTGTCCTCCAAAAGAAGCAGAAGACGCTTGGTATTGTCTACGATCAGCGTCATTGCCCGGTCCGGACTCTGAAGATAGCGGCGGATATTGTCTTTCAGATAATAGTCGCCAATGGTTTTGGTTGCGCCTACCCGAATCGTGTGAATCGGGCTATTCTCCAGACTTTGCATCAGCTCTCGCTCCTGCTGTTTGGCAGCGCGGGCATATTGCTCCAAAATGGCTGCAGCCTCCGTTTTTTCCAGGCGGCGGTTTTGGTATTGGAACAGCTTTCTTCCGTACTGCGTCTCCAGATGGTGGATCTGCTGGGTTACTGCAGGCTGGCTGATCCCCAGGATATCCGCCGTTTTTCGGAAGTTCATTACCTTGCACAACAGCAAAAAAGTATCGATGCGTGAATCCAGCATAATAATTCTCCTGATAACGTATTCTTATCGTACTATAACAGTTATTTGAGTTGATCTTATCATAAAATGTATGCTATAATCAAGTAGGAATCAATAAAATAATATTTTATTGAAACGAAGAGAATCGATACTGGAGGAGATACCATGAGCGAGACAAAAAATGGCGTAAAATTGGGAAAAACCCTCGCCATTGTCCTGTGCGCAATTATCGGCGTACTGGCGAACCAAAGCACGACCCTGCAGGAAGCGTGGTTTGGACGGACAGTTATCGGCGGCCCTATGCTGGCTCTGCTGGTTTCTATGATCGCCTGTAACATCCTGCCTTCTGTAAGCAAAGAGTTTAAGGAAGGAACCACTTTCTGCTCCAAGCAATTCCTGAACTGGGGCATCATTGCCACCGGCGGTACTTTGAGCTTTGCCGCAATCCTCGGAACCGGCGTCAAAGCCCTGCCTCTGATTGTTTTTAACATCCTGCTGAGCTTCGCTGTGGCTCTGCTGATGGGCAAACAGCTGGGCGTTACGGAGAACACCTCCATCCTGGTTGGAGGCGGCACCTGCATCTGCGGCGGCACTGCCATTGCAACGCTGAGCCGAATCATCAAGGCCAAGGAAGAAGAAATTGCCTTTGCCATGGCTGCCATCTTCCTGTTTGATACCCTGGCAGCTTTCTCCTATCCCTACCTGATGACCGCACTGAACTTCACTCCCAACCAGTTCGCATTTGTGGCCGGAACCGCCATCAACGACACCTCTTCCGTGGCAGGCGCTCAGGCAACCTATCAGGGCATGATTGGCGACGGCACCTTCCAGGGCGCCCTGAATGTTAAGCTGGTGCGCACCACCATGCTGATCTTTGTGGCTCTGGCATGGACCTTCATTATGGCCAGCCGTGCCAAGAAGAATGGCGAAACTTCCCAGAATGACAGCATGGCTGCAGTGGTTAAAAAGACCTTCCCCATGTTCATCTTGTGGTTTGTGGTCATGGCCGGTCTGAATACCATCGGTGTGTTCTCTGATTACGGCGTAAGCCTGCTGTCCAAGGCCGGCAAGTACCTGTTTGCCGCAGCCCTGGCTGGTGTCGGCTTCAAAATCAAATTCAAGGATGTATTCTCCAAGGGCCTGAAGCCCATTGCTCTGGGCGGCATTACCTGGTTGTGCGTTGCCGCCAGCTCCTATGCCTTTGCATTCCTCTTTGCAGGATATATTGGATAAGATTACCTAAATAACTAAAAAATAAAAAGGAGAAAAACGTATGAACATTGTTGTCATTGGCGGTGTTGCCGCCGGCACCAAGACCGCTGCCAAACTGATGCGTCAGGATCGCAGCGCCAAGGTCACCGTTTACACCAAGGGTAAGGACATTTCCTACGCCGGATGCGGCCTGCCCTACTATGTAGGCGGAAGCATCGAGACCCGGGACGAACTGATCGTCAATACCCCCGAAAAGTACACCGGGCTGACCGGTGTAGAAGTCAAGACCGAGATGGAAGCAACCAAGGTAGACCCTTCCGCCAAGACCGTCACCTTCGCAAACGGCGAGGTGGTTGGTTACGATAAGCTGGTGATCGCCACCGGTGCCAGCCCCTTCGTTCCCAACGTAGCCGGAGCAAACCTGCCCGGCGTGTTTACCATGCGTACTCCTGACGATGCAATCAATCTGCGCAGCTATGTGGAGCAGAACAACTGCCGCAATGCCGTGATTGTTGGCGGCGGCTTCATCGGTCTGGAAATCGCCGAGAACCTGATGGCCAAGGGTCTGAAGGTCACCGTGGTGGACATGGCTTCCCAGGTTATGCCCAACCTGTTCGATGCGGAAGTAGCAGATTACATCCGTCGTCAGCTCCAGGCTCAGGGTATCCGTGTGGTTACCGGCGCTGGTCTGGAAGCTGTTATGGGCAGCGAGAAGGCTACCGGCATCCGTACCGCCGTGGGTGGTTTTGAGGCGGACGTGGTCGTTATGGCCATCGGCGTGCGTCCGGCAACCGCTTTCCTGAACGATTCCGGCATCGAGATGTTCAAGGGCACCATCGTGGTGGACAGCCACCAGAAGACCAATCTGGAGGACGTCTACGCCGTTGGTGACTGCGCCATGGTTTTCAACCGCATTACCAATAAAGGCCAGTGGTCCGCAATGGGCTCCACTGCCAATATCACCGGCCGTCTGCTGGCTAAGAACCTGACCGGCGAAGATGCATCCTACGGCGGCTGCCTGGGCACCGGTGTTGTGAAGCTCACCAGCTCCTTGAACGCAGGCCGTACCGGTCTGACGGAAGAGCAGGCCAAGGCCGCAGGCTTCGATGTCATTACCGTCACCTGCGTAACCGACGACAAGGCTCATTACTATCCGGATGCCTCCACCTTCATGACCAAGCTGGTTGCCGACAAGCCCTCCCACAAGCTGCTGGGTATTCAGGTACTGGGCGGCGGCGCCGTGGACAAAATGGTGGACATCGCTGTTACCGGCATCGCCATGGGTGCAAAGATTGAAGACTTTGACACCTTGGATTATGCCTACGCACCTCCTTTCTCCACTGCCATCCATCCCTTCGTTCAGGCTTGCTACATTCTGGAGAACAAGATGTCCGGCGCTTACGAGTCCATGACCCCCGCCGAATACCTGGCAGGCAAGGCCAAGGGTTACCAGATCATCGACGTCAGCCCCGCTCCCGCCATTCCCGGTGCAACCTGGGTGGATCTGAGCAAGGTAAACGGCCCCATTGCAGGTCTGGACAAAGAGGCCAAGCTGCTGATGGTCTGTGCCAAGGGCAAGCGTGGTTACTTCCTGCAGAACCGTCTGAAGGCCTACGGCTACACCAACACCAAGGCTCTGGAAGGCGGCCTGTTTGTCAACAATGTAAAGGTCTCCTTCGAAGGCGACAAGCTGCCCCCTCTGGAAATCAAGCGTCTGAAGGGACTGGGCTGTCTGCAGGACAAGCGCTATCCCGATGTGTTCAACGTCCGTGTCATTACCCGCAACGGTAAGATCACCACTGAGGAGCATCGTGCAGTAGCCGAGGCTGCTGAAAAGTTCGGCTCCGGTGAAGTGACCATGACCACCCGTCTGACCCTCGAGGTTCAGGGCGTCAAGTACGAAAACGTTCAGCCCCTGATCGACTTCCTGGGACAGCACAATCTGCTCACCGGCGGCACCGGTTCTCTGGTTCGTCCTGTGGTTTCCTGTAAGGGTACCACCTGCCAGTACGGTCTGATCGACACCTTCGATCTGAGCGAGAAGATCCACGAGCGGTTCTATCTGGGCTACCACGGCGTAACCCTGCCCCATAAGTTCAAGATTGCTGTCGGCGGATGCCCCAACAACTGTGTCAAGCCTGACCTGAACGACCTGGGCATTGTGGGCCAGATGGTTCCCATGATTGACTACAGCAAGTGCCACGGCTGCAAGGTCTGCCAGGTGGAGAACAACTGTCCCATCAAGGTTGCTAAGGTGGTTGACGGTAAGATTCAGATTGACCTCAATGCCTGCAACAACTGCGGCCGCTGCAAGGGCAAGTGCCCCTTCGGCGCTCTGGAAGAATACCAGAACGGCTACAAGATCTATCTGGGCGGCCGCTGGGGCAAGAAGGTTGCCCACGGCATCCCTCTGACCAAGCTCTTCACCAGCGAAGAGGAAGTCATGGAAATTGTGGAGAAGGCCATCCTGCTGTTCCGGGACGAAGGCATCACCGGCGAGCGGTTTGCCGATACCGTAACCCGTCTGGGCTTTGACTATGTAAACGAGAAGCTCATCAGCGGAACCATTGACAAGACCTCTGTCCTGAACAAGGCTGTTAAGGGCGGCGCTACCTGCTAATATCTGGCATTATATTATGTGTGCGGCTTCTATCCCAGCGGATAGAGGCCGCACCTTTTTGTGTGGAAAAAATGTGGGAAGAAAGGGGCTTTTGAAACCCCCGGGGGGGCTTGTGTCGGTATAAAGATATCGGTATAATATGGGAGTATCGCAAAAGCGGACAAGTTTCGTCCGCTGAAACACAGAAAGGAACCATTGCTATGCGTACACCCAAATTTCTAAGTCTTCTTCTCAGCGCTTCCCTTGCCGTAACACTGGCAGCCTGCGCAAGCCCCAAGCAACCGGAGCAGACCCTGGCCTCCGTTACCCAATCCGCCAGTTCCACCCGTACCATTGTTGACGGCAGCGGCCGTGAAGTGGAGATTCCTGCTCAGGTGGAAAGCATCGTCTGCGTTGGCGTAGGTGCGCTGCGCTACAGCTGTTATGTAGGCGCCGCCGATCTGGTGGTGGGCGTGGAAGATTACGAAACCAAGCCCGGTATGTCCCGGCTGTATAACTATGTGAACTTTGACAAATTCCAGTCCCTGCCGGTAATCGGCGCCAACGGCGAACCCTATACCGAAGAAATTATCACCGTTTCTCCTCAGGTGATTGTCATGAGCGCCTACGCTTCTGTGGACCCGGATGAACTGTCCGCACAAACCGGCACCCCGGTGGTGGTTGTGCCCGGAAGTGACACCACCCTGGATGACAAAGCGTATGAAACCATCCGGATTCTGGGAGAGCTGTTCCAGATGGAGGAGCGGGCAGATGCGCTGACGGAGTATCTGCATGGCCTGGAAGATGACCTGAGCCAGCGCACTGGGGACATTCCGGAAGAAGAAAAGCCCTCTGTCTATGTTGCCGGCGTTTCCTTCAAGGGTGCCCACGGTTTTGAAGGCACCGAAGCCGGATACGGCCCCTTTGCTCTGATCGGCGCCAAGAATCTGGCAGACACCACCGGGCAAAACGGTGCGTTTGACATTGACCTGGAGCAAGTGCTCACCTGGGACCCGGATGTGATCTTCCTGGACTTCAACGGTATGGAACTGATTAACGAGGACTATGCCAAAAATCCTGACTATTACAACGCCCTGACCGCTGTTCAGTCCGGCAAGGTCTATTCCCAGATTTCCTTCCGCTCCTCTGCCAGCAATCTGGAAACCGCTCTGGCAGATGCCTACTACGCCGCCAGCGTCATGTTCCCCGAAGAATTCTCCGATGTGAACATCGAGGAAAAGACCGGAGAAATCTTCCAAATGCTGCTGGGAGCCAATCCTTATGAAGATCTGAAGGAGGCCGGTTATGAATTCCGTCCCATCGTCCTTGGCCAGTAAACAGCCGGATAACGCTTATCAGAAAAACAGAGCAAAAAGCATCTGCTTTCTGCTGATTTTGACATTGATTCTGCTGTTTGCCATTGTGCTGTCTCTGCGGGCAGGTTCCTACAATACCCCCATCGGGGAGCTGATTAAGGGAGTCTTTGGACTGTCTCAGGATAAGAAAATCAACCTGGTGGTTCAGAACAACCGCCTGCCCCGGATCTGCACCGCCATTCTGGCCGGAGCGGGACTGGGACTGGCCGGGTGCATTTTGCAGGCAATTCTGCGAAATCCCCTGGCCTCTGCCTCGACGCTGGGCGTGTCTCAGGGTGCAACCTTTGGCGCCGCCTTTGCCATTGTGGCTCTGGGTATGGGCAGCAATATGGGCATCGGCATCCCGCTGTTTTCCTTCCTTGGCTCCATTGCCGTGGCGGTTCTCATTCTGGGTCTGTCTCGGTTCCGTCGGATTTCTCCGGAAGGCATTGTTCTGGCAGGTGTTGCCATCAGCTCCATGCTCTCCGGCGCCACCACCCTGATTCAGTACTTTGCCGACGAAGTGGAGCTTGCAACCCTGGTGTTCTGGACCTTCGGTGATCTGGGCAGCACCGGATGGGAGGATATGCGGCTGATGGCGATAGTGGTTGCCGTTTTGATTGTTTACTGCTTCTTCCACCGCTGGGACTACAATGCACTGCTCAACGGAGAGGAAACCGCCCTGAGCCTGGGCATCAACGTCAAGCAGCTGACCCTGGTCAATATGGTTCTGTGCTGTCTGACAAGCTCCGTAATTGTCTCCAACATCGGCCTGATAAACTTTATCGGCCTGGTAGCCCCCCACATTGTACGGATGGTTGTGGGCAACAACCACGTGTATGTCATTCCCGGTTCTGTGCTGGCAGGGGCTACCCTTCTGCTGCTCAGCGACCTGTTCGCCCGGGTAGCCATTGCCCCGGTGATTCTTCCCATCGGCGCCATTACGTCGTTTCTGGGCGGCCCTCTGTTTTTGTACCTTCTGTTCAAAGGAGGAAAAAACAAATGATTCTGGCAAACAACATCTGCTACCACTACAAAGGCTGCCCGGATGTGCTCAAGCATGTCAGCTTCGATCTGGAGCCGGGGCAGTTTCTGGCAATTTTGGGCAATAACGGCGTGGGAAAAAGCACCCTGCTTAAGTGCTTTAACAACATTTTAAAGGCGGACAGCGGAGAATTTCTGCTGGATGGAAAGAACCTTCTGACCATGTCTCACCGGGATATTGCCCGGAGTGTGGCTTTCGTTTCCCAGTCCGTATCCAATACCCAAATGACGGTTCACGACGTGGTAATGCTGGGCCGCCGGCCCTACATGAAGTGGGGATTTACGGAGGAAGATCACGCCATCGTCCATGAAGCTATGGACCGGATGGGGCTGGACGCCCTGCGGGGACGATTCCTCAACGAGCTGTCCGGCGGTGAGCGGCAGAAAGTGATGATCGCCAGAGCCTTGGCCCAGCAGCCAAAGGTCATGCTTCTGGACGAGCCTACCAGCTCTCTGGACATCCGCAACCAATATCAGGTACTGCAAATCGTCCGGGAACTGTGCCACAAAGACGGTCTGACCGCCATTATTGTAATCCACGACCTGTCTCTGGCTCTGCGGTTCTGCGACAAATTCCTGCTGCTGCGGCAGGGTGAAGTGTACCGTTACGGCGACCACACCATCCTGGACTCCACTGCCTTTCGGGAGGTCTACGGGGTCGATGCCAGAGTGGCCCAGCTGGAAGGACAGCATGTGGTTCTGGTGAATACGGAGGAAAACGCAGAATGGACTTAAAAGCGCTCTGGAAAACCGAATTTCAGCCGGAAATTCACCGGCAAATGTGGGACAGCGCCGCCCAGGATTATGTAAAAAAGCCCATCCCCGCTGTAGAAGAGCATTCCTTCCTGAAACTGATGCAGCAGCGGGGCACCCTTCAAAAAGACGCTTCTGTTTTGGATATTGGCTGCGGTGCGGGAACCCTTACCCTGGCGCTGGCTCCCTATGTGAAGCAGGCGGTCGGCTGTGACATTTCGGAAAAGATGATAGCCGGTGCCAAAGCTCAGGCAGCGGAGCTGGGAATGGACAACGCTTCCTTCCGCTGCCTGGACTGGCACGCAGAATCCTTGGAGCACCTGAACTGGGAGGGAACATTTGATGTGGTGTTTGCCCATCAAACCCCGGCAATCAGCGACTATGATACCTTCGACAAAATGGTGCGCTGCGCCAGAAAAGCCTGCTTCTTCCGAGCAAATACCCGGCGGCACGATGCGGTTTTGGCCCGGGCTTTGGCGCTAATCGGCATCCAACAGGACAACGCCCAGAAAAATGCCACAATTGCCTATGCCTTTGCCTATCTGTGGGACAAGGGATACGAACCCAATATTCAGTACCACAAAGAGGTCTGGCATCCGGTGAAAACTATTGACGCGCAGATTGCCTGGACCCTCAGCCGGGCAAGACTCTGCCGTGAGATCACGCCGGAAGAAGAAAGGGTCATTGTCGACTATCTGCGCACTATCTCTGAGCACGGAACCATTATCGAAACCATTACCACCACCATCGTCACCATGGACTGGATGGCATTATAGAAAGAATGGAGTGTTACCTATGGACGAAAATAAAATTTTGTGGGAGAAAGCCGCAGCATTTCATGGTCATGTCTGCGGCGGTCTGACCATTGGCTACAAAGCGGCCCTGTATGCCATTGAACTGCTGGATCTGCATTTTTCTGCCGACGAACAAGTGGTGTGCATTGCGGAAAATGATGCTTGCAGCGTCGATGCTATCCAGGCCATTCTGGGATGCAGCATCGGCAAGGGCAATCTGCTGTTCCACATGCGGGGAAAGCAGGCCTACTCCTTCTATAACCGCAAAACCGGCAAGTCTGTCCGGCTGGTATTAAAGCCCCGGGATACTGCCATGACCAAGGAAGAATCCTTTGCCTACTACCAGTCCCACCAGCCTCAGGAACTGTTCGATGTGAAGCAGACCACCATCCGGCTGCCGGAAAAGGCAAGGCTTTTCGACTCCTACGTCTGCGAATGCTGCGGCGAAACCACCGGCGCCAACTGGATTCGTCTGGCGGGAGGAAAGAAACTCTGCCTGGACTGCTACGAAAGCTACGACCGATTCCATGTATAACAAACAGCCCACCAGCGATTGTTCGCCGGTGGGCAATCTTTTATCTGTTTTGGACCGCGGCTTCCCGACTGCGGTAAAACACCACGTTCCCCTCTCCATATTTTCCTTCCCGCAGAACATTTCCCTGGGGACTGCGCTCCAGATGCAGCTCTTTTACAGCTTCCGGCCCCTCTGATCCCACCAGAAAAACAACCATGCAGTTTCTGCTGAAGGTATATGCGCCGCTGAACACACTGCCGTCGGACAGCCCATAGCCGTATTTTTCGCATTCCAGGATACCTTCCCGGAACCGGTACAACGTACCGTCACCCGCACAGTACCAATCTCCCAGATAATTTTCCGGGTCTACCCCCTGCCGCAAAACAAGAACCGCACTTGCCAATACCAGCAGCAACACAATTCCTACCGTGAACCAGCGTTTCATGGAACCCCTCCGCTTTCCTCTCATACCCGTATTATATACTACGAAATCGTGAAAAAGCAATCTGGCAATCCTTAAGATTTATGTAAACTTTTTTTCCAGAAATTGGTTAATATATCCTAACCTGACTTTCCTCCCTTCTCCACCTTGGGTGTCACATCAAATTATTTTGATGTGACTATTGACAAATCCGCAATACCCGCGTATACTGACGACATCAAAAGATTTTGATTTGGGGGTGTACCGGATGGAGACAGTATATCAGCAGCAAGCTAGGATTTTCAAGGCGTTTTGTGACCCAAACCGTCTGGAAATTTTGGAATTGCTTCGCGGAGGCGAACGCTGCGCCTGCAAACTCCAGGATCAGCTGCAGCTTACCCAGTCCGGACTGTCCTACCACATGAAAATATTGTGTGAATCCGGTATGGTTACCAGCCGTCAGGAGGGAAAATGGACCCACTATTCCCTCAACCCCGCCGGCTGTGATCTGGCACTGACACTGCTGCGGCAAATTACCACGCCAAAAGACGGGCAATGCCACGACTGTCAGCAAGTCTGATTGTGTCTGTTTCCCCATTCTGCGGAATGGGGGATACCTTTGGAGGAAACATCAAAATTTTTTGATATATCGAAGAAACGAGGGTGAAATATGTCTGGATGGGATTTTTTTCAGAAGGAAATTCTGGGAATGCAGTGGCTGAACAGGTTGATCGGCCGGATTTTATCCGGTTTTGGTATGGATCTGAGCAGCCCGGTTACCGGAAGTATCCAGTTTTTCATTTATGACGTAATCAAGATCATGATTCTGCTGGGATGCCTGATTTTGATCATTTCCTACATTCAAAGTTACTTTCCACCGGAGCGGACCAAGAAAATATTGGGCAGGTTCCACGGCATCGGCGCAAACGCATTGGCAGCCCTGCTTGGCACGGTGACGCCCTTTTGCTCCTGCTCCTCTATCCCGCTGTTTATTGGTTTTACCAGTGCAGGGCTTCCTCTGGGAGTGACCTTCTCCTTTCTGATCTCCTCGCCAATGGTGGATCTTGGGTCGCTGGTACTGCTGATGAGCATTTTCGGATGGAAAGTGGCTGCGGTTTATGTGATACTGGGTCTTGTGATCGCTGTCATTGGCGGCAGTTTGATCGAAAAAATGCACCTGGAGGACCAGGTTGAAAGCTACATCCGAAGAGCCAGCGCCATAGACCTGCCTCAGGAGCAGCTGCATGTCCGGGACCGCATCCGCTATGCCTGGGAACAGGTGTGCTCCACCGCCAAAAAGGTGTTTCCCTATGTGCTGGTGGGCGTGGGAATCGGTGCCGTGATCCACAACTGGATTCCGCAGGATTTTGTGACTGCTGTGCTCGGCACCGGGAATCCCCTGGGTGTTCTCATCGCAACGGTGGTAGGAATTCCCATGTATGCCGATATTTTTGGCTGCATTCCCATTGCGGAAGCCTTGCTTGCCAAAGGTGCCCAGTTAGGTGTGGTTCTGTCTTTTATGATGGGTGTCACCACCCTGTCTCTGCCTTCCATGATTATGCTGCGCAAGGCTGTCAAGCCCAAGCTGTTAGGGGTTTTCATTGCCATCTGCACCTTGGGTATCATCATCGTAGGTTACTTCTTCAACGCCATAGCCTATCTTTTGGTGTAAATCACTAAATCAGCAATTATTTTCATAATTTTAGGAGGAAACTATATGTCATTGTTTCATTTTGGCAAGAAAAAGGAAGCTTCTCAATCCTGTTCCTGCAGCTGCGCCCAGAGCCAGGAAGCAGCAGAAACCGTCTGCGCCTGCAGCGGCGGCGGCTGCGGCAGCGCAAACGGCATCACCAGCATCAAGGTGCTCGGTTCCGGCTGCAAGTCCTGCCACGAGCTGTATGAGAACGCCAAGTCCGCAGCAAAAAGCCTGGGTCTTTCTGTGGAAGTAGAGTATGTCACCGATATGGAGAAAGTCATGACCTGCGGTGCAATGCGCATGCCTGCCCTGGTCATTAACGAAGCCGTTGCCGCTATGGGAAAGGTTTTGAAGGCTTCCGAAGTGGAAGCGCTTCTGCGCCAGCAGATGAAATAAAATCACGCAAAAAACTGCCGCAGGAAGTTCCTGCGGCAGCTTTATTTTGAGAAAATTTACTTGGGACGGGAATTTGCTGCGGGATTCGTCGGCTGCATCATCACAGCGCTCATCCCCTCTGCGCCGGGCTTCCGGCCGCCGCCGGACTTCCAGGCATGCATTGCCAGGGAAACCGCGATGACACCGTAAGAGAAGAACATCCGGATATACTCACTGATGGCAGAGTCGCCCACCAGCTTGGTTGCCGCCAGAGGAGCCACCACGAACAATGTGTGGAACAGGAAAACGCCAATAATTGCCTGCTTGTTGTTGGCCTTCTGCACATTCGCACCACCAACCAGGATGGCTGCTACTGCATACAAGCCCACGTTGGACTGCTGCTGCACCGTATTGAAGGTACCCAGGTTCTGCAGGAAAATCAGCTGACCCCAGGCGGCCATGACGGTAGAAATGCAGGTTGCAATGATTCGGGTTTTGTCTACATCAAGACCGGCAGAAGTTGCGACGCTGCGGCTCTGGCCTACTGTACGCATATTCTGGCCCAGCCGGGTGCTGAGAATCCAGTTGTTGAAGAACACAAAGAAGCAAATAACAGCGTAGGTCATGGCGGGCAGCCGGACAGAGCGGTACACCTTATTGACAGCCGGGATGAAATTGGATACCAGCAAAACCAGGGCCAGCACTGCCAGATTCACCAGTTTGCGGAAGGCTCCGCTTCCCTTTTCCGGCCGCTTCCAGGCCAGCATAGCTGCGGCATACACCAACAGTCCAATGCCTCCCAGCATAACCGCATCCGACATCAGAAGCCGGTTGCTGCCCAGCATGTCATTCAGAATCGGAACGAATCTGGCAACGATGCTCACCAACAGCACCACAACCGAAGCCACGACCTTTCCGGTAACCTGCTTGGCATTGACCTTGCGGCCCATCTTCTTGTCAAAGGAATACAGCACCAGAGTGGAGAAAACCGAAACCACACTCAGCACGGAAATGGTGGTCAGGAAGCTGATATCATCCAGGGAGTATTTCAGATTTCCGGTCAGGTCAAAGGCATTGCGCAGACCGAATCCCCGCTCCAGCAAATTGGGATCGTCAAAGGGAATCACACCGCCCATGATATACAGGACAAAGAGCCGATACAGGCCATCGGCAAAGAAGCCCAGCACCAAACCGGTAATCATTTCAGAGCCTTTGGTCTTGTTAAACAGCTTGCCCAACAGCCAGCCGAAGAGAACCGCCAGCGGGGTGCAAATCAGCACGCACAGCAGCAGTCCTGCGATGCCGGTAAAGCCCCAGTGAACCACCCAGAAGATAGACAGCTGGGCAGCGATGGCGCCAACGACGATACCGAAGTTCATGCCCAAACCGGCCAGGCAAGGAATAATCAGTGCCAGCACCAGACAGGTGTTCCGGCCAAAGCGGGTAAAGACCTCGGATGCAACATAAGACGCATTGGTATCGGCAATCAGAATGCAGACAATGCTCAGAAGAACAAACAGCAAGATAACTTTGTTGTCAAAGACAAACCGTTTGAGGCCGTCCAGAGAGCTTTTTTTGTTCAAAGGTGTATTACTCATTGGAAGAACCTCCTTTCGCTTTTGCCAGGGCGTACAGGATAACGCCGTTCTGGATGATCTGGCGCATGGTGTCGGAAATATCCGTACCCGCCAACAACTCATTGGAAACCGGGGGCGTGAAAATAACCAGGCCCTGATACAGGAATGTACCGATAATCACATGGGTGATGGTTGCCTTGGTGGTGGTTGCGCCGCCGATGAGAACAGAAGCAACACACAGGAAGCCCATGGCAAGCGGAGCCGCATATGCCTGGAGATAACCGAAGCCCTGGGTGTAGACAACGATGCCCACAGCGCCCAGCACAGTAGACAGGGTAATACCTTTGATACGCATCTTATCCACATCAATACCGCTGGCTTTGGCAAAGGTGGGATTGGCACCGGCAGCGGTGATGGCAATGCCAGTCTTGGAGCGGAAGTAGAAATGCACCAACAGGCACACCAACAGCACGCACAGGATAATGCCGGTGGGGATGTACACCGGGCCCAGGTTGAAGCCCAGGAAGTCATTCAGAAGATAGGCAAAGCTGGACTCCAGAGAAACCGGGTTACGCACACCGGCACCGCCCAGGGGCCAGATGATTTCGCCGCTGCTGAACGGCGCCCGGAACCAGACGATACACATCAGGTAAATGACGGAATAGCCAACATAGGTGGTAACGGTCATCTCGCTGCCCTTGACCATGTTCAGCAGCTTGCCGTATCCGATGCCCACAATCCAGGCTACCGCAATGGAGATGACAATGGCAAACAGCATGGCCATCCAGGGACCTGCACCGGGCATTGCAGCGTTGACCCGGGGTGCAATGTTAAACTCAATTGCCAGCAGTGTGCCCAGCAGGCCGCAGACAATACCCAGGCTGACGCCAAAGTTGGGGCCAATGCCGCACTTGATGGACGGGACCATGGCCAGCACCAGAATTCCCCACATGCCCCAATATTTCAGCGTGGAAGAGAAGTAGGAGGCTACGTCAATGCCATTGAAGTAAGCAGTCAGAACAATCGCCGCAAAGAACAAAAACACAATCAGTCTGGGCCAGCCAATGGCATCCATGGTCTTTTTCAATTTTTCCTTAGTCATGGTCCTTACCTCCCTCCACAACGCCGGACATGGCCAGGCCGTAGTCGGCGTCGGAAGCGTCCGGTCCAAAGATACCGGTCAGCTTTCCGTCAGAAACAATGGCAATCCGGTCACAGAGACTGCGCAGTTCGTTCAGCTCCGAACTAACCATAATGATGGTCATGCCCTGCTCCCGGTTCATCTTGGCCAGCAGCTCCAGCACCAGCTTCTTTGCGCCGATGTCAATGCCACGGGTCGGCTCGGAAACGATGAGAAGCTTCGGCTCCATGGTAATGGCCCTGGCCAGACATACCTTCTGCTGGTTGCCGCCGGAGAGCCGTCCGGCATACTGCTCCGGTCCCGTACAGCGAATATCCAGAGCTTTGATCATTTCCAGGGCATGCTGTTTGGCTGCCTTCCCGTTAAACTGGGTGAAGGGGCCGAATTTCCGCAGGAACTTTCCCTGAATCTGCATGGCTGTGAAAATAATGTTCTGCTGGATGGATTTTCCCAGAAGCAGGCCCACACCCCGGCGGTCCTCCGATACAAAAGCAATGCCCTTCTTCAGTGCATCGCCCAGCTTGGACGGGTCAATTTTCTGGCCGTCAAATTCCACTTCGCCGCTGCTGGGATACAGGCCCAGAATGCCGTTGGGAATGCCAACCTTGCCCTGGCCTGCCAGGCCGCCGATGCCCAGAATTTCTCCCCGGCGCAGATTCAGATCCACACCCCGAACCCGCTCGCCAGGCATATCCACATAGAAGTTCTTCAGCGTCAGAAGCACCTCGTCGTCACGAATGCCACGGTTATCCTGGCCCATGTTGTCCACCAGCTTTTCCACTTTCCGGCCAATCATCAGCTCGGCAATTTTGGCAGCCGTGGTGTCCTTGGTTTCCAGACGACTGACAAAGGTGCCGTCGCGCAGAATGGTCATGGAATTGGTAACGGCGATCACTTCGTTGATCCGGTGGGTAATGAAGATGATGGCAATGCCCTTGGAGGCAATGACCCGCATGGTATCCAGCAGCCGGTCGGCCTCCGATTCGGTCAGCACCGCGGTGGGTTCATCGAAAATCAGCAGTTTGATGCCGGTTTTGTCAATTTCCCGGGCGATTTCGATAAACTGCATATAGCCTACCGGCATACCTGCCACCATGGCGTAGTCCTCAATGTTCAGGCCGATGGTATCCAGTGCTTCCCGGGTATCGGCTGCCATGGCAGGCTTATCCAGCCGTTCCAGCGATTTGCCCAGCAGGGAACTTGCCACGGTAGGCGTGGTAATCTCCCGGCCCAGTTTGACATTTTCCGTCACCGTGAAGCCGGGAATCAGCATAAACTCCTGATGCACCATGCCGATACCCAGCTGCATTGCCTTATTGGGGCTGTCAATGGTGACTTTCTCCCCGTCAAACTCAATGCTGCCGCCGTATCCGCCGGTATTGTGGATCACCGGCATGCCAAACAGGATATTCATCAAGGTAGACTTACCAGCGCCATTCTCACCCATCAGAGCGTGAATTTCTCCGGGTCTTACCTTCAGCTGGACACCTTTGAGCACTTTATTGCCAAAGTACTCTTTGCTGATGTCCTCCATATTCAGTACATATTCCTTATCCATAGTTAACCCCTTTTTGATGAGCGCTAAACGATTTGTGCATATGGGGATGCGCAAATCGTTCAGCACTCATGTATCTGTCCGCCGGCTGCCACAAGGGCAGCCATACTTTCGAAGAAAAATGCGCCCATCGATCAAGACCGATGGGCGCATTGATCTAAAAAACTGTCAGGTTACGATGTACGCCCTAGAATTTAGAAGGTGTAGAAGGGGCACAGAATCATGAAGAAGTTGTCCAGTTCGCCGTTGGCGTCAGAGTAGTGAGAAATCTTGGTCTCTTCACCGGAGATCTTCTTCATCTCAGCCAGCAGAGCTTCTTCGTCGCAGCGGTCGGTGATCTCACCCTTGCACCACTTGATGGCGTATTCCACACCGGCTTCGATCATCATCATATTGATGGGAACTTCCCAGGTGGACATACGGCCGGTGTTGCCATACTCTGCGACCTTGGCCTTGATCTGCTCCAGCATGTAGGGCACATCACCTTCGTGGCCTTCGGTGGAAATGTTAAAGGCGGAGGGGTAAGCGTGGTAGGGAGAGGGGCAGCACTGCTGGGGGAAGATAGCGCCCAGCTCGGCAACCTGCTGAATCAGAGGAGTCTGCATGGAGCAGTTGGTGCAGAAGAAAGCGGTATCCTTGCCGTACTCATCCACATAAACCTTAATGTTTTCCGTAACCCAAGCCTGAGCACCGGTAACGCCGGCATCACCAGTGGGATCGGGAGCGGTAGCTTCCACGTACTCAATACCCAGCTCTGCGCAGCGAGCCTTGAAGCCAGCCTGACGGGCAGAGATGGTAGCATAGCCCAGGTGACGCTCGAAGGAAATGTGAACAAAGGTCTTGGCGCCCATGGCAGCTGCCTGGTCAACGACAGTGGTGCCCATGGCGATTTCGTCTACCAGCATGCAGATATCAGCAGCTGCAGCGATGACGGCGGGGTCTTCTGCGCAAACACCGGTGATGAACAGCACATCATCACGGGTTTCCTTAACCTTATTGATGGCGGCGGTGGCACCGGGGACAGCCTGCACAAAGACGATAGCCTTGACGTCCGGGTCAGAAGCCATATTGGTAACGGTAGCGATGGTCTGCTCGGTTTCGGTGGAGAAGTTGTCGGGATAGGTCGCGGTGACGATCATATCGCCGTACTTTTCCTTCATCTTCTGAGCAGCCTGGTATTCTTCCTCACCCTGAGAGACGGTACCGGTAATAATACCGATCTTGAAGTCGGCGGCGGAACCGGAATCGCTGCCGGAACTGCTGGAACCGCAGGCAGCCAGACCGAGCACCAGAACCAGTGCCAGGATCATGCACAGAACCTTGTTGAACTTTTTCATTTTGAAAAAATCCTCCCTCTTAAAAAATATATGACAATTACTTTTCTCAAAAGTAATGGCCTTACAGCGTTTCAATTTCCTTGTGCAAAGGAACGGTTAAGAATATCAAAAAAATCAGGAAAACCAAAATTTTTATCGAGAATTTGCAAAATATCATTGCTTTAATACTTCAACGAATTGAAGCAAAACCACTTGTCGGTATTATAACGGATTGACCGTTATTTTGCAAGTATTCCTTCGTCGGATTGCAAATTTTTGTACAATTCTCTATTTCATCATGGAAAATTCACATATTTTTCACAACTTCACTGTGCAATGTGCCCATACACAGCGGAATTATGTTCTTCTATCAGAGACGCTTTAGGTTTAATATCCGTCGTTCACAGCCTGTGGGCAATAAACATTTTTCATCCCGATCCGAAAGTTTCTTTACATCCTGCGCTGCGCTCATTTCCTTCATTTCTTACGATCTGCACTTGAAAAGGGAATGCAAAACTGCTATCATATATAGTTGAGATTGTATCCACTGGAGGACCCCCCTATGAATACCAAAACCACAGTCATTTCCCAGGAAGAACTGGAGCATCAGTTCGCCTATTGTGATAAAATCGCCGCTTACTGGCAGTCCTGCAGACAGGTTCCTACCGCTTATGTGGAAACCTACGGCTGTCAGCAAAATGAAGCGGACTCCGAAAAACTGCGGGGATATCTGATTCAAAGCAGCTACCGCATGATCTCGGAAGCGGAAGGCGCAGATGTGGTGATTCTGAACACCTGCGCCATTCGGGAACACGCCGAGCAGCGGGTGTTTGGCAATCTGGGTGCGCTGACCCATACCAAACGCCGCCATCCGGCTCAGAAAATTTTCTTGTGCGGCTGTATGGCCGGTCAGGAAGTGGTTTCCAGCCGGATCAAAACCAGCTACCCCCATGTAGATGGGGTATTCTCCACCCACCATCTGTGGCAGTTCCCGGAAATCCTTTGGAAGGTTCTGGATGGAAAAAAGCGGCAGTTCTATATTACCGACGAGCCCGGCTCCATTGCCGAAGGCATCCCCCAGCAGCGGGATTCCCAGCTGAAAGCCTGGGTTTCCATTATGTATGGCTGCAACAATTTCTGCACCTACTGCATCGTTCCCTATGTCCGGGGACGGGAACGCAGCCGCCAGCCCGAGGACATTCTGCGCGAGTGCCGCACTTTGATTGAAAGCGGCGTGAAGGACATCACCCTGCTGGGACAGAATGTAAACTCCTACGGCAAGGATCTGTCCTGCGGTATGGACTTTGCCGACCTTTTGGAGCAGATTGCCCAGATTCCCGGTGACTTTTTGATCCGGTTCATGACCAGCCATCCCCGGGATGCATCCAACAAGCTGTTTGACACCATGGCAAAGTACGATAAAATTGCCAAGCAGCTGCACCTTCCCTTCCAGTCCGGCTCTTCCCGCATTTTGAAAGCCATGAACCGCCACTACGACCGGGAAACTTACCTGGAAAAGGTTCGCTATGCCAAGCAGGTGATGCCCTCTTTGGTGCTGACTTCCGATGTGATCGTTGGCTTCCCCGGAGAGACGGAGGAGGATTTTGCCCAGACCCTGTCTCTGATTGAGCAGGTGCATTACGACAGCCTGTTTACCTTCATCTTCTCCCCCCGGCCCGGCACTCCTGCGGCTTCGATGGAAGACCCCACCCCGAAGGAAGAGAAAAACCGCCGCTTTGACCGGCTGTGTGCCCTGCAAAACGCCATTTCCGAAGAAGTCCATCAGAACTATGTGGGTAAAACCCTGCGCTGCCTGGTAGATGGAAAGGACAAAGATTTTCTCACCGCCCGGACAGAAGGGGGCAGATTGGTTCGGTTCCACGGCTGCGACAGTCTGATTGGCAGCTTCCAGAACCTGACCATCACCGGCGCCACCACCTGGAGCCTGACCGGCGAATTGGCCGAACAAGCCGCAAACAACAGATAAGGAGGGGTTTCATGGCCGCAAACGAAAAAGAACTGACCCCCATGCAGCGGCAGTACCAGCAGATCAAGGAGCAGAATCAGGACTGTATTCTGTTTTTCCGCCTGGGTGACTTTTATGAAATGTTCAACGAAGACGCCAAGCTGGCTGCCCGGGAACTGGACCTGACCCTAACAACCCGTGACCGAAGCCGCCCCAAGGAAGAGCAGACTCCCATGTGCGGCGTGCCTTATCACAGTGTGGATTCCTACATTGCCCGGCTGGTGCAGAAGGGCTACAAGGTTGCCATCTGTGAACAGATGACGGACCCCGCCCTGGCCAAAGGATTGGTAGAGCGGGAAATCACCCGCATCGTCACCCCCGGCACCGTCACCGAAAGCTGCATGCTGGACGAAAACAAAAACAATTACATTGGCTGCATCTATGGAGAAAGCGGCAAGTTTGGTCTGGCCTTCTGCGATGTGTCCACCGGTGCGTTCTTTGCCACGGTCTGTTCTGACGGGCAAAGCGTTGCCTCGGAATTGGGCCGGTTTGCTCCCAGTGAGGTCATCCGGTATGGTCAGAATGTGGACTGTGAGCCGATTTCCGATGCCATTTTCCGCCGGTTAAACTGCTGTGTGGACGAAGGTAAGGCAGAACTGTTCCGGCTGGAACAGGCGGAAAGTCTGCTGGAAAGCCATTTCCAGGCACCTCTGTCCCAGCTGGGGCTGGTAGGACTGCCCGCTGCCGTGATTGCCAGCGGTGCATTGCTGCAGACCTTGCTGACGCTGCAGAAAAATGATCTGGCCCACATCCGCCAGCTGCAGTACTATACCACCGGAAAGTTCATGGAACTGGATCTGGACGCCCGGCGGAATCTGGAACTGACGGAAACCATGCGTTCCAAAGAGAAAAAAGGAACCCTGCTGTGGGTGCTGGATAAAACCCACACCGCCATGGGCGGGCGGCTGCTGCGCTCCTGGCTGGAAAAGCCTCTGCTGGACCCGGTGGAGATTACCCGCCGCCACAGCGCTGTGGAAGAACTGGCGGACAACACCATCGTCCGGGGAGAACTGGAAAAGGCATTGACCGACGTTACCGATCTGGAACGGGTGATGACCCGGATTGTTACCGGTACGGTAAATTGCCGGGATTTGCTGGGACTGGCCCGGGGCTTCCGGGCTCTGCCGGAAGTGAAGCGGCAGCTGCAAAGTGCCGAGGCACCGCTGCTGCGGAAATTGGAGCAGAGCATGGACGCTCTGGCAGACTGTGCCGATTTGATTGAGTCCACCATTGTGGAAGATCCTCCCCTGACCGTCCGGGAAGGCGGCATCATCCGCAAAGGTGCCAGCGAAGAAGCCGACCGGCTGCGGGATATTATGGAAGGCGGCAGCGGCACCATTGCCGCTGTGGAAGCTTCCGAACGGGAGAAAACCGGCATCCGCACCCTGAAAGTGGGATATAACCGGGTTTTCGGCTACTATATTGAAGTATCCAAATCCTTTATGGATCAGGTGCCGGAGCATTACATCCGCAAGCAGACATTGGCAAACTGCGAGCGCTACATCACCCAGGAACTCAAAGAACTGGAAACCCAGGTGCTCACTGCCAAAGATCGGCTGACTGCCCTGGAATACCAGATTTTCACCCAGCTGCGGGAACACCTGGCCCAGCAGGCCGCCCGGGTACAGCAGACTGCCGCCGCGGTGGCTGCTGCCGATGCTCTGTGCAGTCTGGCCAGCGTAGCGGTGCAGCGGGGATACTGCCGTCCGGAAATTACCCTGGGGCAGGAAATCTCCATCACCGATGGTCGCCATCCGGTGGTGGAAGCCATGCTGAAAGATTCCCTGTTTGTACCCAATGATACTCACCTGGGTGCGGATAATCACCAGGTTTCCATTATCACCGGCCCCAATATGGCCGGTAAGTCCACCTACATGCGGCAGGTGGCCTTGATTGTGCTAATGGCCCAGATGGGTTCCTTTGTCCCCGCCCGCAGTGCCAGCATCGGTCTGGTTGACCGGGTATTCACCCGAATCGGCGCCAGCGACGACCTGGCCTCGGGACAGTCTACCTTTATGGTGGAGATGTCCGAGGTCGCTTCTATATTAAAGTATGCCACCTCCCGGAGCCTGCTGATTCTGGA